>JAAYEV010000192.1 GCA_012728565.1 Clostridiales bacterium
CTATTATACCATAAATTACATCAAAGGGAGCGTGAAACTTGGATATGGGACCGCCATTGCGCTGCACGGTTTAAACAGGATTATTCAATTTCCTGCAGGGGAGATGTATGGAAATCTTTGTTCCTTTGCCCACGGCGCTTTGCACTTCTATCTTTCCGTCATGGCTTTCTATGATCCACTTTGCAATGGAAAGCCCAAGGCCGTGGCCGCCGCTTTCCCTGGTGCGGGATAGGTCCGAGCGGTAGAAACGGTCAAAAACAAGGGGTATATCCTCCGTTGGTATGCCTATACCGGTATCGGTAACGGCTATTGTCACCTGTTTTTTTGTCTTAAGGGCGGAGATTTCAATGACCCCGCCGGATGGAGTATATTTTATGGCATTGTCCATAAACACCCTCAGGGCCTGCTTCAGGCAGCTGCGGTCCGCGCAAATTTCAATCCCCGCAGCCTCCATGCGGCAGGTTATGATGTGCCCGGTATCAAGCAGCCGGCTTTCGGAGGCGATCTCCTCCAGGAGGTCATCCAGTACAAACTCTTCCATTTTGAGTGTCAACTGGTTTTTGTCCGCCCTGGCAAGGAACAGCAGTTTTTCAATGAGCTGTTTCATGTTGCCGGTTTCGTCCTTTATGGCGTTTACCGATTCTTCCATTACGTCACGGTGGTCCATTCCCCATCGGTCCAGCAGGTCGGCATAGCCCTGTATGACCGCCACCGGGGTCCTAAGCTCGTGGGAAGCGTCGGATACAAACCGGTTCTGCCGCTCGTAGGAACTCTGTATTCGGTCAATCATCTCGTTGAAGGTCTGGGCCAGGTCCTTCAATTCGTCGTGGGACCCGCCGACGTCCAGCCGCTTGTCAAGGTTTTGGACCGATATTTCCTTAACGGTATCGGTCATGCGCTTTATGGGCATCAGCATCCTGCGGCTAACCCTTGTTCCCACCGAGAGGGTAATGATTATTATTAGGGCATTGACCGCGGACAAAATCGCAAAAATGCTGCCGGTGTACACGTCTTCAATTTCAAGGACATATACAAGGTAGATTCTTATCCCGGTTACAATAAGCAGGCTGGACAAAAAGAGCAGCACCGAAAACATCAGGGCATAAGTTGCGGTAATCTTGAAGGTCAGCGAGAACCGGAGAAGCTTTTTCAGCTGCCGGACGGCCGCGGCAAGCGGATACAGCATCAGCCCGGCTGCCTTGCCCAGGATATAGACGGCAATCGCCAGGCTTTTAAACACTACTTTTATTCCCCGTGCCAAGTCCTTTAGCCTACTCATTTTCCAGGATGTATCCCACCCCTCGGACGGTCCTTATGAGGTTTGTATCAAACCTCTGGTCGATTTTACTCCTTAAATACCGTATGTAAACGTCCACTACATTGGTGTCCCCTGCATAGTCATAGCCCCATACCTCCCGGAGCAGTGTATCCCTGGTAAGGACTATGTTCCTATTTTCCACAAGGTATTTTAGAAGTTCAAACTCCCTTTTGGTTAATTCAACCGGCTGCTTACGGAAGAACGCTTGGTACCTTTCGGTATCAATTACCAGGTCGCCGGCGTTCAGTTGTCGCCCCTTTGCCGCTGTGCCGCCCCTTCGCTTTAGGATGGCCCGTATGCGGGCCAGGAGTTCCTCGATGGCAAAGGGTTTGGTCATGTAGTCGTCCGCCCCAAGGTCCAGCCCCATTACCTTATCCATGGTATCGTCCTTTGCGGTAAGCATTATAACGGGTATGTCCGAGGCATGTCTTATACGCCGGCATACCTCCATTCCGTTAAGGACCGGAAGCATTATGTCCAGCACCACAAGGGACACATTTTCCTCAAGGGCCGCCCGAAGGCCTTCCCTGCCGTCATGGGTGACTAAAACTTCGTATCCTTCGTGCCGGAGTTCCAGCTCAAGAAACCGGGCAAGTTTGATTTCGTCTTCCACTACCAGTATTCTTCCTTTTTGCATCGGCGGCCCCCCTTCTCTGTATCATGGTCAAATTATACAATATTTTGGACTGGAATGCATCAACCCCTGGGTTTGTGATAGCGTCAAGATACTATGGGTTTTAAAAATAAAAGTAATCTCCTGTTAACCTGCTACTTTAAGCATCCCTCACTGACTTAAGGAACTGGGAAGCCCAAGTCCTTTTA
>JAAYEV010000193.1 GCA_012728565.1 Clostridiales bacterium
ACTTCTTCTCTCTGCTGCTCAAGCCCCCCCACGTTCAGCAGCAGCTTCTGCTCAACCCCGGTAAGCTGCTCCAACTGGGATACCTTCCCTTCCACGATTGTACTGGTTTTATGCCTGGATAGGTCAAGGATATCCCTGTACAGAGCGCTTTCCTTTTCCAAGATTTCAACCAGCCTTTCCCACAGGCCTTTCATATCCCTCATCCCCGATAATAGAATTGTCTAAACCCTTTTGTCCAGGAACAGGCCGTCAAGAATACTGTCGGCCACCTCCCCGGCATCAACATTGTACTGCCCCGAAGTAATTTTGGCTTTCAGTTCTTCAACTTTCTCCGCCCTAATTTCGGGCACCTGGCCCAGGGCCTTTAGGGCCACTTGGAAGTCCTGGGCGTTTGTGGACAGTTCAATCTTGTCCCTGCCGGCAGCCCCCTTGACTTCGCCTGCCTTATCCGGCCTTGAGGGCTGTATCCCCTGCTTTTTATATATGCCCAGTATTTTTCCCAGTCCACCATCATTAATCTTCATAACTCATCCCCCACTTTTAGATCCTCATGAATAATATCGTCATTACCCCGGCTAATATTAATACCTTTAATCTTTTTTTCTGCGGTGGGCAGTGTACATTCGCTCCTTTTCACGGCGCTGCGGAAGGCCGGGTCTCTTTAAACCCTTCATAAACTCCTTTTCAATAAAGGAGGCGCATTCACTGCAGTATCGTCCTGTGGGTATGGGCCTCCCGCATCTTTCACAGCCCAGCAGCATATTGGTATTTTCCTTGCTAAGTTCCAGCTTGCCCTCCCTGAGAAATTGAAGTATTTTTTCCATCGGAATGTCAAGGGCTTCAGCCACCTCCATGGTTGTGCACTTGGGATGGCTTTCTATATACTCCTTGACCCTTTCAAAAATCTCCTCGTCTTCATCAATGCACTGCCTGCACAGTGGAATACCGGTATAAACAAAAAGCTTGCCACACCTCCTGCAGTTACGCAAATCTCCCATGTTTCTACCTCCCTTGTGAACTATATATCCTTACCGGAGGCCAGAGTGAATACGTATACCCTGACCAGCCCGCCTTCCTTAAGCGCCCGGGCACACTGGTTGACAGTACTGCCCGTAGTATATATATCGTCTATAAGAAGCACATTCTTAACGGCGGCCTCCTTGCCGTTCATGTAGAAAGCCCCCTCCATGGTCTCCATCCTCTGAAGACGGGTCAGCCCGCTGAGGGGCGGGGTTTCCCGTATTCTTTTCAGCAGATCCCGGGCCTTTCCCATGCCCAGTTCCCTGCTTATCACGTCGGCCAGCAAGCGGGACTGGTTGTACCCCCTCTGCCTTTGCTTTTTCCGGTGGAGGGGTACCGGCACTACACAGTCCACCCACCGGTCCATCCCTATTTCTTTAATCCTTTCCGCCATCATCCTCCCGAAGGGACGCGCCAGGTAGGACCTGCCGGCATACTTGAAGGAATAAATCCATTCCTTCACCTTGCCATCGTACACGCACAGCGAATAGGCCCTGTCAAAGTAGTGCCGGAAACTGCGGCAGTCACTGCAAAGACCTGCGCGATCAAGCTGTTTCCCGCACATGCTGCAGCTTTTCTCCCCGACGAAAATGAATTCCTTCCGGCAGACCGGGCAGACGCCATAGGTATGCTGACCCCGGATTTTATCCCCGCACAGGTAGCAGTTGATACCTTCGGGATAAAGAAGGTCCATTAGGCCTTCCCATAACGCCGGCACAATTTGCTTCACCGGCACCACCCCCGCCTAAAACCTTGATAAAATATCCCTCATCCTCCGGTCAAGGGCCGAGTACCTCCTGGAAATCCTGTTGTTGTCCACCATCCTGCGCAGGTGCTCCTCCCTGCCCACCAGCACCGCCAGCTTTTTTGCCCTGGTAAGGGCTGTATACAAAAGGTTCCTGGTAACCAGCATGGGAGGACCCCAGAAGGCTGGCATAACCACTACCGGGAACTCACTGCCCTGGCTTTTGTGTACCGTTACTGCATAGGCCGGTTCCAGTTCGTCCAGCTGGTTGAACCGATACGTAACCCTTTTCTCATCGTCAAATACGACCACTAGCTGACCTTCCTCCTCATCCAGGCTCTCTATAATGCCAAGGTCACCGTTAAATACGCCCTCGCCTTCCTCGGTGCCCCCTCCCGGCAGCGGAGCCTCCCATTTCATGGAATAGTTGTTCCTTATCTGCATGACCTTGTCCCCCACCCGGAACACGCAGCTGCCGGACTTTTTTTCCCCCTTACCCCTTGAAGGGGGGTTCAGGCTTTCCCGAAGCCGTAAGTTCAGGTTGTCCACGCCTACCGGTCCCTTCCTCATCGGGGATAGTACCTGTATATCGGTCATGGGATTGTACCCGTCGTATTTTGGCAGCCTACTTTTGCAAAGGTCAATAATGGTATCCAGCGCTTGCTGCATGTCCTTTTTTTCTATAAAAAAGAAGTCGCCGTCCCTTGCATTTGTTACCGGGTAAAGCCCCTCGTTTATCCTATGGGCGTTGACCACTATGGAACTCTCCCCCTGCTGGCGGAATATTGTTTTAAGCCTCACAACCCTTACAACCCCGCTTGTTATAATATCCCTCAGCACGTTGCCCGCCCCCACCGAGGGAAGTTGGTCCACGTCCCCCACCATAACCAGCCTTGTACCCGGCCGTACCGCCTTCAAAAGGTGATGCATAAGCAGTATATCAACCATGGATACCTCGTCTATGATGAGTACTTCACAGTCCAGCGGGTTGTCCTCGTCCCTGCCGAAGGCCGATACATGCTCTTCTTCCTGATACGAGAACTCAAGCAGCCGGTGGATGGTGGATGCTTCCCTGCCGCAGGCCTGGGCCATCCGTTTTGCCGCCCGGCCGGTGGGTGCCGCCAGCGCAACCTTGAGCCCCTTTTCCTCGAATATGCCTATTATGGCTTTAATGGTGGTGGTTTTTCCGGTACCCGGCCCACCCGTTATAACCACAATACCGTTTCGCATGGACTGGATTACCGCCTCTTTCTGGACTTTATCCAGGACAATGCGGTATTTTTTCTCAAAGGCTTCCAGTTCCCTTTCCATGTCCAGGTCAAAGGTATCATACGCCATGAGGGCAAGCTGGACCAGTTTGGCTGCCACCGACGATTCGGCATAATAATAGGGCATGTAGTATACAACCGGGCCGTCGGGCGAATCTTCAATCTTCAACTGGCCTGCGATGGCAAGGGATGAAATGGCATCCTCCACCTGCCGGGACTCCACCTCCAGCAGCCCCGCCGCCCGGGAAACAAGCACCTCCCTTGGTACAAACACATGCCCTGCGCCTGCAAGTTCCGTAAGCACATACTTGGTCCCGGCGTAAACCCTGCCGGGGGAGTTTGTTTCCATGCCCATGGCCATGGCAATCCTGTCCGCCCTC
>JAAYEV010000194.1 GCA_012728565.1 Clostridiales bacterium
AACCCTATTCTCCTAATCTCTTCCAGATAATAAAGTCCGCTCTAAAATTCAATATTTTCATTCCATTTAATAACATTTCTTCCTTAATTCTTGTAGTAATTTTTAAAATAAAGTCGGTTCCTAATAGGGATAAGTTGAAAGGAAAAAGGTATAAGGTTGCATTTTCAAATGTCCTTTTTCAGTCTTATTTCAATCAATATATTGTTTTCAATCCCTTTAAAATTAATGTCTTTAGCCTTATTCCTTACACCTTAACCCTTCCCTCTGTAAACGTAAATCCCGCAGCCGTTCAGGATTTTTCCTGCTTCGACTACGGGATTTTGGAACGAACTTTATTTTTATAGAGCGAACTTTATTTTCATGGAGTGAACTTTATTTGAATTATACAGTAATCAAAAGAACCGTCCCTATGATTACTCCACGGTGACGCTTTTGGCTAGGTTCCTGGGCTTGTCGACGTCACAGCCCCGGGCCACCGCTATATAGTAGGCAAAAAGCTGCAGCGGTATCACCGTCAGCACCGGGGTCAAAAGGTCCAGCGTATCCGGGATGTATATGACCCGGTCCGCCACCTTTTCAACCTCCCTGTTTCCCTCCTTGGCAACGGCTATCACGTGGGCTCCCCTGGCCTTTACCTCCTTCATGTTGCTGACCGACTTTTCGAACAGCCTATCCTGGGTGGCCAGGGCAAAGACCAGCGTCCCGTCCTCCACAAGGGCAATGGTGCCGTGCTTAAGTTCTCCGGCCGCATAGGCCTCGGAAAATATATAGGATATTTCCTTAAGCTTTAACGACCCTTCCATGGCCACGGCATGGTCCAGCGACCGGCCTATGAAAAACACCTTGTCAACGTCCTTGTATTCCTCCGAAAGGGCCTTTATCTCCTCCGCCTTTTCCAGCACCTGCTGCGCCTGTTCCGGGAGCCTGTATATGGCCTCCCTCATACTGCTGTAAAGCTCCTCGTCTATTTCACCCTTTATGCGGGCAAGTTTTAAGGCTATAAGCGACATGGCCAGAAGCTGCGTCGTATAGGCCTTCGTGGAGGCTACCGCAATTTCCGGCCCCGCCCAGGTATACAATAGGTCGTCGGCTTCCCTGGACACGGTACTTCCCACCACGTTGGTAACGGCAATAACCCTGGCCCCTTTCCGCTTGGCTTCCCTCATGGCCGCGAGGGTGTCGGCGGTTTCTCCCGACTGGCTTATAACCATCACAAGGCTGTTTTTATCAAGTATCGGGTCCCTGTAGCGGAACTCGGAGGCGATGTCCGTCTCGACGGGAATCCTCGCCAGCCTTTCTATAAGATGTTTTCCCACAACCCCCGCATGGTACGCGGTGCCGCAGGCTACGATGTTTATTTTGTCCACCCTGTCAAGGTCCTCTTTGTTAATCCTTATCATGTCCAGTATTATGTCGTCGTTCTCGGATATAAGCCGGGACTTGAGGGTTTGCCTAAGGGCGGTGGGCTGCTCGAACATTTCCTTCAGCATGAAATGGGGATAGCCCCCCTTTTCGGCAGCGGCCACGTCCCAGGTAACTTCAAACACTTCCTTCTGTACCGGCGCACCATTATGGTCCAGTATTTTCACGCCCTCTCTGCTTAAAACCGCTATTTCCATATCGTTCAGCAGGTATACCCGCTTGGTATGGTTAAGTATGGCAGGGATGTCCGACGCTATGAAGTTTTCGCCGCTGCCGATGCCTACTATAAGCGGGCTGTCCTTTCTTACCGCCACCAGTTTATCCGGCTCGTCAGAGCTTATTATCCCCAGCGCGAAGGACCCCTTCAACCTTTTCATGCACTCTATAACCGCCTTCACAAGGTCCCCTTCATAGAAATGGTCTATGAGGTGGGCTACCACCTCGGTATCAGTATCCGACCGGAATTCGTACCCTTCATAGCACAACCATTCCCTAAGGGGCATAAAGTTTTCTATTATGCCATTGTGTACAATGGCTATATCCCCGCCGGAACTTGTCTGGGGATGGGAATTCACATCCGACGGTTCGCCGTGGGTGGCCCACCGGGTATGCCCGATCCCTAAGTTTCCCAGGATGGGGTTTTCCCTAAGCCGGCTCTCCAGCACATCCAGCCTGCCCTTGTACTTTTTCACCTGGACCCTGCCTTCGTTATAAACGGCTACCCCGGCCGAATCGTATCCCCTGTATTCAAGCCTTCTTAAGCCTTCAATCAGGATGGGTGTTGCGTCTTTGCTGCCTATATATCCAACTATACCGCACATAGTCTTGTATTCTCCTTTAGGGATTTTTCGTTGCTGCCCGGTCTACTTTGTCCCGCCGGTCGCCCGGCGGATTTGTAAGGCCTTTACGGTAGCAGCATACCGCGGGGCCATCCGCCGAAAACTTCGATAAGCCCCGACCCTCGTCAACTCCGCTACCAAACGCCCGCAGCGTGCTGCACGCAATGCGCGGTTGACAGGCGCTTCAGCACGCCCGCATTTTGGCGCACAATTCCCGCAAGCGTTCATTGATTAAGGAGTTCTGGCGCTTGTTTTTTTAATATCTGCTGTCACCTCCTCCTTTCCCAATTGCATTCTTTACCGCACCACCCCCTTTACATAATTGACAAATGGGACAAAGAACGTCCCTTACCCCATCCCTCGTCCCATACAGTGTCCAACTTTGTTATTCAATATTCGGCTTTATAATAAATTCAATGAAATGTAATCAAAAGAACCGTCCCTATGATTATGAATCGGTGACGCTTTTTACCAGGCTTCGCGGCTTGTCAACATCGTGTCCCCGGGCTGCCGCCATGTAATAGGCAAACAACTGCAGGGGTATTACCGCCGGCGCCGAGGTGAATTCATCCGGTACTTCCGGAACATATATTACCCTGTCTGCCACTTCGCCGACTTCCCGGCTGCCCTCCTTGGCCAGGGCTACCACGTAGGCTCCCCTGTCCTTTATTTCCCGCAAATTGGCCAGGGACTTGTCTAGCAGTGCATCCTGGGTGGCAAGGAAAAATACAAAAAGCCCTTCTTCCACCAGCGCCATAGGCCCGTGCCTGAACTCGCCCGCCGGGTAAGCGGCCGAATGTATATAACACGTCTCTTTCAGCTTCAAAGACCCCTCAAGGGCCAATGCGTAATCAAGACCCCGGCCCAGGTATATAATCTTTTCCATATCCTTATGCCGCCCGGCCAGCTCTTTCATTTCTCCCGAACAGTCCAGCATTTTTCGCGCCTTTTCCGGCAGGCTGCTCAGTGCCTCCAGCCTCTGCCGGTATGTTTCCCGGTCAATCCCGCCCTTTAATTGGGCCAGTTTCAACGTAAGTAAATAAAGGGCAATTAACTGCGACGTGTAGGCCTTGGTGGAGGCTATCGAAATCTCCGGGCCTGCACAGGTATAGAGGGAGTGGTCCGCCTCCCTGGGTATGGTGCTTCCCGCCACGTTTGATATGGCAATGATGCGGGCACCTTTTTGCTTTGCCTTTCTCATTGCATCCAAGGTGTCGGCGGTTTCCCCCGACTGGCTTATTGCTATTATCAGGCTGTTTTTATCCACCGCCGGGTCCCGGTACCGGAACTCGGAGGCTATTTCCACCTCCACCGGTATCCCGGCGAACTTTTCAATGAGGTATTTGCCGGCAAGCCCCGCGTGATAGGACGTGCCACATGCAACCACAACCATTCTGTGCACCCCGTCAAGGTCGCTTTGGGTTAGTTTTATATCGCTAAGATTTATATCTTCGCTCCCCGGTATTAACCTGTCCTTCAGGGTGTTTTCTATCACTTCCGGCTGTTCGTATATCTCCTTTAGCATATAATGGGGATAACCCCTTTTATCCGCTTTATTCATATCGGTGTTTCTCCTTTTAGCAGTATTGTTGACTGCCCGACCCCCTTTGTCCCGCCGGTCGCCCGGTGGATTTGTAGAGCCTTTACGGTAGCAGCATACCGCGGGGCCATCCGCCGAAGCCTCGATAAGCCCCGGACCTCGTCAACTCCCCTATCAAGCGCCCGCGGCGCGCTGCACGTAAAACGCAATCGATAGGCGCTTTAGCACACCCGCGTTTTGACGCACAACCCGCGCAAGTGCCCATTGATTAAGGAGTTCTGGCGCTTTATACCCTTGGGACTATCTCCATCCATCGCCTCCTTCGCGAAACGTACAAACGGGACAAAGAACCGTCCCCTGTCTCTACGATAGGCGGGTTTCAATCAGCTTTGCAAGGTTTTCCGCATACTGCCTAAGCTGGCCTGTATCCTGGCCCTCCAGCATAATCCTTACCAGCGGCTCGGTTCCCGAAGGTCTTATAAGCACCCTGCCGCTGCCCTTCAATTGGTCTTGTATCCTTTCAATCTCGGCGCAAATAACCGGGTCCCGTCGGTAAGCTTCCTTGTCCGTACTTCTAACCCTTGCGTTGACCAGGACCTGGGGATATTTTTGCATGGTGCTGCAAAGTTCCGAAAGGCTTTTGCCGAAATACTTAATGGTCTCCAGAAGCTGGAGTGCCGTCAGAAGGCCGTCCCCGGTGGTGTTTAGGTCCAGGAATATTACGTGGCCCGACTGCTCGCCGCCAAGGCTGTATCCCTTCTCCATCATCCTCTGCAGCACGTACTTGTCCCCGACCTTGGTTTCCTCCACCCTGCAGCCAATTTTCTCCAATGCCCGGTGCAGTCCCAGGTTGGACATCACCGTGGCTGCCACGGTATCCTTTGAAAGTTTCCCCTGGGCCTTAAGCCGCTGGGCACAGACTGCCATTATATAGTCACCGTCTATTATCTCGCCCCTGTGGTCCACTGCGATTAGCCGGTCGGCATCGCCGTCAAAGGCAAGCCCCAGGTCCAGGCCCTTTTCTTTCACAAGGGAAGCCAATCCTTCCGGGTGGGTGGACCCGCATTCCACGTTTATGTTTAGCCCGTCGGGGCAGTCGTTAATTACACTCACCTCGGCTCCCAGTTCCTCCAGTACCAAGGGAGCCACTTTAAAAGCCGCCCCGTTGGCACAGTCAACGGCCACTCTCATGCCTTCGAAATTTCCCGATACCGTGCCCTTGAGAAAGTCCGCGTAGTACCTTACTCCCTTTGTTTCGTTTATTTTCCTGCCCAAGTTCACGCCGGTGCACGACAACCCGTCGGCACCCTCCAGCACAATTTTTTCCACGGCCTCTTCCAAATGGTCATCCAGCTTGTAGCCGCGGCGGTCGAAAAATTTTATCCCGTTGTACTGGGCAGGATTATGGGAAGCGGATATCACAATACCCCCGTCGGCGCCAAGGTGCCTTATCAGGTAGGCCACCGCCGGTGTGGGAACCACGCCCACCAGCACCGCATCGCTGCCCGCCGAACACAGCCCGGCGACCATCGCGCTTTCCAGCATGTCCGAAGAAAGGCGCGTATCCGTTCCCAGTACAAACTTCGGCCTTTTTACCCCGCTGCCCAAGACGGCGGCTCCCGCCCGGGCAAGCTTGAATGCAAGGTCGCTGGTCAGTTCCTCGTTTGCTATTCCCCTTACACCGTCGGTTCCGAATAGTTTACCCATACAATTCCCCCTGTCCTTATAGTATGCCAGCCTAATACGGTTAAATATTATCACACCGAATATAGCTTTTCAATTGGTTGGAAATCCCATAGGCATTAAAAACTGCCCTCCTTATTATATTATGTAACTACAATCCTGCCTGCAACCCCTGTGCTTTGGGGGGCCCCTTTGCAAGGCGCCGCCGGCGAATCTTTGCCGCGGCACTGCGGAATCAAAACTCCGCCCCGTTCATATAATGGTATTAGCGCTTATTTTTTAAAGGGGAATGTAACATGTTTTTAAAAAGGGAAGGGTTTAACCATGCAAGGTTCCGCAGGGATATTGTGGGTATAGACAAGAAGGTTCCCCTTGCCGGGGGAGGATATGCATCTTACGTGAACCTGGACAATGCCGCCAGCACCCCGGTACTGCGCCCGGTACTGGACAAGGTAATTGAGTTCATGGACTGGTATTCCAGCGTACACAGGGGCACCGGTTTCAAGTCCCAAGTCTCCACCCATGTATACGACGAAGCCCACGAAGTGGTAGGCAGCTTTGTAAAAGCGGACCTTTCCAGCAACTGCGTAATTTTCGTGAAAAACGCCACCGAAGCGGTAAACAAGGTCTCCTACCGATTGGGGCTCGCCAAGGGGGATTTGGTGCTCACAACCATGATGGAACATCATTCCAACGACCTTCCCTGGAGGTCCAAGGCGGCAGCGGTGTACGCCGGCGTTGACCGGCGGGGCGCCCTTGACCTGGATGACCTGGAAACCAAACTGCGGCAGTACGGGCGCAGGATAAAACTTGTAAGCGTCTCGGGGGCTTCCAATGTAACCGGTTTCAAGAACGATGTGGGAAGCATCGCTGCCATTGCCCACCGCGCAGGGGTACCCATCCTGGTAGACGGTGCCCAGCTTGTGCCCCATTCACCGGTGGATATAAAACCCGACGACCACCCGGAACATATTGATTACCTCGTTTTTTCCGCCCATAAAATGTACGCTCCCTTTGGAACCGGGGTGCTTATAGGACCAAAAAGGACCTTTTTAACGGGCGCTCCCGAGTACACCGGCGGCGGCACCGTTAACATAGTTACCCCCGAAACGGTGGAATGGGCCGGGCTTCCGGACAGGGAAGAGGCCGGCTCCCCCAACGTTGTGGGGGCAGTGGCACTGGCATCCGCCATTCAATATTTGCAAAGGCAAGGCATGCGTAACATTGAAAACCATGAAAGAACCGTTACTTCCTATGCCCTTAAAAGGCTGGGGGAAGTCAAAGGGCTCAGGGTATACGGCGAAACCGATCCCAACCGGACCGGGAACAGGGTGGGGGTTATTACCTTCAACCTTGACGGTATACCCCACGGCCTGGTGGCCGCCGCGCTGGCCTGGGAGGGGGGTATTGCCGTTAGAAACGGGTGCTTTTGCGCCCAGCCCTACATGCTGCACCTGTTGGGACTTAATCCACAGCAGCTGTCCCGGCTTATACACAAGAAAAGAGCCGGAGACTTAAGCGGTATCCCCGGCATGGTAAGGGTAAGCCTTGCGGCCTATAATAATAAAAAGGATATAGACCGGCTTATAGAATGCCTTGAAAAGATAAAGACCATGTCCCGGTCGGGGGAACTGGCAAAAAGGTATGCCCTTTGCCGGGAAACGGGAGCCTATTACCCCAGGGACGTCAAGGTGCATCCGAAAGAGGTGTTTAAACTGGAGTAAAAAAGCAGCCCACCCTTGGCGGTGGGCTGCTTTTCATTCTCTGGTAAAACTGCCGGGTATATTTCCTATCAGCCGCAGCTGCTTGCCTTGACCAGCTCGGCGCCCCTGTTCAGGGCATCCTCGTTTATGGGTATCAGATGGGCTTTCCTCTCACCGAATACCTTTTTAAGGGCTTCCAGTACGCTTTCCTTTTTAATGGCACCGGTGGCCTCGAGATACGCTCCAAGCATAACCATGTTGGCTATCCTGCTGTTGCCCAGCTCATTGGCTATTTCGTTGGCGGGTATCTGGTAAGCCCTTACGTCGTCCCTTTTTGCCCCCCTGTCGATGAGCGAGCTGTTTATAAGCAGCAGCCCGTCTTTTACCAAAGTGGGCTCGAATTTGTCCAGCGACGGCCTGTTCATCGCTATTACGGCGGTGGCATCCGTTACGATAGGGGACGCCACGGGATTGTCGGATATGATAACATTGCAGTTGGCGGTACCTCCTCGCATCTCCGGCCCGTAGGACGGTAGCCAGGACACGTTCTTGCCTTCAATCATCCCCGCGTAGGTGAGAAGCTGGCCCATGGACATTACACCCTGGCCTCCAAACCCGGCCATTATTACACGCTCGTTTATCATATCCTATTTCACCTCCTCGGAAGCTTTGTAGACTCCCAGCGGATAATAGGGTATCATATTTTCCTCCAGCCACCTGAGCGCCTCAACGGGGGACATTCCCCAGTTGGTCGGGCAGGTGGACAGTACTTCTATCATGGTGAAACCCTTACCCTCTATCTGTGCTTCGAAGGCCTTCCTGATGGCCTTCTTGGCCTTCCTTATATGGGCCGGGGTGGTTACTGTAACCCTTTCTATATAAGCGGGTCCCTCCAGCGTTGCCAGCATCTCGCTCATCCTTATGGGCGAACCGGCATGGTTCTTGTCCCTTCCAAAGGGCGATGTGGTAGCCTTCTGGCCCACCAGCGTAGTGGGTGCCATCTGCCCGCCGGTCATACCGTATATTGCGTTGTTGACAAATATGGTGGTGATTTTTTCTCCCCTCATGGCCGCGTGTACTATCTCGGCGGTACCTATGGAGGCAAGGTCTCCGTCTCCCTGGTAGGTGAACACCACTTTGTCCGGGTGTACCCTCTTTATGCCGGTAGCAACCGCGGGTGCCCTGCCGTGGGCGGCCTCCTGCATGTCACAGTTGAAGTAGTCATAGGCGAAAACCGAGCATCCAACCGGTGCAACGCCAATGGCCTTATCGAGAACGCCCAGTTCCTCTAGGACCTCGGCAACCAGCCGGTGGATTATACCATGGGTGCAGCCCGGGCAGTAATGGAAGGGCCTGTCCTGTAACCCCTTGGTTCTTTGAAATACCATCTCAGCCATTATTTAGCACCCCCTAATATTTTCTTTATCTCGGCCACAATGTCGTCGGGCACCGGTACCATTCCTCCGGTCCTGCCGTAGAAGTAAACCGGCTTCTTACCGTTAACGCCCAGTTTCACGTCCTCCACCATCTGGCCCAGGCTCATCTCCACCGAAAGGAACGCCTTGGCCCTGTCGGCATACTCCTCGAATACTTCGTAGGGGAAGGGCCAGAGGGATATGGGCCTAATGAGACCGACATTTATGCCCTCGTCCTTGCACTTGTCTATTGCGGTTTTTACAATCCTGGAAGTGGTGCCGTAGGCAGCTACTATAATGTCCGGATTGTCGCAGTTGTATATTTCATACTTTTTCTCGTTCTTTTCCATTTCATCGAACTTGGCCTTAAGCTTTAAGTTATGCTTCTCGCATTCGGCAGGGTCAATGAACAATGAGTTGATAACGTTGGTATGTCCTCTCCCTCCGGTGCCGGTGGTGGCCCAGTCCTTGGGAGGCAGGTTTCGTTTTTTGGGCTCCCTAAGTTCCACCGGTTCCATCATCTGACCCAGCATGCCGTCCCCTATTATCATTACCGGGTTCCTGTACTGGTCGGCTATATCAAAGCCTTCCATCAAAAGGTCGGTTAGTTCCTGTACCGACGCCGGGGCCAGCACCACCATTTTATAATCACCGTGGCCGCCGCCCTTTGTGGCCTGGAAATAGTCCGACTGGGCCGGCTGTATTCCGCCCAGGCCGGGGCCTCCTCTTATTATGTTAACTATCACGCAGGGCAGTTCGGCGCCTGCTATATAGGATATCCCCTCCTGTTTCAGGCTTATGCCGGGGCTGGAGGATGAGGTCATCACCCTTGCTCCTGCTCCTGCAGCACCATAGACCATGTTTATGGCAGCCACCTCACTCTCGGCCTGCAGGAAAGTAGCACCTGCCTTCGGCATCTCCCTGGCCATGTATTCGGGCAGCTCGCTTTGAGGCGTAATCGGGTAACCGAAGAAAAACTTGCAGCCGGCCTTAATTGCAGCAGCACCGATTGCTTCATTTCCCTTCATTAAAACCTTTGCCATAAAATTTCCCTCCTCTGATTTGAATTGTTCCAGCTGGATAAAACTAGCCGTTATCCCTTATCCTTTCAACCTCGATAACAGTGTCAGGACAGGTGGTAGCGCAGTTCCCGCAGGCTATGCACTTTTCCATCTCGTAAACGGTTGCGGGGTGATACCCTTTCGCGTTTATCCTGTCCTTTGCCATCTTTACTATGTTCACCGGACAAACAGTAGTACAAAGCTCGCATCCCTTGCACAGATGTTCCTTGAATGTAACCTTCCCTCTTACCTTTGCCATGAACAACCCTCCTTTTTTCGCTGAAATTACAACCACTCGGGTCGCATATACATTTTGATGGGGAAAACCTCACCCGCCAAACCCGCCGGGATTTGCCCGGCTATCCTTTCAATGGCGCATATATATTTCACCGGCAGGTCTTTTTGCCGGGAAACCTCTTCCACCACCCGCTGCCCCCTAAGCACGTCTTCCACGGTAGTCTCCCGCAGCATATGGGTGTTGTTTACAAGGCCGGTAGCGCGAATCCGGGCCGCCCTTTCTATATCCTGGATGTATTCAATAACCGCTTCGGAACTTGCGGTATTGGGCCGGTTGGCGTTTACCACTATGAACATGTCATAATCGGCATCCTTAAGGTGGGGATAATACCGTCCCAGGGCCCGGGCCCCCGCCGCATCGCCCCCGACATCCAGCACCACCTGGTAGCTTTCATCCTGCAAAAGGGTGTTAATATCGGCAGGCAGTGCCGGCACATCGGCGTTTATAAACTTGCCCTCCGGCGCCACCACCCGTATCCCGAGCCTCTCCATGCGGCCCTTTTCCTCCCGGGAGCGAAAATAGGGGTTTACAATGTCCAGGTCCGCAATGGCGGCCTTTTTTCCGGACTTTGCCAAGTTAATCACATAGTTTACCGCGAATTCTGTCTTGCCGCTGCCGTAATGGCCGGTTACAATCCTTATTCTTTTGTCTTCCAACATGGGCTACCAGTCCTTTTATTGGTATAGTTTTGCCTTTTCTTCGCCTCTTAGCACCCTGAGGCCTCCCTCGGCAAGGGCTGTCATCTCGTCCTCGCCCGGGTAAACGAACACCGGGGCTATGAATTCCACCCTTTCTATTATCCACCCGGTCAGCATCTTGCTGTGGGCTATGCCCCCGGTGAGTGCTATGGCATCCACCTTGCCTTCCAATACGGCTGCGCAGCTACCTATCTCCTTGGCAATCTGGTATGCCATTGCGCGGTAGATAAGCTCCGCATGCTTGTCTCCGCCTTCGATCATCCTTTCCACTTCCCTGGCGTCGTTGGTTTTCAGGTGTGCAACAAGGCCGCCTTTACCGGCAATCTTTTTCTTCATCTCGTCCAGCGTAAACCGGCCCGAATAGCACAGTTTGATAAGCCCTTCCGTAGGCAGGGTCCCCGCCCTCTCGGGTGAAAAGGGTCCGTCGCCGTTCAAAGCGTTGTTGACGTCCACCACCCTGCCCTTTTTATGGGCGCCTACCGAAATGCCTCCGCCTATATGGGTTACAATCAGGTTCAGCTCTTCATAGGGTTTGCCCAGGTCCCTAGCAGCCCTTCTTGCCACAGCCTTCTGGTTCAGGGCATGGAAAATGGACACCCTTTCTATCTCCGGCATCCCGGAAATCCTTGCCACGTCCTCCAGTTCGTCCACCACCACCGGGTCCACTATATAGGCCGGGATGTTTAGCTGGGATGCAATCTCCCTTGCCAGTACCCCTCCCAGGCTTGACGCATGCTGGCCGAAAAGGCCCAATCTCAAATCCTCAATCATCTTGTCGTTTACTTCGTAGGTACCGCTGGGAATGGGGTGCAAAAGCCCTCCCCTGCCCACCACGGCGCTAAGTTTTGTAAGGTTAATATCCTTCTTGTTCAGAGTTTCCAGTATGATTTCCTTCCTGAACTGGTACTGGCTGAATATGGTGGGGTACGGAGCCAGTTCCTCCGAACTGTGCCTTATTACCTCCTCAAAAACCGGCTTTTCGTTGTCAAATATGGCTATTTTGGTTGAAGTGGAACCCGGATTTATTACAAGCAGTCTGAATACCTCGTTCATATTCTCACCCCGCTTTATTTATTTGCCATAAGTACCGCAAGGGCAATGGAATTGAGCTTTGCTTCCTCGTTATCCGCCCTCGAGGTAAGAACTATGGGCACCTTGGCGCCTACTATAACGCCGGCATTTTTCGCCCTGGCAAAATACACAAAGGACTTGTACAGTATATTGCCCGCTTCAATGTCGGGAACTATTAATACGTCGGCTTTTCCCGCAACGGGGTGGTCTATTCCCTTATGCTTTGCAGCCTCCACCGACACCGCATTGTCCAGCGCAAAGGGTCCCCCCACCATGCAGTCCCTTATCCTGCCTTCCTGGTTCATCTTTACTAATTCCTGCGCATCCAGCGTGGCCGGCATCTTGGGATTCACTTTTTCGACGGCACATACTATTGCAACCTTCGGGTTTATAATATCCAGCGCCCTGGCCGCCATTACCGCGTTCTCCAGGATCTGGACTTTTTGTCCAAGGTCCGGGGCAATAATCATTGCCGCGTC
>JAAYEV010000195.1 GCA_012728565.1 Clostridiales bacterium
AACAACATGGCGGGGGCTAAGTCGCTGGAGAAGCTCTCATCGGGCTACAGGATCAACAGGGCCGGGGATGATGCGGCAGGACTCTCCATCTCGGAAAAAATGAGGGGTCAAATAAGGGGCCTGAAAATGGCTTCAAGAAACGCGCAGGACGGCATCTCTATGATCCAAACGGCAGAGGGCGCATTGAACGAAGCCCATTCTATCCTCCAAAGGATGCGCGAATTGGCAATTCAGTCGGCAAACGGTACCAATGCTACTGAAGACAGGCAGGCGCTTCAGGCAGAAGTAGAGGAACTGAAGACAGAGCTTACAAGGATTGCTAATTCAACAGAGTTTAATACCCAAAAACTGTTGGACGGTACCTTGGGTAATGCAGTCGATACCAACGCCACAAATTCTACAGCATTGGCAGTAGCCGGCGTAATCGGTGCCTCCGTTAACGGAGTGGCAGCTGGTACCTGGACAATTACCCAGGGTGACGGTACTATAGTAAGCGCTGATGCGTACACAATCACAGATGACAACACCACTTATATATCTACGGAGCAGGCTGATGCGACAGCGGGGACCATTGTTTTCGGCGATGGGAAGATAACTATTAAGGTTAATGAAGGATATGAAGCAGGCAGTCTGGATGGAACGGATATTGTAGTCATCGGCGACGGAGTCACCTTCCAAATAGGAGCCAATTACGCAGACGAACAGAAAATGAGCCTTTCCATTGAGAATATGGATGCAGTAAGCCTCGGAGTAGATGGGATCGATATTTCGACACAGGGTGGGGCACAGAGTGCAGTTTCGCTTATTGACGCTGCTATAGTAAAAGTTTCTACAACCCGTTCATCCTTGGGTGCAGCTCAGAATAGATTGGAGCATACCATTAGAAACCTTGATACATCTGCCGAGAACCTGCAGGCTGCCGAATCCCGAATTCGTGATGTAGATATGGCACAAGAGATGATGGAGTTTACCAAGAACAACATCCTGCAGCAGGCTGCAACTGCAATGCTTGCCCAGGCTAACATGCTGCCGCAGAGCGTGCTTCAGTTGCTTGGCTAGTACTAACGTTCCGAAAAGGAGCGGTTTTATGCCGCTCCTTTTTCAATAGTTTTTTTCTAAACATCCTGCTTCATTCAAAATCAACAGTTTTGCATTGGGGGGCCGTATGTTACTCAGCATAGGGATTGAAGCCCATCTTGGATGCGGTGGGTGCGGAGCCAATATAGTTGATATCGGTTCCACCTACAGGACACGAATGGATAATTCTAAAGTATGGCAAAAAGTATGACGATATAATTAATAAGCCTATGTAGCAAATAGTACGGGAGGTGATGTCGTGAAAGTGGAGGGTGTGAACACGGTGCCTAAAACGATGAGGGTCCCGGACGCCGGGGTAAGGGAAAGCGGCAGGCAGGAGGCGGCGGAAGGCTCAAAGACTGCCGCAGCCGATAATATGCACCGGGATACACGGCATTCATCGATGTCCATTAGTGAACGACAGCTCATTGAAGCCATAGAGAATGCCAACAAGGCGCTCAGGGGTGCGGATAAAAGGTTTGAGTTTTCCATACATGAAGGTACCAAGGAGATTATGGTAAAGGTCATCAACGAAGAAACCGGAGAAATAATAAGGGAGATCCCACCGGAGAAGATTTTAGATATGGTGGCGAAGATGTGGGAACTGGCGGGCATTCTTGTGGACAGGAAAATTTAAGTGCAAGGCACCAGTTTATGATAGGGTTTAGAGGATATAGGTTGTTAACTTCCGGCTATTAATCGCTGGAAAGAGGGGGTGAGAGGATATGATAAGTCCCATAAGGATAGGCGGGCTGGCTTCCGGCATGGATATTGACAAGCTGGTAAGCGATATGATGAGGGTACAGAGGATGAAGGCGGACAAGCTCTATCAGGAAAGGCAGGTCCTTAGATGGCAGCAGGAGGACTACAGGAGCATAAATTCGCTTATGCTGGGTTTTAAAAATTCCGTGTTTGATATGAGACTTCAGGCAACTCTCATGAAGTACAGCGCTGTCATCAGTGGTGCTTCGATAGCTGATGTTACAGCAGGGTCGGCAGCCCGGGAAGGCAGCTACACCCTTAAAGTCAATGCCCTGGCGCAGCAGGCTGTTAAGGAAAGCGGCGGGAGCCTTTCAAGACTCCTGGAAGGGTTGGCCATTGGGGATACAATATCCATTGGATCTTCAAACAACGAGTTTGTGATAAACTTGGACGGTGTGGAGAAGACCATAACAATCACTGAAGGTGAATACAGTATAGAGGCCCTGGCCGGGGAGCTGCAGCATAAAGTGGATACCGCCTTTGGTGAAGGTCAGATCAAAGTTGGCCATACAGCCGATAACAGGCTTACCTTCCAGCCGGCGGGGGATTACAAGCCGCAGATAACGCTGAAGAGCGGTGAAAACGATGCCCTGGAAGCACTGGGCTTTAACGACGGCGATACCTTTAGGATTAACCCTAATGCATCACTCAAGGATATGGCAAGAAGGTTTGCAAATGACCCCTTTGACACCGGAGATGTTATAAGATTTAGCATTAACGGGCAGGAGTTTTCCTATGACTTAAGCGAAGGAGGAGCCGATGAAAACAAAACCTTGGCCGGCATATTAAGCGACATAAACAAAAATGCTGAAGCCGGAGTGACGGCCTATTACGATTCGGTGACCGACAAGATAGTAATTAAGTCAAAGGGCTATGGCGTGGGTGCTGAAGTTTCGATACAAAACCTCGAGGGAAATCTTTTCGGGGCCGGCGGTGCGCTGCAGATTGACGACGGCGTAAGCTATGGCAAGAACTCGGAGATAGAGCTGAACGGGGTTGTGATAAGCAAAAACAGCAACAAATTCACAATAGAGGGCATAAGCTTTAACCTTAAGGAGACATCCAATGAAACGGTAGTTATTAACGTTGCAAGGGACACCCAGGGGGCCTTCGATGCCATAAAGAACTTTGTGGATGAGTATAATAAAATAATAGAGGCGATAAACGGCAAACTGTACGAGGAAAGGTTCAGGGGCTACCCACCGCTTACCGATGAGCAGAAGGAAGCCATGAGCGACAAGGAAGTGGAGCTGTGGGAGCAAAAGGCAAGGAGCGGGCTTTTGAGAAACGACCCCGTGCTGAGCTCGATAGTGAGCCAAATGAGAACCCTTATGTACCAGCAGGTGGAGGGTACCGGTTCGGTTTACAGCACTTTAAGCTCCATAGGCATAAAGACAAAAGACTACAAGGAGTTTGGCAAGCTACATATTGACGAGAACAGGCTGAGGGAAGCCCTCAATAACGACCTGGAGGGTGTTGTGAGCCTGTTTAACCAAAGCAGCGAGGTGGACAGTCAAAGGGGCCTTGCCGTCAGACTCTACGATGTTGTAAACAGCGGCATTACCCGGCTGTCGGACAAAGCGGGAAGCTCCACCAGTCTCATCAACTATGACAACAGCTATATAGGCAAAAGGATAAGGGACATGGACAAGAGAATTGAAAGCATGGAGGAATACCTATTCCAGCTTGAGGACAGGTACTGGAGACAATTCACCGCCATGGAAAAGGCATTGAACGAGATGTATTCTCAAAGCATGTGGCTTTCGCAGCAGCTTATGTTTTGGGGTAATTGATAGACGGGGGGAGAAACAAGTTGGGAATTGCAAATCCGTATAAAAGCTATAAGGAAAATTCGGTGACCACCGCCTGCCCTGAGGAACTGGTGGTGCTGATGTACAGGGGATTGGAAAAGTATATCAAACAGGGGCAATTATACATAGAGGAAAGGAATTTCGAGAAAACCAACGAGGTACTGTTGAAGGCCCAGGGCATTGTAAGCGAGCTGATGTGTTCGCTTGACATGGAGGTAGAAATGTCCGGGCAGTTGTATGCCCTTTATGACTTCTTGCTAAACTGCCTTATAGAAGGCAATATCAAAAAGGATAGTTCCGTACTGCAGCATGCCCTTGGCATAGTATCCGGGCTTAGGGAAGCCTGGGAAAGCGCTCTTATAAGCGTTCGGCAGATAAAATACGGGAAATAGGGGGATACTTGGGGATGGCCCACCTAAACAAATTGATCAGGTACAGCGAGGAAAAGCTGGATAAGCTGAAACAGATTGAAGAGGTCACCGTTCAGCAGAAGGCTGCCATTGACAGCCAGGACTATGCGGCGCTTAATTCACTTGTTGAGGAAAAACAAAAAATAATAGACTACATAAACTGGTGTGACAGCGCCTTTCAGGAGGAGCTCGATAGGGTCAAAAAAAGACTGGGGGTAAAATCCATCAAGGACATAGGTGAAACGGAGGGCAATGAAGAAAAGAAAGCCCTTGTTGACATTATTGGCATGATCATTGAAACCATAGAGAAAATACAAGTCTTGGAAAGGGAAAACCAAAAGAAACTTCTCGAGACCATGGACCAGGTAAAGGAGAAGCTGAGAAAGATAAGGAACGGGCAAAAAAGTGTTGCGGTATATGACAGCGGCATGGGCATGGTATCCGGCAGTTTCTTGGATAAGAGAAAATAGCGAGATTGATGGGAAACGCCGCAGATGGTATAATAAAATCAAAGTTGAATAAAGCTTATTCGGGTCTGTGGTTGAAAGTCGATGCTAACCGCAGGCGAAGCGACCCACGTAAGCCGGCAAAAGTGCCGGTGAGCATGGTGCGGTTTAGGTGTAAGTCCTGCCTGCCGGGGATGGTCCCGGTGGAGACGGGGGGTAGTGAGGGCGTAGTGCCGGAGCGAGACCTGCAGCAGGCGAGTGTGGGGTCAAAGACCAGGTCAGCCGAATAAGCTTTATTTTTTTATTTTACACCATTCGTTTTTTTGCCTCATAATTTTCATTTTTGGGGTTAAAGTTGACATTAAAGTAATGATAATGAGCATAATTCGACACGCACTTATCCACAGGTTTTGGACGCATTATTAACACCTAGTACCACAGAAACATGGGTTATTCACATACTTATGCACATTATCCACATTTTTTGTTTCCACAAAGCTTAACAATCAACTATCAAAATACTTAACTTTAATAATTCGGTGGTGGTAATATTTTTGTATTTTCCTGCGAATAGTTTTAATTGGACACAATTGGATATAAATATAATAAAAGATTATAATAAAATCAACACCGCAATACGAATAAGCAACACTGCAATCTGGCATGTCAATTCTCAAAAACCATTACGATTATGAGAGGAGCTGGATTTTATGCGTATTATTACTAGCGGGAAAAACATGGAAATAACCGATGCCTTGAGGGACACCATTGAACGGAAGCTGGGAAAGCTGGGGAAGTTTTTCCAAAAGGACACCGAGGCCCAGGTAACGCTCAACGTTGAAAAAAACCGGCACATAATAGAGGTTACCATCCCCTTTGACGGCGTACTGATAAGGGCTGAAGAAAGCACCGACGATATGTATACGTCCATAGACAAGGCAGTGGATAAGCTGGAGCGCCAGATTAGCAAACATAAAACCAAGCTGGAAAAGAGATTCCGCGGAAGCAAGATGCTCTTTGAAAACATAGAGGCTGCAGAGAAAGAGGACCCGGACAGGCCGAAGGTGGTAAGGACCAAGAGATTCGCCATGAAACCCATGCCCGTTGAAGAGGCTATTCTACAAATGGAACTTTTAGGTCATAGTTTCTTTGTTTTTTCAAACGGTGATACCGAAGAGGTAAACGTTGTATATAAAAGAAAGGACGGAAATTACGGTTTGATTGAGCCCATGTTCTAGATGTAGTGAGAGAAATGTGGCAGTGGAATTTATATTCCACTGCCTTTTTATGTTCGCCCGACATGGGCAGTAACTAGGCGGTGAAAGTCCGCTATGGGCTTGGTAGTGGGAACCATTAGCTAAACAGCAAGGGTGTTCACCGTGAGGTGAAATCTGGAGGAAGCTGCAGGCAAAGTCCCGCACCGA
>JAAYEV010000196.1 GCA_012728565.1 Clostridiales bacterium
AAGGTTGAATCCAGCGACACCGTAACCCTAAGGCCCTTACCGATGGGCCAAATCATTTCGGGATGCTTAAAGGGTAGTGTAACCCAACCTATCTGCATAAACGAAACGATGGAAAACCCGGTGTAAGTGGCTACCAGCATTTCGGAACCCTTTATCTTGTTCAGCATCAGCCCGTAAGCCCAACCGGTCAAAATCGCAAAGGGCAGCGATATCAAAATCGCCGATATAAACCCGTAGCCCAGGGCCTTGGAAGTAAGCCCGAATTCTATTGCCATAAGGCTGCCTAAAAGCCCGCATATTATACCTATCGGAAGGGCAAAGTTGGGGCCGGTACCGCAGTGTATCGAAGGGACCATGGCCAGTGCCAGCACGCCAAACATACCAAACCTTCGTATCACATCGGAGGCCAGCATGCCAAAGGGAAGTTTCAGCACTATCGCAGCTATACAGATCCCTATGAACATCAGCGTAATTATAAGCCTCGGAAGACCAATGCTCTTGACAAACTTCCTCAAAGTGTCCTTCATATCACATGGCCTCCTTTTCTTTCATTTTCTTGTATTCACCGGCCATCATTAGACCAAAGTCCCTGTCGCTGTCGTCGGGTCTAAGGATACCTTCGACCTTTCCGCCGGATATAATCGCTATCCTGTCGCAGATGGAACGAAGCTCAATCAGTTCGCTGGAGGTCATAACTATGGTCATCCCCAGTTCTTTGTTCAGTTTTACCAAAAGGTCCAACACCAATTTTTTTGCCCCTATATCTATACCCCGGGTGGGCTCGGATACAAACAGCACGTTGGGGTCCAAAGTAAGAGCCCTGGCGATGCATACTTTCTGTTGGTTGCCGCCGGAAAGCTGTCTGGTCAGCTGCTGTGGCCCGGTACACCTTATATCCAGTTCTTTTATCATCCTGTTTGCATGTTCCCTTATGCTTCTAATATCCATCTGGTTTAAGAAGCCTAATTTCTTGAAATACTTGTTTTTGACATGCATGGTAGTGGCCACAATATTCAGTTCTATTGAAGAATCCAGCAGCAGCCCTACTCCCCTCCGGTCTTCCGAAACAAAGGCCAGGCCTTTATTTAAAGCGCCCTTGGTATTGTTAAGGTCCAGCTTTTCTCCCTTCAGCAGCACTTCGCCCTTGGCTGGATAAAGCCCCATGATCCCGTTGGCAATACCCACCTTTCCCTGACCGGCGAGCCCTCCTATGCCGAATATTTCTCCCTCGTATATTTCCAGGTTAACGCCCTTTACCCTTTCTCCGGGCATGTCTACATGCAAATTCCTTATATCCAGGATAATTTCCCTCTTCTCGCTGTCCTCGGCCTGCCCTTCCTTACCGTTTATATCAATTCTTCTTCCCACCATCAGTTCGGCAAGCTCGGTAACGCTGGTGTCTTCTTTTCTCCTGGTGCCCACCAGTTCACCGTCCCTGAGTATGGAGATGTTGTCCGCCGCCTGCAGCACCTCGTTCAACCTGTGAGTTATGAAGAGTATCGCGATTCCGGATTCGGCCAGCCTTTTTATCCCGGCTATCAGGTTATCCGCCTCGCTTTCGGTAAGCACAGCGGTGGGTTCGTCAAACACCAGCAGTTTTAACCCGGTTTTGTCTATTTCCCTGGCAATCTCCACAAACTGCATATGCCCTACAGGGAGCCCGGCCACGGTCACCCATTCCTCCACTCCAAGGCCTACCCTGTCCAAGGCCTTTCTTGCATCTTGGCTCATAGCTTTCCTGTCAAGGGTTTTTAAACCTTTATTCTTAAATGCCCTGCTCAAAAAATTATCCTTTGTAATTTCCCTGTTTATTTTTATGTTTTCGGTAATTGTAAACTCCGGCACCAGCATGAATTCCTGGTGCACCATCCCGATTCCTAATTCCATGGCCTCCAGCGGTGATTTTATATCTACTTTTTCCCCGCCAAAATAAACCTCGCCTGAAAACCCCCCGGTGGAATGAATAACGGGCATGCCGAACAATACGTTCATAAGAGTTGACTTTCCGGCGCCGTTTTCCCCGACAAGTGCGTGAATCTCGCCCGGTCTTACCGACAAATCCACGCCCTTAAGAACCCTATTGCCATAATATTCTTTTTCAATATTTTTCATCTGCAGTACATATTCTGCTTCCATTCGGGTCACCACCTTCTAAATTCAATCAAAAGGTAAGGTTGTCGACAGCGACAACCTTACCTTTCCCGCTTTGATGTACCCCGCAAAAGGGCAGAGCCGTATGGGAAGGCAAAAGCCTCGGCTTTTTACTCCCCCTACGGCGAATGCTCCTTTATATTAACCTTTAGAAATCCAGGAAGTCCATAAGTATGCAGTAGTAGTTGTCATACTTAACTCCGCCTTCTTCAAGCTGGGTAAGCTCGGAATCAACGCCGGAGTACTCCTTGAATTTCTCCTTAAGCTTCGGTATATTTATTTTCTCATCGAATTCGCCTTTAATCCAGTCTATGGCATATTCAGCGGAGCCTTCAATAAACATCATGGAAACCGGTACCGGCCAGGTTGAGGTCCTTCCGGTCATGTCTTTTTCCGCCATTATCCTTGTGATCTCATCAACCACATAATCGATGTCTCCCTGCTTGTCCGCGGGTATTTCTATACCCAGGGCGGACGGGAACCCGTGGTAAGGTGACGGGCAGCAGGGCTGCGGGTATATGGCCCCAGTATCCACCACTGCGCTTATAAGCGGTACCTGCATCGCGCAGTTTGTGCTGAAGAATGCAGTGTCTTTACCGTACTTGTCAACCATCCTCGGAACGTCCTCAAGGATAAACTGCTGTGCACCCGATACTCCTGCATCCCCTGTGGGGTCGGGAGCAGTGGCATCCACAAACTCAAGGCCAAGCCTTGCGCATTCTTCCCTCATTATATCCCTTCTGCCCGACAGAAGAGGATAGGACATATGCCTGGGGAAGGAATAGTGTACGAAAACCTTGGCGCCCTGTTTCTTGGCCTGGGCGGGAATTGAGTAACCCATTCCCATCTCGTCCAGCTGCAGCACTATGTCCGCCCTGCTGGATATAATCGGCGGGTCCTCCTGGGGCTGGCCCGCTATAATCAGCAGGTCATCCCTTATTTCCTTGATGCTGTCTATGCCCGGTGCTGTGCCCGGAACCGCCTGGCAAATAACCAAAGCCTTAACGTCGGGGTCCGAAGCCATGCTAACCAGGTTGGCTATTGTTGTCTCCTGCTCGTCCATGAACTTATCCGGGAAGGTCATATGAATTACATGCTCTTCCCCGTACTTTTTGAGAATGTTCTGGGCAGCCCTGTATTCTTCCTCGTTCTGTACAACCGTGTTGGTCATTATTCCTATTTTCCAGTTTTCTCCTGCGGTTTCAGCAGGCTCCTCACCGCCTGTTTCAGCCGGCTTGCTGGGCGTACATGCAGCCACGCCAAAAGCCAGCACCGCTATTAACATAAAAGCAATAATTCTCTTGGTCACCAAAACCCCTCCTTTAATCATTAATTCTTCATTATCCGGCTTAAAAAGTCCCTGTTAACCAATCCCCCCCCCTCGAGACTATTATCATATAGGATTGCAGTGCCTGCAAGTCCAAGCTAAATATTAATTCAGTTTAAGCTGTATTTAATTCAACTGAACCAACGGCGATCAAATAATCAAGTAATTGTAACTATTCTACGCAATCAAAAAGAATCCTTCTTTATTTTTCTTAATTAATTTTAATCACATTAAAATGGGACCGTCAGCAAAAAAAACGAACGCCTAACAGTTTAAAGGCTTAGAGTATAATTTTAGTTGGCAATAACGATAAAAAAACAGGAAGAAGGTAAAAACCCTCTCCCCTACATGCAAGTTAACCTGTAGAATTGATTCGTTACAAACAAAACGACAGGGGGCTTGCATGGTGAAAACAATGATATCAGAAAAAGGACTAAACTTCAACGATTTAGAAAAAGAAATTTTCAGGATAGGATGCGAATA
>JAAYEV010000197.1 GCA_012728565.1 Clostridiales bacterium
AAAACCATTACCGATACGGAATTGGCTATTAAAGAAGAATTGAATGACAATCACGTGAAAATCGCTGCAATTGGTCCCGCCGGTGAAAACCTGGTAAGAATGGCCTGTGTGATTATGGACAGGGCTCACGCTGCCGCCTGGGGCGGATGCGGTGCGATATTAGGCTCTAAGAAACTAAAAGCAATTGCGGCCTACAGCAACGGCCCGAGGAAGATCGAGGTCTTTGACAAAAAAAGGTTTACCGATAAATTGAAAAGGTATAAATGGGTTCTTTCGGCTTCGATACCGGCTGCAAATCTAAAACGGGTAGGAACCCACGGTACAGCCGGGGCCGGCGGTTTAACAGGCAAAGCACCTACCTCGGTAAGGAATTCACTGGATGAATACTGGGACCCGGACAAGAACAGCAAAGTAACGGAAAGTGCTTACAAGAAGTATGAAATCGGAAGGTCCACATGTTACAACTGCGCGATAGCCTGTCTTCATGAATATGAGATGGAATATGATGGCGAGACAGTAAAGGGTATAGGCATGCATGCCAACTCGGTCAGGGGTTTTAGCTCCAACTGGGATGTTGATGACCCGGCTGCGGTTTTTAAGGCTCATGTTCTGTGCAATGAATACGGGCTTGATGTTGATGGTACTTCAGCGACAATTGCATGGGCAATAGAGTGTTATGAAGAGGGAATAATAACCGATGAAGACACCCATGGAAGAAAGCTGACCTGGGGCAATCATAAAGAGCTTATCAAGCTTATCACAGACGTTGCTTACAGGGAGAAATTCGGGGATGTATTGGCTGAAGGCGTGGTTAACGCGGCAAGAATAATAGGCAGGGATTCGATAAAACACGCAATGCAGGTTAAGGGAGTTGGCATAAACGAACAAAGCCTGAGAACCCACAAGGCGTGGGCATTGGGAATAGCCATAAGTACCAGGGGAAGCGGACATGTAAGCGCCTCTCCGCAAACTGAAAAGAGGGGTATCGCGCCGGAAACAGGGGAGTGGTTGTTTGGCAACCCCGAGGCTGGAGACCCTGTATCGTATAGGGGCAAAGGCAAACTTGTCGGTTGGTATGAAATTTATAAGGCCTTGGTTGATTCGGTAGGGATATGCTATTTCAATGCAGGCTGGTACGAGTTCGCCCTATCGGATGTAACTTATTTCAGAGAGTTATATAATTCAATAACCGGGGCGGAGCTGTCCAATGAGGAATTGTGGAGAATCGGAGAAGAAGTAGTAAACATGGAAAAAGCAATTAACACTGTTTTCGCAGGGTTTACAAGGAAGGATGATTATCTTCCCGAGAGAGTTATGACCATACCGATAAGCGACGGCAAGTTTAAGGGTGAAATAATGCACAGGGACAAATTCGACGAGATGCTTGAGGAATACTACGAATTCCACGGCTGGGACAGGGAGACCGGTTTACAGGATAAAGATAGGCTGAAGGATAAAGGCTTTGAAAGAATCGCAGAGTTCCTAGTGTCTAATCTATAAGCCTGAATCATTTTGAAATAGCTATATAAAGGAGGTGAGTTGGCAAAGGGGAATTCTGACTTTTTAGTGGCAATAATAAAATCAGCAGTAATCAAAAAGGAGCATTCCTGTAATGAATAGAAACGGGGTTTGAAAAAGAGAGTACCTCCTGTTAGTATACGAGGTGTCGACAA
>JAAYEV010000198.1 GCA_012728565.1 Clostridiales bacterium
ATGATACTACTGGGTTTAAGCGGTATTGTGCTTCCCGTGCTTCCCGGCTGGGTGTTCATTTTTGGCGGGATATACCTGATCAGCCCAAGAAGACACAAAAGTATAAAAAATTGGCTAATAAAATTCTTCAGACTAAAAGGGGACGTCACATAGTCCCCTTTTCTGATGCCGTTGATACCGAACAGTTCCAGCAGGCGGCCTCGTATCGTATCCCGCTTTTTCATTCTATACCTCAAAACCCGTTAACAGTATATACCATGCAGCCAATCACCCCGGGCACGGCGATGCCGCCGGTTATTAATTGAACATTCGGACGGCAAAACGTTCAAAATATAAATATTCGAAGACCCGCACCCTTTCACAGGCCGACGGGCAAGGGAAAAAGAAACAGCAAATCCCTTGTCTTCTATATGAAAGGGGCATTTTTATTTATAAGGGCAAAATTCCGGGCCTATGGCATGCAATTTGCGTGATTGTATTCAGCAGCAAAAACAGGGGACGGAGAAGCAGCCCGGACCCGTAGGGAATGGATGATTGGACTTTTCAAGGGAAGGGGAGGCGAAAATGGAGATAATTGTTTGCATCAAACAGGTGCCGGATACCACCGAGGTGAAAATAGACCCGGAAAAGGGCACATTGATCCGGGAAGGGGTTCCCAGCATTGTCAACCCCTTTGACGAGTATGCGGTGGAAGCGGCGCTCAGGATTAAAGAGGAAATGGGTGGTAAGGTAACCGTAATAACCATGGGGCCGCCCCAGGCGGTGGAAGCCTTAAGGAAATGCATTGCCATGGGGGCGGACGACGCGGTGCTGATAAGCGACAGGGCCTTTGCCGGGTCGGACACCTGGGCTACATCCTATACTCTGGCCGGTGCCATAAAAACCCTAGGGAGGTTTGACCTTATACTCTGCGGCAAGCAGGCCATCGACGGCGATACCGCCCAGGTCGGCCCGGGCATTGCAGAGCATCTGGGTATCTCCCAGGTTACCTATGTACAGAGGGTGGTAAGCGTCAGCGATAAGGCAATCCAAGTGGAAAGGTCCTTTGAAGCGGGTTACGAGGTGATTGAAACCCCGCTGCCCGCCGTTTTGACCATAGACAAGGCTGCCAATGTTCCGCGACTTCCTTCAATGATGGGTACCATGAAGGCCCTGAGGAAAGAGGTTAGGACGCTGACCTCCGGGGACATTGACGTAAGACCGGAGCTTCTGGGGATGGAGGGTTCCCCCACCCGGGTGAAGCGCACCTTTACGCCGCAGCCGAGAAAGGGCGGCAGAATGCTGCAGGGCGAGATGGAGGATATGCTTAAGGAGCTTGTACAAATACTCAGGGAAGAAAAAATCGTTTAGGGGGGTTGGATATGGCTATTAGCATTAAAAAAGACGACTGCGTGGGCTGCGGCCTGTGCCTGGAATCCTGCCCCTATCCCGGCGCGATTGTTATGGAAAGCGGCAGGGCGGTTATTACGGATAAATGCGTCGAATGCGGCGCATGCGTGGATTCCTGCGGTGCCGGGGCAATTGAGTTTGAGGAATCAAAAAGGGAAACCGGGGCCGACCTTGAAC
>JAAYEV010000199.1 GCA_012728565.1 Clostridiales bacterium
CCAGAAATTCACCCGTTATTCCACTTCCCTTTTTGACTTCAAAGAGGTAAAACAGGAGATGGACCTTTTGAGGGAAAGGTCGTGCTACCACGGCAAGATAAACGTAAAAAAATTCCTGGAGGGAATAGTCCTCCAACTGCTACGGAAGTAACAAAGGACCCGGCATTTTACCATGCCGGGTCCTTAACGGCAGCCCGCCCATAAGAGCGGGCCGCCGGTGTAACATTATCTGTTTATGCTCCGGTACCAACGTTCAGCCGCTGGTTCGACTGTTTCTTTTTCTGAATAACATATCCAACCGCCAGTAATGCAAGACCCATCAAATCGGTGTACAAACCGGGAATAACCATCAGCAAACCGCCAATAAAGAATATAATACGTTCAAACCACGACTGGTCTGCAATAAAGAAGCCTCCTACTGCCGCAGCCACACCGACAATTCCTATAATTGAGGTTACAATCATAAGGACCATGGGACCGAATGTAACATCAATAAGAAGCATAGCGGGATTGTACACGAATACATAGGGTACAAGGAAAGCTGCTATGGCCAGCTTGAATGCATTTATACCGGTCTTCATCGGGTTTGCCTTGGCAATACCGGCACCGGCAAAGGCTGCCAATGCAACCGGTGGAGTTACGTCGGCTATAATACCAAAATAGAACACAAAAAGATGAGCCGCCAACACCGGTACATCCAGCAGCAGCAGCGCCGGTGCGGCTATGGTTGAAGTAATTACATAGTTGGCTGTTGTGGGAACACCCATTCCCAGGATTAGAGAAGTAAGCATTGTCAGGAATAAAGTAAAGAACAGGTTACCCTTTGCGAAATCCACCAAAGTGGACCCCATCTTAAGCCCCAGTCCCGTCTGGGTGACAACCCCGATAATTATACCAGCACAGGCGGTGGCTGCCACAACTCCCAAAGCGGACCTTGCGCCCTGCTCCAGGCCTCCTATTATATCTTTAAGACCTATCCTCGTATTCTTCCTAAGCATTGAGCATAGGATGGATAATACAATAGCGTAAAGGGCCGCTTTCATGGGCGTTCTGCCCGAAACCAGCAGGTATATTATTGCAAGAAGCGGTATAACTAGGTGTCCCCTGGACATCACAATGTCTTTTATCTTAGGCAGTTCATCCCTGTTAAGCCCTCTCAGCCTCAGGCGTTTGGCTTCAAAATGAACCCCGGACCATACGCCGAAATAGTACAGCAGCGCAGGAATTGCCGCCGCAGTAATAATCCTGCCATAGGGAAAGCCGGTGAACTCTGCCATCAGGAAAGCTGCAGCTCCCATTACCGGCGGCATAAGCTGGCCACCGGTGGATGCAGTGGCCTCAACCGCTCCGGCAAATTCCCCTTTATAGCCCAATCTTTTCATCATGGGTATCGTAAAGCTTCCGGTACCCACCACGTTTGCCACCGAGCTACCCGAAACAGTTCCCATTAGCCCGCTGGAGATTACGGCAACCTTGGCGGGACCACCCGTAGCCCATCCGGCCACGGTATTTGCCAGGTCAATAAAGAATTCCCCCATACCGGTTTTCTCCAGGTAAGCACTAAATAGAATAAACAGGAATATGAAGGTGGATGACACCCCAATGGGTATCCCGAAAATACCTTCCGTAGTATAAAACTGGTGCTGTACCAGGCTGGTCAGTCTCACTCCCCTGTGAGCCAGCTGTCCCGGTATATGACGCCCAACCAGTGCGTATATCAGGAATACGATGGCTATGATAACCATCGGATAACCTACTACCCTGCGGGCAACCTCCAGTATCAGTATAATAGCAATCAATCCTACTATAAAGTCGAGGGTTGTAACCCTGCCCGCCCTAAGGACCAGTTCCTGGTAGTTAACAACTATATACATCGGTACAGCGGCTGCAATAACAGCCAATGCCACGTCAAAGGGATGGAACTTATCTCTTGACCAGCTTTTTCTTGCAGGATACAGAAGGAATATCAGTGAAAAAGCAAAGGATACGTGTATCGCCCTTTGAATCATCGCGTCCAATACACCAAATACTGCCGTATAAAGCTGGAAAAGTGAAAAGGCTATCGCAATTGCCGCTATAACCTTTGCTCCAAAACCTGTTATAACACGGTAATCGGATTCCTTGTCATATTTTCTTAGTATATCTTCGTTAGTTGTTTCAACTTCTGGGTTTTTATTTTTATCCATATTTACGCCCCTTTCCTGCCAAGTCTCAACCATTTGAACGACCATTTGTCGGCTGCTTTTATCTCCAGAGGGCCCTCAGGCTTCGTAAATTCAAGCAAGGGGTAGGTTTTACCGTTCACGGTAATGGTATGCTCCGGTATGGGTGATACTATCAGATTAATGGCCTGGAACCTCCTGTCAAATTTCAGTACAAATTCGCCGTCAATAATCTCCAGTGTTCCGTTTTCGTAGTCATAGGGCATTCCAACCCCCAGCGAACTGTACCTTAACTCCTTAAGAACCAAAGTGTTGTCATCATCAATTTGGTAAACCTCATGAACCGGAGTATGATGCACCGAATGAACAAACGAAAACCTAAACACCCTGTCCGGGACTGCGAGCCTATACTCCGTCCCCCTATGCCCGTCTTGAAGTACCAGGACCTTTTCCTTCCCGATACCGCAGCCGATCAGTACAATGACCATTAGGACTATTAATACAGTGACCGTAAGCCTCAAGCGCTGTATCATAAAATCAGAGCATTGGATTTCTCCAATGCCCAGACCCCCTCTTCTGAGACGTGAGAAATGAGAGGCCGGATGTGGGATTATTGCCTCCCACATCCCTCTAGTTACCTCTCAACGAGTGTCCCTGTTCTTATTACTTATTGAAGTATTTTGCAGCCCCCGGATGCAGTTCGATGCCCATTCCATCAAGACCGGTTTCCGGCTTAATCTTGGCTCCTGCGGTTGTATGGGCCGCTACCATCCTGTCATGGTTATCATACATGGTCTTGAGCATATTATAAGCAAGGTCTTCGTCCATATCGGCGTCTATTGCCAGCATAGCTTGGACCGCAACTGTTTTTATATCCTCGTCTATCCCGCTGTAGGTACCGCCGGGAACGATAATCTTCGTGTAGAAGGGATATTTCGCGATAAGGGCATCGGCCATATCGTCTTCAACAACAACCAGTTTAACAGGATGCTGTGCGCCGATATCCTGTATAGCTGCAGTCGGATGTCCTGCTGTTACAAATGCAGCATCAACGTTGCCGTCCTTCAGGTTGTTTGCAGCTTCTGCGAAGGACAGGTACTGAACGGTGATATCGTCATAGGTTATCCCGGCCGCTTCCAGTATCTGGCGTGCGTTTGCCTCGGTACCGCTTCCGGCTGCACCAACGGCCACCCTCTTGCCCTTGAGGTCTGCAACCGTATCTATACCTTTGCCTTCAAGAGTAACAATCTGAATTGTTTCAGGGTACAGGATGCAAAGTCCCCTAAGAGCAGGATAGGCATCCCCTTCAAACATCTCGGTACCGTTTGCCGCATAGTAAGCTATGTCGTTCTGTACCATTATAACGTCGGCTTCGCCGTCGCGGAGCAGGTTGATGTTTGCCACCGATGCACCGGTACTCTGGGCAGTAGCGTTTACCCCCGGAATGTTCTTATTCCAGATATCCGCCATACCGCCGGCCAACGGGAAGTAGGTGCCCGCGGTTCCGCCGCTGGCAATGTTGATAAACACTTGCTCGGCAGGTTTTTGCTCCTCGCCGCCTTCCTCTGCCGGAGCTTGTGGGGCAGGAGCGCTGCATCCTACCAATGCCACTATCAACAAGCACGACATAAATACAAACAACAGTTTCCTATTCATCAAGACCCTCCATTCATATTTAGTTTCATGCAAGTATTATTCTTCGAAAATGCAAAAATTCCTGTTGGTACTTTACGGTACTTCACGTCATTTTCTGTAGGCTAGCCGGAAAGACTTGATGCTTATAACGCTTTATACCACCTGTGAAACAAATTCCTTTATCCTGTCAAGGCCCTTTTCTATTTGTTCCATGGAGGTTGCGTAGGATATCCTGATGTATGTGTCATCCCCAAAGGCCGCCCCGGGTATCACGGCAACCCCCGCATTTTCCAACAGCAGCTCTGCGAATACAAGGGATGAATCTATCGTTTTACCCTTGTAAGCCTTACCCAGCAGCTTCTCAAGGCTAATATAAACATAGAAAGCGCCCTGTGGCCTCACGTATTCCAGGCCGTCAATGTCATCCAGTCTTTGCAGGGCGTATTTCCTCCTTTTGTCGTATTCCTTGACCATATGGTCTATAATGGACTGGTCACCTTTAAGTGCCGCCTCCCCGGCATACTGGACTATGGAGCTGGGATGTGATATGGCATGCCCCTGGATGGACCCCATGGCTTTTATTACATCCGGTTCCGCTGCTGCATAGCCCAACCTCCATCCCGTCATTGCGTAGGCTTTGGACATCCCGTTAACCAATATGGTAAGGGCTTTAATCTCTTTGCCCAATGAAGCGATACTGATATGCTCCGCCCCGTCATACACCAGCTTTTCGTAAATCTCGTCGGAGATTACGAATATGTCCTTCTCCACCGCCACCGCCGCTATTTCCTCCAGTTCTTTTCGCGAATACACCGAACCGGTGGGGTTGCCGGGAGAATTAATTATAAGGGCCTTTGTCTTGGGAGTAATGCTGTTTTTTAGCTGATCGGCGGTTATTTTAAACCCGTTTTCCTTCACGGTTTTTACTATTACCGGTTTTCCTCCCGCTATGGTCACCATCTCCGGGTAGCTGACCCAGTAGGGCGAAGGAACAATAACCTCATCCCCGGGGTCGCATATGGCCTGAAAGGCGGTGGACAGTGAATGTTTTGCACCACTGGACAGAATTATCTGGTCATATCCGTAATCAAGCCCGTTGTCTGTTTTTAGCTTCTTTGATATTTCCTTTCTCAACCCGTCTATTCCATAGGCCGAAGTGTACCTCGTCTTTCCCTCGCGGATGGCCCGCACTCCCGCATCTGCTATGTATTCGGGGGTATCAAAGTCCGGTTCGCCGGCCCCGAAGCCCACTATGTCCATCCCGTCCTCCACCATTTTTTTAGCCTTGGCGGTTATTGCAATGGTCATTGACGGACTGATTTTACCTGCAAGCTTGGCTAATCCTGGCATCATAATTACCTCCCATTATTGAAATAATATTTGTGGACGTAACGTCCTTTGTTAAACTTATGTTTGCACTTTATATTGTAATATATTACCGATACAAAAGTAATACCCAAAATCATCATTGAACAAAATGCCGGTTGGCTCTATAATCTTATGTACAGACATAACCAGGTGTCCCCATTCCACTTGAACTGTGAGGTGCGGAAGATGATAAGGGTACTAATTGCCGATGACGAAGCGCCGGCAAGGGAAGAGCTTAGCTACATGATTAGCAGGCTGTCGGGTTTCCAGGTTATCGGGGTGGCTTCAAGCGGCAGCCAGGCGATGTTCCTGATTAAGGAACTGCACCCCCAGGTGGTTTTTCTCGATATCCAGATGCCGGGTTTAAACGGCCTGGAGGTGTCCAAATCGCTGGCATCGCTAGACCCAAAACCCCTTGTGGTTTTTGTAACTGCCTATGACGAGTACGCGCTGAACGCCTTCGATGTCGAGGCGGTGGATTACCTTCTAAAGCCGGTAAGTGATGAAAGGCTGTTTAAAACTGCCCGGAGGCTTAGAGACCTCATACAGCCCAGGCTGGCGGAAAAGCTGGAATCCATACTCCAAGTGCATGGAAAAGACAAAGACTTAAGACGGATTCCGGTGGAGAAAAACGGCAGAATAAAACTATTGGAGCCAAGGGAAATTCTATACTTTTTCGCCGACCAGGGATACATCCTCGCAAAAACCAAGACCGAAGACTTCATAACCAATTTTACCCTTAATGAACTGGAGGAAAAAATCGACCAAGGGACCTTCTTCCGCTGCCACAAAAGCTTCATTGTAAATTTGGACTATATCAAGGAAATAATACCGTGGACCTACAGTTCCTACAAGCTTATAATGAATAATGGCGATGAAATCCCGGTAAGCCGGCAGAAGTCGAAAAACCTCGCCGCAATGCTGGGACTGTAAACGTACACCCCTCATATTTTGCAGGTTGCAGGCGTATATTGCAGGATGGAGCAAATTGTTAAACATCCGTATTTATTTGTCTTATAATTATAATTGGAATAATGTAAAAATACTTGAACTCGTCCTGCCAATATTTCCAGAAATAATCTCTGTCTTAAATCCCTATACAACGGTTGCGCTCCACGTATCTCGTAAGCGTCCTTGAGACCGCCGTTGTACAAATAACCGGGTAAAGGGGGTGTCGTATACAGAGGTACGCGTTTCCTTCGAAATTAAAATTTAAAGGAGGATTGCCATGAACTCATTGTTTGTTATTCTCTTCAGTATTGTCTGCTTTATCATCGCTTACGTGACTTACGGTGCATGGCTGGCCAAGCAGTGGGGAATCGATCCCAAAAGGAAAACTCCCGCCCATACCAGGAATGACGGAGTTGACTACGTACCTGCCAAGGCCCCGATACTGCTGGGTCACCACTTTGCATCCATCGCGGGTGCAGGCCCGATAACCGGACCTATTGCTGCAGCCATATTTGGCTGGGTACCCGTTTTACTTTGGATTGTCATAGGCAGCATATTTTTCGGGGGTGTACAGGACTACAGCTCCCTGTTCGCATCGGTAAGGCATGACGGAAGGTCCATTGGTGAAGTAATAGAAGTTAATATGGGTAAAACAGGCAAGAAGCTGTTTGCCGCCTTTGCATGGCTTACACTGCTGCTTGTAATAGCGGCCTTCACCAACATCGTTGCCAATACCTTTACTGCCGTCCCGGCAGCAGCGTCCGCATCCATGATGTTCATAGTCCTTGCCGTTGGCTTTGGCTATTTTGTTTATCAAAAAGGTGCTCCGCTGGGCATAAGTAGCGTTATTGGCGTAATTCTGCTGTTTATATGCATATGGCTTGGCAATATTTTCCCGCTGGCTCTCAGCAAGAACACCTGGGTTGGTATACTGATGGTATACATCTTCATAGCTTCCGTCGCCCCGGTATGGATACTGCTGCAGCCCAGGGACTACCTGAACTCCTACCTGCTGTATGCTATGATAATAGGTGCGGTGCTCGGCCTTCTTTTCATGAGACCGGCGATGGTTTCACCGGCCTTTACCACCTTTAATGTGGGCGGCCAGTGGCTGTTCCCGATGCTGTTCGTAACGGTGGCCTGCGGTGCCATATCCGGCTTCCACTCGCTGGTGGGCTCGGGTACCACATCCAAGCAGGTAGACAATGAAGCCGACTTAAGGCTTATAGGCTACGGGTCCATGCTTATAGAGGGTGTTCTGGCAACAATAGTGATAATTACCGCCGCGTATATAGGTGCCGATAAGTTTGCTGAGCTTTCGGCAAACGGTGGCCCCACAAACGTATTCTCGGACGGTATAGGAAACTTCATGACCAGTTTCGGAATACCCTTCGACATAGGTAAATCCTTCGTGGCCCTGGCGGTTTCAGCCTTTGCTCTTACCAGTCTTGATACCGGAACAAGGCTTGGCCGTTTCATTATGGAAGAATTTTTCTACGATCCTTCCAAGGAAAAGCAGAACCCGCTGGCAAACAGGTACGTTTCCACGCTTATCACGGTTATCCTGGGCGGATGGCTGGCAATGACAAGCTGGAGTGTAATCTGGCCGATATTCGGCTCCGCCAACCAACTGCTTGCTGGCCTTGCCCTGCTTTCGGTGGCAGTATGGCTTAAGAAGAGCGGCCGCAACTACAGCATGTTTACTATACCCATGACCTTCATGATGATAGTAACGCTGCTGGCACTAATTCAGCTCACGCAAGCCAACTTGGCTGCAGGAAACTACATCCTTGTAGTGTTCCCGGTACTCCTGTTCATACTTGCAATAGTTCTGGCAGTACAGGGTTACAAGGAAATTTCTAAAAAGATAGAATCTCCGCTTGAGAAATAGCATTAGCGACTTAAGAGGATGGGCGTTTTGCCCATCCTCTTTTAGTTTCAAAAAGGAATAATATAAAAAAGCGAGATGCCCCGCAGAACATCCGCTTTTTTATGTCTTATCCTATAACTTCTTCGACAGTCATCTGGCTGTAGTCCGCCGAATAGTCGGGTATCAACATTGAAATCCGGGTTCCTTTCCCCTTTTGGCTCTCTATTTTCAGCCCATAGTCGCTGCCGTACATATTTTTAAGCCTTTTGTCTATGTTCCTAAGGCCTATCTTCTTGTAGGCGCCTACCTCCTCTTCCTTTGCAAGGAGGTTATCAGTTTCAAATCCCACCCCGTCGTCCTCCACGTATATATGAATTCCCCCTTCACCGCCGGACACTCCTATCACCACGGTCCCCCCCTCTTCCTTCGGGGCAAGTCCGTGCTTAATGGAGTTCTCCACCAGCGGCTGTAAAAGCAGTGGCGGAATTTTACAATTCAAATCCTCCTGTATGTTGAATTTTACGTTTAACCTGCTTCCAAACCTGGCTTTTTCTATGTTCAAATAGGACTTGATGTTCTTAATCTCGGTATAAAGGTCTATATTTTCTCCGTAGTGACCCAGGCTGCTTCTCAGGATGTCCCCGAGGTCAATAAGAAGCTTCCTTGCCGTTCCGGGACTTATCCTGCAGTAGGATACTATGGTATTAAGGGCATTGAACAAAAAATGCGGGTTGATCTGGGCCTGCAGCGCCTTTAATTCTGCCTTTGCCAAAAGGCGCGACTGCTCCTCTATTTTGCTAAGCTCAAGCTGCGTGGAAAAAAGCTGCGCCAGCCCCAGGGCCAGTTCCTCCTCAACCCATCCAAGGCTGTCTCTGCCTTCTTTAAAAAGCACCAGGCTCCCCACTATCGCGTTCCTCTCTTTAAGAGGTACGGCTATTATGCTCTGGTCCCTGCCGTCCGGCCCCGCCATGCTCACATTGTTGCTCTTGCCCGATTGAATTGCGTCAATTACCGCGGGGTTTTCAATGGGCCTGTCTATGCTCATGGATGTGATAATATTTCCGTAAAAGGAAAGGACCTTTTCGGTGTCGGTTATTGACACCCCGTCTATATCCGTCATGCCGTGAATTATCTTGGTGGCCTTTGCGGCGGACAGGTTGTTAAGCCCCTTTCTCAAAAAAGGAAGGGTTTTGTTGGCAATATTTAACGCCAACTGGGCGTTCATGGCCGCAGTCTTTTCCTGCTCTCCATATATGTTGTTTATTATAAGTATTGAAAATACCATGCCTATGGAGTTTATCGCAGTCATGGGTATAATTATAATCTTTACAACTTCCAGCGCAGTGCTGAAAGGAGAAGCGATGAGCAGTATTATCAGCATCTCCAGCATCTCGGCGGCTATTACCGCCACAAGAGGATACTTATAATTTATTTTTTTGTTGCCCACCTTGTGATGGAGGTACCCCCCTATTCCGCCCTGGATAACAGTCGATATGCCGCAGGCCATGGCAGTAAAGCCCCCTATGTTTACAGCCCAACGGTGTATTCCCGCAATTAATCCTGCGCCGATTCCCACAACGGGGCCCCCCAGTATGCCTGCAACCATCACCGCTATGATTCGGGAGTTGGCTATTGAGCCCATTATCGGTATGCCGGAATAGGTGCCTAGAATGCCCATCCCTCCGAATATAAGCGCCAGCAGGATGCGCTCGTAAGGGGAAATTACCTTTTTCAGTACGAGCTTCTTAAAAACTTCAATCCGTGACAGGAAAAAGACAAGCATGATTATTATACCCAGCTTGTTTGCCAGGTTTCCCACCACCTCAATTATCACAGCAGCCATACCGGCTCCCCCCTTTACAGCAGCCCCCGCTGCCAACTACGGGCCGCCAGTTAACAGAAATAATCTGTAACAATTATACCACAATAACCGGCCAGCTTACAGGCTACCAATCGACAAATTTGAAAGAATTTACATCAAAAAGTCCCTTATCGGTTATTTTAAGGCTGGGTATGACCGGCAATGCCATAAAGGACAGCGTAATAAAGGGGTCCAAACCCTCCGGCACTCCCAGTTCCCTTGCCTTTTTAAGCAGCGTCTCCAGTCTCATCCTTACCTCATCGGCGGGTCTGCCGGTCATAAGCCCCCCTACCGGCAGCGGCAGGCACAGCGTCTCCCCGTTGCTGCCGTCGACTATGCAGTAGCCCCCGCCGCACTCCTTAAGAGCCTTCACCGCCTTCAGCATTAACGAGTCGTCATCTCCTACAACAATAATATTATGGGAATCGTGGGCAACCGAAGAAGCGATGGCACCGTTTTTAAGTCCAAGGCCGCTTATAAAGGCGATGGAAACGTTTCCGGTACCCCTGTGTCTTTCCACCACAGCTATTTTCAGTATATCGCTTTCCGGAGGCGGCTTGAGGCCATCTTCTCCGACGTCCATTTCAACGTATTCCGACCCGGTCGCTATGGAACCGGGAATTATTTTTATCACCGGTACCCTTGAACTTTTGGCCCTTACCTTAAAGGCGTCCACTCCCAAGGGAGCCATGTTTATCGAGCTGCCCCCGGGTGCCGAGCGGTCATCTCCCGCCGGGCTTAACAGCATTCTTCCTTTTTCGGCGACTTTTTGTCCCATAACATATACGCTTTCCACGTTAAAGTCATCGAAACTGTCCACCACTACCAGGTCCCCCCGATAGCCGGGAGCAGTCGCTCCCTGCCCCTTAAGGTTATAGCATCGGGCAGGATTGATGGTGGCCATCCTCACTGCAGTAACCGGATCAAGACCAAGGCTCACGGCCTTTCGTATGCAGTGGTCAATATGTCCCCCGGTCATTATATCCTCCAGGTGCCGGTCATCGGTGCAGAACATGAAATACCACCAGTTGTCCCGGTTTACGGCGGGCAGAAGGCTTTCCAGGTTTCTAGCCGCAGTACCCTCCCGTATGGCGACGTACATGCCCAGGCGTATCCTTTCCTTGGCTTCCTCGGCATTAATACACTCATGGTCGGTGGCTATTCCCGCCAAGCGATAGGCGTTCAATCCATCCCCCGAAAGGCCGGCACCATGCCCGTCTATAATCCGGCCTGCGGCGGCGGATATCTTGGCAAGCACTTCCGGGTCCCCGGCAAGCACCCCGGGATAGTTCATCATTTCCCCGAGGCCCAGTATCCCTTCCCTTCCCAAAAGGTCTTTTATGTCCCGGGATGAAATTTTAGCACCGCTGGTCTCAAAGGAAGTGGCGGGGACGCAGGAGGGTATCATTATATGGACGGTAAGGGGCAAGTCCCTGCTGGACCTTATCATGTATTCTATGCCGGCAGCGCCCAGCACGTTGGCTATCTCATGGGGGTCCGCTATCACCGAGGTTGTGCCCCTTGCAACCACCACCGATGCAAACACCGGCGGGGTTACCATGGCGGATTCGATATGGACGTGGCTGTCTATAAAACCGGGGCACACTATTTTTCCGCCAAGGTCCTCCTCCTCGATACCATCAAACCGGCCAACACCGGCAATATATCCATCCTGCAGCGCCACGTCCCCTTCCTCTATTTCACCGGAAAAAACGTTGACAACCCTGCAGTTTTTTAGGACCCGTTCAGCTTTCCTTTTTTTTAGGGCGACATCCATAAGCCTTTCAATTTTATAACCCATGTAAAAACCCCCTTGCTTTTTAAAAAGGCCCCCTGCAAAGCAGACGGGCCCTGATATGCGGAGTGGAGAATGTGCGGTGTGTCCCCATTCCACTATACAAAGAATATAAACCGTATCACAAAGAACACTGCCAGTATAAACATCACCGGCGAGACTTCCTTATACCTTCCGGAAACAAGCTTTATCACGACATAGGACAGTACGCCCATAACAAGACCTTCCGCTATGCTATAGGTAAGCGGCATAAGTATGATGGTCAAAAACGCCGGGATGGCTTCGGTATAATCCGAAAGGTCAATTTTTAAAACCGGCTCCATCATGAACAGCCCCACCAGTATAAGGGCCGGGGCGGTGGCTTGTCCAGGGATAGCCGCCACAATCGGTGAGAAGAACAGTGCCAGCAGGAAAAGCACTCCGGTTACCAGCGAAGTAAGGCCTGTCTTTCCGCCTTCCGCTACCCCCGATGCGCTTTCCACGTAGGTGGTGACGGTGCTGGTCCCCAGGGCTGCGCCAGCCATGGTGCCCACCGCGTCAACCGCCAATGCCCTGTTTATCCTGGGGAGCCTGCCTTCCTTGTCCAGCATATTCGCCTTTGAGGCGACACCCACCAGCGTACCCATGGTATCAAACAGGTCAACAAAGGTAAAGGTAAATATTATAGGTATAAGTCCAATATTAAAAGCCGTTTTGAAGTCCATCTTAAAGAGAATGGGTGAAAGGCTTGGCGGAGGACTTACAATACCTTCCGGCCACGGTACAATCCCTGATATCATGCCTACTAAAGAGGTAACCAGTATGCTGATAAGCAGTGCTCCCTTTATTCCTCTTGCCAGCAAAAGACCTGCAACTATAAGGCCGAAAACCGAAAGGAGAACCTTGGGGTCGTGAAAGTCACCAAGGGCTACATAGGTAGCTTCGCTTGCCACCACTATGCCCGCCTGGGTAAAGCCTATAAAAGCAATAAAAAGCCCTATCCCGACACTTGTTGCCAGCTTCAGGTTCATCGGAATTGCATCGAAAATTGCTTCCCTTGCCGTAAACAGCGTAAGCAGAAGGAAAATAACACCGTCGATGAATACTGCTGCCAGGGCGGCCTCCCAACTAATCCCCATTCCAAGCACTACGGTAAAGGCGAAAAAGGCGTTAAGCCCCATTCCGGGAGCAAGGGCGAAGGGATAGTTCGCATAAAACGCCATGAAGATGGTAGCAATGGCGGTAGAAAGACAAGTAGCTGTTATAAGGGCGCCGAAGTCCATGCCTGTAGCGCTTAAGATCCCCGGGTTTACCATGATTATGTACCCCATTGTCATGAACGTGGTAATTCCTGCGATTACTTCGGTTTTTACGTTGGTATTGTGCTCGGACAACTTGAAATACTTCTCCAGCAAGTCCATTCCTCCTTTTTTTGTTAGGGGGACAAATACTAAAAGCGCCCCCGATTAAAATAAAATCCGAACATCACACCATAATTATATAATAATAGTACGTACTAATCCATACTTTTTTGAAAAAATTCTCCCGGATTGTTCACTTTTTTGTCGGCAGTACCGTCACCGTCCGCCCACATCCGTTAAATGTATTATCTCTTTCATATTTCCCTCCCGGTCCAGGTAAACAACCCGCCCCAACATGGCGTTTCTTATCATCCTACGACACAAAAGACAGGGCTGCCCGTCCGCAAAGGAGCCGTCATGCTCGAACCCGGCTATGTATATGGTTGCACCCTTCATCTTAATCGGGTCCCCGTTTATTATGGCATTCTGCTCGGCGTGCACCCCCGCACACAGTTCGTACCGCTCCCCCTTGGGCACCTGCATTTCTTCCCGGGCGCAAACGCCGGTATCTATACAGTTAGCTTCTCCCCTGGGCGAGCCGTTATACCCGGTACTTACTATCACCCTGTCTTTGACGATAACAGCACCGTAATAACGTCGAAGACACGTGGACCTCTTGGACACTACCTGGGCAATCTCCAGGAAATATTCATCCCAGCCGGGCCTTTTGGCAGTCTCCCTCATTGAATCATCCCCCCGTAATCTAAAATGTTTTTCTTAGACAAGCCGGTATTTACCCGCGTACAAACCTAATTTTAACAGCAGCGCCCCTTATAATCAACACCATGCCGCAGGAACGCTTGAGCCGCTCCCTTTTTACGGTACCCCTTGCCTCTCATGATAAAGGACCTGCCCACGGGCGGCAGGTCCTTTATCAGTGAATACCGTTTCTCATATTGTTTTCATATTTGTCCAGCAGTTCCCGTATCCTCCTTGACTGCAGTCCCGTCTGCTCGGCAAACTCCTGGAACGCTTCCTTTACCTCGTTATCATCCACCTGCTTGGAAAAGGTCTCCAAGTCCCTTACCCTTTCCTGTGAATCCAAAGCCATTTTAAGCAGAACATCCCTGGTATTCATTTAAACGAAAACACCTCCTGACATTAGGCTGCTTATAATATTCTTTCATTTTTACCGTTTTAATATGTATAGGATGTTATGCCTCTTGCTTTGGCCCGTTCAGCCTGTCTGCCAGGTTCTTGAGTATTCTGGCGGTGATTCCCCAAATAATGCGGCCGTTATACGAATAGAAATAGACCGGATAGGTTCCCGACCTCCAGTTGTACGCTTCCCCGTTGGGTATAAGTTCAAAGGGAAAACTCCGCGGTATTTGAACCTTAATACCCACCGGGTAATTTTCCGGCAGTGTTTCAAGGAAAAAGTCAAGGGGTACTGTAAACACCTCGTCCACTTCATCGGGAGCAGCTTTTATGCAGCCCACGCGCTCTTTTTTAATCTCCCCGACAAAGGGGTAAATTATATAATTAAAAGGAGTTACAAGGTAATCCAACGGTCCGAATACCGAAATATCGGTCTTCGGTATGGAAAGTTCCTCGGAGGTTTCCCTGATAGCCGCCTCAAGCGGGGTTTCATTCTTTTCCTTTTTCCCTCCCGGCAGGCTTATTTCGCCGGGCTGCCGCTTAAGGGTGGAGGCCCTGGTTTCCAGTACCACGCAGCATCCCTCCGCAGTCTCTATAAGGGGAACCAGTACGCCATATTCCTGGTATTTTCCCTCCGGTGCGGCTTTGCCGGCCTGTATAATTCTTTTTACCTCTTCCGCTTTCACTATACTCCCCCCAGCCTACATTCTATTATATATTATTTCTGTTGTTCTGCAATCAGCAGCATATCCCCCGGTTTATACAGAACCGTATTCCCGGCCCTTTACCGGTCGGTCGCATCCGAAACACCGGCACCTATTTTTACGATAAAATGGACAAATTGTGTTTAAAGAAGAGACCCTTTGCATATATATAATACAGGGCTTTTCGAAAAAAATACCAAATAGATTTTTGTTTCTTGAAAGCCCGCTTTACATATGTTATAATAAGTAACACATTTTGGTTTAGCCCTGTCGGTTTTATCACTGGGTTGCACCATTGGCAGTATTTCCGGTAAGTCTCCGCATTTATAAAAACATCTCAAGGTCACCTGCGCGAGTCTTCCGCCGTCTTTATAATATGACATAAAACCTTAAATTCACTGCCATTTTTACAAATTATACAGTCGTGTATAATGCTTGTAATTTTTATACTTAAATACCATAAACCGCCAGATTGACAGAACGTATTTAAATGTCAGTTTCGCTGAATTCCCGTACGGGAAACGGGGGAACCAATCAATGGGGTGAATCCCGCTAATTCAGGGGTAGGGCCATTCTCTTTCGGCCCGAATCCGTCAGCTAACCTCGTAAGCGTAGAAAGGGGGCTTAACTTCCCTCTTTCGCAAATTTTTAATGAAGGGGGAAAAACTCATGGAACAACTGGTTACCGGTGCATTAAAGCAGACCTTGGACAAAAAAACCCTTGCTGAAAGTATCCGCGTAAGGAAAGCCACACCCGAAGACGTTAATGAGATATACAGGATTGCAGCCACCGTTGGACAGAAGAATAAGGATGCCAACCTGGGCTTCCTTATAGACGACTATAAGTCCAACCCTTTAAAGTACAAGGAAATGTTTCTTTCACGCATTTATGAATTGGAACACTTTTACGTGGCCTATGCTTCACACAAACCCGTGGCCTTTTTAATGGCCTACAGCAAAGCTGACTGGCTTAGATACAATCCGAACTGGCTTGACGATATTTACTGGCACCCCGGTTTTGACAAAAAATACACCAAGAAGTTCGTGCTGGTGGACAAAACGGCGGTATTATCCGGCCTGACGGGACTGGGAATTGGCAGCAAGCTCTACGAAAGGCTCATAGCCGATATCACCGCCAAGGGCATCAAAAATATGTTTGCCGAGACAATAATAAGCCCGGTTCCCAATTTCGCTTCACTGCAGTTCAGAAGGAAACAGCGCTACCAGCTGGCGGGAGTAAGGTATGAAGAGTATAACGGCGAAATCCTGACAGATTTGATATACCACAAAAGGGTGTAGTTGGGGTTTTACCCCTGGGGGCTGATGACGCAGTCATTCAGCCCCGCTTTTTTTATGCCCTTTTCAGCAGCCTTTCCATCTCCGCAAGGGGAATGCAGTTGAACACGTCCCCCGCTTCCAGCCACCCCTTGCGCGCGGCATCCACGCCGTATACTATATCCCCCAGCCCTTCCGACGAATGGGCGTCGGGGTTGATGCTTATTCTAACCCCCATTTCCTTCGCTCTCCTGCACCAGCGCCAGTCAAGGTCCAGCCTGTAGGGATTTGCATTTAGTTCTATCACCTTGCCCAGTCCTGCAGCGGTCTCTATCACCCTTTCAAGGTCCACCGGGTACCCCTCCCGCGCCAGAATGAGCCTCCCGGTAGGGTGCCCCAGCATTGTAACGTGGGGGTTTTCAAGGGCCCGGACAAGCCTTTTGGTCATGGTTTCCCTATCCAGCGTAAAGGCCGAATGGACCGATGCTATTACAAAATCGAAGGAAGCCAATACCTCATCCGGGTAGTCCAGTGAACCGTCGGTTAGTATGTCGCTTTCTATCCCCGCAAATATTCTAAACCCCTCGTAAAGGCCGTTAAGCCTTTCTATTTCCTCCCTCTGCCTAAGCACGTCCTCTTCCTTGAGGCCTCCCGCGTAATAGGCGGACCGGCTGTGGTCCGAGATGCCAATGTAGAACATCCCCATCTCAATGGCCCTTTTGGCCATCTCTTCAATGGAAGAAATACCGTCGCTGTACCGGGTATGTATGTGAAAGATTCCCTTAATATCGTCATACTCCACCAGGCGGGGCAGCCTGCCCTGTTCCGCCGCTTCAATCTCGCCGGTGTTCTCCCTTATTTCGGGGGGAATGTACTGAAGGCCCAGGTATTTGAAGAACTCCTGCTCGTCGGCACACTGTACGCTCCCTTCACCGCTTTCGCCGAATATACCGTATTCGTTAATCTTAAAACCCATTCCCTTAGCCCTGTGTCTCATGGCGGTGTTGTGCTCCTTGCTGCCGGTAAAGTGATGCAGCGCAAAGGGAAACTGCCCGTCGTCCACCACCCGGAGGTCCACCCTTATACCGCTGTCCAGCACCGCCCCCAGCTTGGAGCTTCCCCTTTCAAGCACCCTGTCCACCCAGGGAAGTCTTGAAAACTCGTCCATTATGGCTTCGGGTAAATCCCCCGAGGCCAGTATATCTATATCCTTCACCGTCTCGGTCCTTCTCCTTAAGCTTCCGGCGATGCTTACACGGCTAGCAAGCCCGGACTCCCGAAGGCCGTCCACCAGGGCCCTGGCCTTGTCCAGGGCTTCGGGATACAGGTATCGACCCCGGTTCCTTTTTAGGTACTGTATTCCCTCCAGGGCCTTTTTCTGGGTTTTCTCCCCAAACCCCGGAAGGTCGATAAGACGGTTCTCTATGCATGAATACTCCAGTTCTCCCAGCGTGGTTATGCCCAGCTTTTCATACAGGGTTCTTACCTTTTTTGGCCCCAGGCCCGGCACTTTCAAAAGGTCGAACAGTCCCGGCGGCACCTTCTCCCTTATACGGTCATAGTACTCCAAGCGGCCCGTATTAACTAGCTCTTTAATTTTTTCATCAAGGGCCTTCCCGATACCCCTTACTTCCTTCAGCCTGTCCTGCCTGACCAGTTCCTCAATATCCTCGGTCAGCAGCTCAATGGTGCGGGCCCCGTTATAATATGCCCTTGACTTGAAGGGGCTCTCCCCCAGGAGCTCCAGCATGGTACCAATTTCGGTAAGGATTTGTGCTATTTCCTTCCTGTCCAACACCCCACCTCCCCGGTTATTTCCTGGCTGCATCCTTGTACACTGTAAGCGTCCCAGCCGTAATGAAAAAACCTTCCGTCTATATATTCCCCGTTTCACCGCTCTTTACGCTGCGGCCGGCACAAGGCTTTAATTTCTCCCTTCCGCCGGCCGCTGCCCAAGGGTCCCTTCCAAAAGCTCCAGTATTTTTTTTACCGTACTTGGTATATCGGTATTGCCAATTACCAGGTCCGCCTGGTCCTTAATGCCCGAGTTCTCAAACCTCTCCCTGTCCCTTTGCACCCTTTTTTCAACCTCTTCGGGGGTATCCCCCCGGTCCCGCATCCTTTTTATCCTTGTTTGCTCCG
>JAAYEV010000019.1 GCA_012728565.1 Clostridiales bacterium
GTATATAACCGTGAGTATAAGCCTTCCCAGCGGAACGGTACTGGAGGAGACCGATAGGGTTGCAGGACGGGTAGAGCATATGGTGGCCGCGGTCCCGGAGATGGAGGACGTGTTCGTAGTGCTGGGCTCGGGAGGCGGCATGGGCAGCCAGCCCAATACCTCCTCCGGCATTGTATACGGGAAGTTGGTTGATTTAAACAAGAGGAAAAGGAGCTCCTTTGAGATAGCAGATTACCTGAGACAGCAGGTAGCGGACATCGCCGGGGCTGAAATCAGCGTTGAATCTATGGCCATGGCCGGTTTTTCCCTAGTTGGTTCACCGGTTAACATACAAATAAAGGGAGACGACCTGGCGGAGCTTGCGAGAATTGCCGATGACATAAAGGAGATTGTCCAGGGCGTTGAGGGTACCAGGGAGACCGCATCGTCGCTGGACGAGGGAAAGCCGGAGGCAAGGGTTGTGGTGGACCGTAAAAGGGCTTCGTTATACGGCCTTAACGTATCCGCGATTGCTTCCACCCTGCAGGCGTCGGTTGACGGCCAGGTTGCGACCAAGTACAGGGTGGGCGGTGACGAGATTGATATCCGGGTTGCGCTACGGGGGGACTATGCAGGAGACCTGCACAACCTGGGCAATATTATAATAACGTCGCCGGCGGGGTTCCAGGTACCCCTTGACGAGGTGGCGGACATAGCCATAGGGGAGGGCCCCAGCAGCATAAACAGGACCAACCAGGTAAGGGTGGTATCGGTTAGTTCCGGTATATTCGGCAGGGACCTAAACAGCGTTATGCGGGACATAAGGGCCGAGCTGGCCAGGTACCCGCTGCCCGAGGGCTACGAGATAGAATACGGCGGCGAGAACCAGGAGATGGTGGAGGCCTTCACCAGCCTTTTCAAGGCCCTGGTGCTGGCAATAATCCTGGTGTACATGATCATGGCTTCACAGTTTGAATCGCTGGTTTACCCGTTTATCATAATGTTCTCGGTGCCCTTTGCGCTGACCGGCGCCCTGGGCTCGCTGGTGCTGACCGGGCGCTCGCTGAACGTGGCGTCCTTCCTGGGGATTATAATGCTTACCGGCATAGTGGTAAACAACGCGATAGTCATGGTGGACTATATAAATACGCTGCGGTCAAGGGGCACAGAAAGGAACGAGGCCATATTGAAGGCAGGGCCGGTAAGGCTGCGGCCTATACTGATGACCACCCTGACCACCGTGCTTGGGCTGTTTCCCATGTCCCTCGGCATCGGTGAAGGGGCGGAGCTCCAGGCGCCGCTGGCTACCGCGGTTATAGGGGGATTGACGTTTTCAACCGTTCTGACGCTGGTGGTTATACCGGTGGTTTATACGATAGTGGACGACATGGGAAGCAGGATGCGGCGCCGGTGGCAGCAGAGGGAAAGACAAGGGGACGGTTCTCTTGTCTAAATAGACAGGGGGACGGTTCTCTTGTCTAACGACTGCCAACTGACTTTGCAACTTGTAATCAAAAGAACCGTCCCCATGATTACCCACGCTTATGAAGGAGGTTTATGCTAATGAAAAGAAAGCTTTTTGCATTGGTTTTATGCCTTGTTACCGCCGCTTTCCTTTTTACCTCCGCCGGGGCAGACGAGGCGGACCAGGTCATGACCTTTTCGCTGCAGCAGGCGGTGGACTATGCGCTGGAGAACAGCGCCGCCATAAAGCTTGCCAACACGGCGGTGGAGAAGGCTGAAGTGGGCTACAAGGAGGCCAAAAACGCCTACGACAAGGCGAAGGGGGCGGGCGATTTACCCCGGGAAGAAAGAATGATGATGAGCAGCGAGATGCGGTTCGAAAGCCATAAGCTGGCCGAAGGATACTACAAAGAGATGGCGGACATGGGAAGGACCCTGGCCAAGGCGGGCCGGGAGCAGGCCATAGAGACGGTAAAAATGGCGGTGCAAAACGCCTACTTCAACCTGCTGTTCGCTAAGGAGAAGGCGGAGATACAAAAGAGTGTGCTGGAATCCGCCGAGAAGGACATGGACATAGCAAATAAAAAATATGAGCTGGGCATGGTGTCCCAAGTGGACGTTTTATCCTCCGAGGCCGCCCTTGAGAGCGCAAGGCTGGGCTATAACACCGCGCTGCGGGACCTGGAATACCAGGAAATGTCCTTCAACAAGACATTGGGGCTGCCGCTTAAGACCAGAGTAAACCTTACCGACGGCCTTACCCATGAAGAGCCGCCGGAAGCGGACCTCGAGGAGAGGGTGACGCTTGCCCTGCAAAACAGGTATGAAGTGATAGCGGCGAAGGAACAGTACCGGGTGAATGAATTAAACCACAAGCTCACGCTGGGCTGGTATCCTGAAAACACTTATGTTACCAGGCAGGCAAGGTATGACATGGAAAAAAGCCACCACCAGCTGGTAAGCACCGAGCAGGACGTTGAACTTTCGGTAAGGAAGGCGTACATGGACATGCACAGCGCCTATGAAAGCATCAATGTACTGGGCAAAAACGTGGAAAGGCTTCAAAAAGCCTATGACATTGCAAGGCTGCGTTACGATAACGGCATGGCCACCAGCCAGGAAGTGGTAAACGCCCTTAATGCGCTTAACGACATCAAGCTGCAGCACCTTAAGGCGATACACGGGTACAACCTGGCAAGGCTGCAGTTTGAAGCATCCAGCGGCATAGGCATAGCCGCAGCCGGCGGTATGGCAGCCGCTGCCGGGAGCGCTGCCGGCGGCGCTGCGGCTTCGCCGGCCGGCGGATTCTAGGCTGAAAGGCACTAATGTTCAAACGGGGGGCACAGTTGCTATGGCTGAGATTTCAAAAAGGGAGCAGATACTGGCAGCGGCGGCGGAGGTTTTCAACGAAACCGGCTACCACAGCGCCAGGGTTGAGGATATTGCCACCCGGGCCGGGATAGGCAAGGGAACAGTGTATGAATATTTTGACAGCAAAAGACAGCTTTTCGAGGAATCAATATTTTATGTGCTGGAGAAGTATCTCCGCGAAACCATGGAAGGGGCGAACGCGATGCCCGACCCCGTGGGAAAGCTTAGGGGAGTTATAAGCCTGCAGGCATCGCTGATGGACAGGAACAGGAACATTGCGTCTCTCTTGATGAAGAACAACGTGGACGTGCACAGGGAGATGCTGGACCGGCTTATTGACTTCCGGGAAAGGGTGCTGGACTTTATCGCCGGGATAATTGACCAGGGCATAAAAGAAGGTGTCTTCCGGCTGGTGGACCCGCGCCTTGCGGCCATCCTGTTTATGGGGTTGCTGCAGGAGGCGGAGACCATCTGTTACATCGGTTCCAGGATAAGCAGCCGGACCATAGATACCATGATGGATTACATGATGAACGGGATAGGAAAATGATAATAGGCGGGGAGAAAGGGCCCCGCTTTTTTATGTTTCCAAACCTTAAGGTTTTGCAGCATACATGTCGATAAATAATGGTAGGGCTGGAATTTGACTTATATTGTCCGGAGGGAAAGGAGTGGAAAGGGTCCTATGCGAAGCTTCAGGAGCAAAGTAACGATAAGCTTCATTTTTGTGGTGCTCCTGGTGTCACTGACATTGGGGGCAATATCCGTGCGTAACATGAAGGTTGAAGTGGAGGGCCTGTCGGCAAAGAAACTTCAAGCCGATGTTTCGCTTATAAACTACATGTTCGAATACGAGTTTTTCGGCGACTGGCGGCTGGATACTACTGCCAGCGCAAAGGGCGTGCTTTATAAAGGCAGCTATAATGTTTTGAGCTACATGCAGCTAATAGATACCATCACCGAACTTACCGAGGGTGCCAAGGTGGCCATATATCAGCGCAACGAGGTGATTGCCACCAATATTTTCGGTGATGACGGTAAAAAAATAGTGGGATTGGAGCTTGAGGACCAGGAAATTGTTAGTAAAGTTTTGGAAGCGGGGGAAAAGTATTCGGGCACTACATACATAAATAATGAGGAATACTTGTGTAATTACCTGCCGCTAAAAAGTGCCGAAGGCCAGGTGGTGGGCATGCTGTTTATAGGGATTCCGACGAGGGACTATACCCAGTCCATAGACAGCTTTATGCTTAAGCTGTGCCTGTGGGGTTTAGGCAGCGTGGTCGCTGCAATGGTCATAGCGCACCTGTTTTCGGGGTCGATAGTGGGCCCGGTGAAGGACATAGCCGGTGCGGTGGATGCGGCTGCGGAAGGAGACCTCACGGTAAGGACCGGCATAAAGTCCTCCGACGAGTTGGGCAAGCTGGGCCAGGACTTCAACGGCATGCTGGATGCCCTGAAAGGGTTTATGCAGGGGGTCCAGGACGCAGTGCTTAAAGTGTCCGGGTATTCGGAGGCCCTGGCTACCGCAGCCCAGGAAACGTCGGCTTCATCACAGCAGATGGCTACCAGTATCCAGGAGATGGCCGAGAAAACATCGCTGCAGTATGAAAGGACCATCCGGGGCAGGGAGCTGACCGAGGATATTTCCATAAGGATAAAGGAGGCCGCCGATCAGATGGAGGCCATCCTGGAGAATTCGAAGAAAATTAAGGCCAGCACCGACAAGGGCATAAACATTGTAGAGGAGCTCAAGGAGCGCAACGAGGACAGCAACAGGGCCAACGAGCAGATTAAGCAGGTGTTTGTAACGCTGGAGGAAAGCACCGGCAGCATTGACGGAATAATAGGCGACATTGACGATATTGCGGCCCAGACAAACCTATTGGCCCTTAACGCGGCGATAGAAGCGGCCCGGGCCGGTGAAGCCGGCAGGGGGTTTGCCGTTGTGGCGGAGGAAGTGCGGAAGCTTGCGGATGACAGCCTGAGGGCCACGTCCCAGGTGAAGGAAATAGTGGCAAATATAAGGGAAAAGATGGCCAGCGTCCAGGAAGCGGTGGACACCGGCCAGCAGGTGTCGCAGCACCAGAACAGCGCGGTACAGGAAACCATCGAGTTTTTCAAAAACATTGCCGCCGCAGTGGACGGTGTAGTGAAAAGTATCGGGGAGATATCCGAGAACTCCCGGTATATAAATGACAGCAAGGAGGACCTGGTGCAGCAGATTAACGAGGTATCCGCCCTGGCGGACGACTTGGCCTCAACGGCGGAGCAGATTGCCTCGGTGACCCAGCAGCAGGCGGCGTCGTCCCAGCAGCTGGCGGAGACTTCGGCGCAGATGGAAAGCCTGGTGGCCGAGCTGGAAAAAGCCCTTGAAAGGTACAAGCTGTAATCAAAGGTAATCACAGGGACGGTTCTTTTGATTAGCGCGTTATTAACCATCGTTTCAACCAGAATGATATCGGTATAAAACATATTGTATATGGTTCTTAAGGCGGCTTTGGCCGCCTCTTTTATGTTCGCCCGACATGGGCAGTAACTAGGCGGTGAAAGTCCGCTATGGGCTTGGTAGTGGGAACCATTAGCTAAACAGCAAGGGTGTTCACCGTGAGGTGAAATCTGGAGGAAGCTGCAGGCAAAGTCCCGCACCGA
>JAAYEV010000200.1 GCA_012728565.1 Clostridiales bacterium
AAGGTCTATTTCACCCTTCGGTTGGTCCTGCCCGCCCTGGTCCCGGCCCTCGTCCCGGTCCCCCGGGTCCTTGCCACCGCCCTGTTCACCCGGCTGCGGGATATCCTCCCCGGCACCGGGAGGCGTAGTATCCACCGGCTGGAACGGACCGGTGCAGGCGGTTAAAGTAAGTACCAGTAAAACGATTAAAAAAATTGCCTTGCCATGTCCGGTCATCTAATCACTCCAACGTTTGTAATGTAAGGTTCAAGTAAATTATATATTAGTACAGCCCCAATATCCATCAACAAATAATGGGCGCAAAACCACCGGGCTGGAGAACCGGTTCCCTAGCTCCCTTTCTTTTTCGTTCCGAAGGGACAAACCCGCATGCACACCCCGCATACCGAGCCCCTGCCTATGTGCCTGAAATTATCGTGCATGAACACGCTGCAAGCGTGGGCGTCCACCAGTTCCTCCCTGGGCATTCCGGCCACCCAGCCGGCACCGTGCAGCGCTCCCGCAGGGCAGCTTTTTACGCACAGCCTGCAGCTGCCGCACATGCCTTCGGTCACCGGCTGTCCATAGGGCAGTTCCATATCGGTAAGCACCGTACCCATACGTATCCTGGGGCCGTATTCCGGCGTAACGAGTAGCCCACTTTTGCCTATCCAGCCCAGCCCTGCCCGGGTGGCCGCCGTTTTGTGCTGGAAAATGGCGGTGTACGCATCCTCCCTGGTCTTGACCGTCTGGGACGCAGGCACCGCAAAAGCCCTGTATCCCCATTCCTGTAAAAGCAGCATGCACCGCAGCGTAATCTGGTCAATCAAAAAATTTACCGACCGGTAATGGTGAAAATAGGTGTGGGTGGGCTCACTTGTTATTTCATCCACTATATGGTCGGAAAGCCTTACCATCACGGTTATGGCGCTCTTCAGGCTTTTTTTGTCCTCCGGCAAAATGTCCCCCACATTGGAAAAACCGGTCTTACTCGCTCCCAGCCCTTTTAAAAATTCCTCAAGTTCCAAAATCCTGTTTCCCAAGGCATCCACCTCCCTATAAGAATTATACCACCGCAGCCGCCCATAACAACCGGTATTAATAAAAGCCCGGAAATTGTTAAACTATAATTATATGCAAAGCTTATAAAATATATTCATAAAACCATAAAAAACTAACATAATTTTTACGCCGCGGGGCAAAATTAATAACACAAACAGATTTAATTTATTAAAACCAAAAAGGAGGAAGCATACATGGCAGCAGGACAACAAACTCCCGGCAAAAAGCTTGTTCAGAAAGCACATCCTGCCCTTGACAATATGAAATATGAAATAGCGAGCCAGTTCAACCTTCCGGTTCGCCAGGGCTCGGAGGATTACTGGGGAAACCTCACCGCCAGGGACTGCGGCAGGGTGGGCGGAGAAATGGTAAAAAGGCTTATAACCATGGCCGAAAACCAGCTGTCCGGTCAATAACGGTTATTAAAAGGGAAGTTCTGTACAGGGCTTCTCTTTTTTATTGACAGGAGTTTTGGTATAATGATTTCGGAGGCGATAGCATGATAAACCGGGATACCGAGGAGCTGGCGGAAAATAAACTGCTGCTGCTTTACATATTGTCCGAGGCAGGGACACCCCTTTCTAAAAACCAGGTGACCCAGGTTGTTTTGGAAAACAATTTAATGAACTATTTTTCAATGCAGCAGTTCCTTGCGGAATTGGTCCAAAAAGGACTGGTGGTATGTTATGAAGACATGGGCAGGCATTTTTACAGGATACACCACCGGGGGAGCGAAGTATTGAGCCTTTTTCTAATCAGAATCCCCGATACCCTTAAGAAGGATTTGAAGCAGTACCTTACCGATAAGGGTATGATAATGAAAAGAGAAAACAGCGTTCAGAGCAGTTACCTGGCGGAAAGTTCCGGTACCTATTCGGTTTACCTGAAGCTTACACCGGAAGACGGCGCTTCCTTTGAAATGAAAGTCCCAATAGCTTCCGAAAAAAATGCAAAAAAAATATGCGCATACTGGAACGAAAAAGCCCCGGACCTTTGCAGGGAGATTGTCCGACTGCTGGAGGAGCAAGACGTCCATTAGCCCACTGCAAGTATCCATGCCGGCTCGGTATCGGTTATGACCGTTTTTACAACCAAACCGGTATCCACATCCACTTTGTACAAGCGATTTTCCATCATGCAAACAACGTGCAGGTATTTCCCGCCATACCCCAGCGACTGGCTTACAGGCATCTTACCCAGCCCTATAATATCGAGGGCTTTCAAACCGGTACTGTCTATCACGGTAAGGCTGTCGTCCACGGCATCCACCACGTACAGCCTATCCCTTTCCTGGTCCAGCAGCAGGTTCACCGGCATTGTCCCCAGCCTCATGCACGCGGACTTTTTACCGGTTTCTATATCATACTCCACGAGACAGCTGCGTTCCCGGCTTTCATGGGACTGGATGATGGTATACAACTTCCGGCCGGTGCCGTCGCAGAGTAGGTCCACCGGGTACCCGTCCACCTTGAGGCAGCTTTGTTTATCCATGGCCAGCGCGTCTATCACCGTGACCCAGTCGCTGCCGGTGTTTGCGATATAAAGGCAGTTGTTCCCCCGGTTTAGAACTATGGACTGGGGCATTATCCCGGTGGGAATCTGGCCTATTATCTGCTGCATACGTAGGTCTATGACAGAAACGCTGTCGGAGTCATAGTTGGTGACAAAGGCCTTGCCTGCTTGTTCAAAAACCTCTATACGGTTGGGGCGGCTGCCGGCAAATATGGTGTTAATTACGGCACGGGAACAAAGGTCAATAATGGAAAGGCTGTCATCGTATAAGTTGGCTACAAGGAGCTGTTCCCCGCCCGCACTGCAGTATATATGCCCGGGCCCCACCATCGGCCCCCTGGCGAAATGGTTTACGTTCATCAGCTTTGTTGCTTCGGGCTTTAAACATATGCGGAATACTTCATCATAGGTCCGGCTCTCGTAAGCCGTTATGCTGTCAGCCCCCATATTCGCCACCAGGACAATACCTCTTTCTTCCATTTTTGCACCCCCAGAATATATATAATCATACTATGCTCAAGGCCTTATATTAGTGTATTGCCCACAGACATATAAAAAGCTCCCCGGTAATCCGGGGAGCCTTTATATAAACAGCCGGTCCCAGGCCGTGGTACATATAGTCAATATCCGGCCTGAAACCGCACCGTCCCGCTCTCTATGTTATACAAATATGCCGCTTGTATTATTATTATAACCAATGTACACGCCGTTAAACAATAAATGGCAAATATCATTCATAATGCAGGATTATACTGTTCGCAATCCGCGAACAACGGGATAAATACTGCCGATCACCGGTCCTTTACATGCCTTGAAGCAAGTTCGCTGTACACTTCATGGTACTCTATACCCTTCTGCAGCATAAGAACGGTTATATGGTACAACAGGTCGGCTATTTCGTATACCGTTTCCTGCTTGCCGGGGTTTTTGGCCCCGATTATTACCTCCGCCGCTTCCTCCCCCACCTTCTTAAGCGTCTTATCCAGGCCCTTTTCCAGCAGGTAGTTTGTATAGGACCCTTCCCTGGGGTTGTTGCGCCTGTCCAGTACAACGCTGTACAGCCGGTCCAACACCCCGGCAGTTTCCGGCCAATTGTCGCAGGGACTGCCGTCCAAATCCCTGTAAAAGCAGGACCGGTTCCCGGTATGGCAGGCCGCCCCCTGCTGGTCCACCAGAAGCAGCAGCGTATCCATATCGCAGTCAACGCAGATCCCTGTAACCCGCTGCACATTGCCGGAGGTCTCCCCCTTGTTCCAAAGCTTATTCCTGCTGCGGCTGAAAAACCACGTGGTGCCCGTTTCAACGGTCTTCTCCAGTGCTTCCTTGTTCATATAGGCCATCATAAGCACCCGGCCGGTTGACCTATCCTGCACAATGGCAGGTATTAGCCCCCTATCGTCAAACTTCAGCCCATCAATAACCCGCTGTGTCATCTCCTTACCGGCACACCCCTTTCCGAAAGGTATTCCTTTAAAACCGGTATTTCAAGCCGCCCGTAATGGAATAGTGAAGCCGCCAGGGCCGCGTCCGCCTTTCCTTCGGTTAAGACAAGGTAAAAGTCCTCTTCCTTTCCCGCCCCGCCGGAAGCGGTAACGGGAATGCTCACCCTTTCCGCCACCCTCCGGGTCAGTTCCAAGTCATATCCGTCGTTGGTACCGTCCCTGTCCATGCTGGTAAGCAGTATCTCCCCGGCCCCCAGGGCCTCCACCTCGGCGACCCAGTCCAGCACGTCCTTCCCGGTGTTTGTCCCGCCCCCTTCTATGTATACGTCCCAGCCCCCCAACTGCCGGGCCTTTGCATCCACCGCCACCACTATACGCCGGCTGCCGAATTCTCTCGCCGCTTCCCTTATAAGCGCCGGGTTTTTGACCGCCGCGGAATTGACGGACACCTTTTCCGCACCGCACGCCAGTATTACCCGTATGTCCTCCAGCGTCCTTATGCCCCCGCCCACCGTCAGCGGAATGGAAATCTCCCTGGCAACCCTTTTTGCCACTTCCGCCATAGTGCTTCTGCCCTCCACCGAGGCGGATATGTCAAGGAACACCAGTTCATCGGCGCCGCTCTTGCTGTATTGGGCCGCTATTTCCGCCGGGTCCCCGGCATCTTTCAGGTTTACAAAGTTTACTCCCTTTACCACCCGGCCCTTATACACATCAAGGCAGGGTATTATTCTTTTTGTCCGCATCGTTTTTCCCCCTTAAGTGCACTGATTGATTCCCCCAGGCTGATATCGCCGGTATAAAGGGCTTTGCCCACAATGGCGCCGGACGCTCCCATTTTCTTAAGCTTTAGCAGGTGCTCCATTCGGCTGATTCCTCCCGAGGCTATAACCTCCAGCGAAGTATTTTCAATTATCTCTGCTATACCGGAAAAGTTCGGTCCTTGAAGCATGCCATCCCGCCATATATCGGTGAACACCACCGTTTTTACACCAAGGCTCTCCATCTTTTTTGCAAGGTTTAGGGCTTTCACGCTGCTGGTTTTTTGCCACCCCTCCACCGCCACGTAGCCGTCCCGGGCATCAATACCGATCACTATGTTGCCTGGATACCTTCCCACCGCCTGCCGAACCAGGTCGGGGCTTTTAAGCGCGGCGGTGCCAAGTATAACCTTTTCAACACCAATGTCCAGCAGGGCCTCTATGGTATCCATATCCCGTATACCCCCGCCCAGCTGCACCGGGATATTTATGCTTTTTATTATTTCCTCCACCGTCTTGGTATTGCACAGCTTTCCGTTTACCGCCCCGTCAAGGTCCACCACGTGGAGGCAGGTGGCTCCCATGTCCTGCCATTTAACGGCCGCCCGGACAGGCACCTCTTCGTAAACAGTGGCTTTGTCCATATCCCCCTGTATTAGCCTTACGCACTTTCCTTCCTTAATGTCTATGGCAGGGTATATATTCATGAAATCATCCCCCTTATAGGATACCCTTTGTGGACGGTATCCCTTTAACCCTTTTGTCCTCCAGCGACGCCCGGTCAAGGGCCCTTCCCAGCCCTTTGAATATGCTCTCGGCTATATGGTGGTTGTTGCTGCCGTGGACAAGCTTTACATGAAGCGTAAACCCTCCGTGCACTGCAAAGGCCCTTAGGAATTCCTCCACCAGCTCCAGGTCGAAATCTCCCGTCCTTTGGCCGGTAAAGCCGACGTCATAGTATAGATAGGGCCTGCCGCTTATGTCCAGCGCCACCATCGAAAGGCTCTCGTCCATGGGCGTGAACACCGTGGAGTACCTCGTTATTCCCTTTTTATCACCCATGGCGCTTAAAAAAGCCTGCCCCAATGCAATGCCTATATCCTCCACCGTATGGTGAAAGTCCACCCTTGTGTCTCCAACCGCCTTTATTTGCAAGTCCATCAAGCCGTGCCGGCATAGCTGCTCCAGCATATGGTCCAAAAAACCTATACCGGTGTCTATGTCGGACTTCCCGCACCCGTCAATGTTAAGCACTACCTGCACCCTTGTCTCGTTGGTTTCCCTTTGGATGCATGCCTTCCTCATGTGTACACCTCCCCCAGGACTTCCTTTAGTCCCTCTAAAAAGGCCCTGTTCTGCCGCGGAGGGCATACCGTAACCCTCAGGCAGTTCTCCAGCGGCCCTTGGCCGAACTTTCTTACAAGTATCCCTCTTTTTAAAAGTCCCTTCCATACCCGGTGGGCCCTATCAATTCCCAAGAGAACAAAGTTGGCGCCGGTGGGAAATACGGTAACCCCTTCAACGCGGCGCAGGTCCTCAATAAATTCATCCCTCACGCTTCTAAAGGTATCCAGCCATTGGTCCATTGCCCTCCTGTTTTCAAGCACCCGCATGGCCGCCATTTGGGAGAAGGACCCCACGTTGTAAGGCACCTTTACCCTGTATAAATAGTTCATTATATCATCACCGGCAGCGAGGTAGCCCACCCGCAGCCCGGCAAGGGCTGCCGCCTTTGAAAGGGTTCTTAAAACTACAAGGTTGGGATAACTGTTTACCCGGTCTATTACAGTCCTTCCGCAAAACTCGTAATAGGCCTCGTCCACCACCACTATCCCCGGGCTTTTTTGAATTACCATTTCAATGTCCTCAACCCTTATAACCTCGCCGGTGGGATTGTTTGGGCTGCACAGGAACACCAGCTTGGCGTTTTCCCTTTTTGCGGTCCTTGCCACTTTTTGCGTGTCCACCCGCAGTCCTTGCTCCGGCTCTACCTCCACCACCACTCCCCCGGCAAGGTCTACAAAGAAACGATACATGGAAAAGGCGGGGGTTGGAATTACCACCTTGTCGCCGGGGCTTACAAAGGCATCCACCACGTACCGTATCAGCTCGTCCGAACCGTTTCCTATAATAAGGTTTTTTGCCGGCACCCCGGTGTACTCTTCCAGTTTTCCCTTAAGCGCTGCGCCGTCGGAATCCGGGTACCTGTGAAAGGGAAAGTCCAGGACGTCCTTTATTAATGCTTCTTTAACCTGCTGCGGAAGTCCCCATTCGTTCTCATTGGCGTCCATTTTTATCCGGCAGGGCAGCGCCGTCTCGGGATAACTCTTTAGAACTCTCACTTCATCCCTCGCAAGCCCGTCAATCATCTTTTCGGCACCTCACCTCCACCGCCCGCCGGTGGGCACAAAGCCCCTCCGCTTCCGCCAGTACGGCTATATCCCCGGAAACCTTCTTTAGTTCGTCACGGGTGTAATATACAAGGCCGGTCTTTTTTACAAACTGCTCCACTCCCAGCGGCGATGCAAACCGGGCGGTGCCGCCGGTGGGCAGCACATGGTTCGGCCCCGCCAGGTAATCCCCCAGGGCCTCGGGCGAATAATCCCCTAAAAATACTGCCCCCGCGTTTCGCACCTTCCCCAGCAGCGCCAGCGGCTCCCTTACCATAAGTCCAAGGTGTTCCGGGGCTATGCTGTTTGCCAGCTCGCACGCCTCCTGCATATCCCCGACCAATACCAGGGCGCCATAGTCCTCAAGGGACTGCCGGGCCGTCCCCTCTCGGGGCAATTTCTCCAGCTGCATCCTCACTTCGGCTTCTACTTCCGCGATAATTTTCTCGCTGTCGGTTACCAGCATGCAGCAGGCCATCGCATCGTGCTCGGCCTGGGCCAGCATGTCGGCGGCGATAAAGGCGGGGTTTGCACCGTCATCGGCAATTATAAGCACTTCACTGGGCCCAGCCACCATGTCAACTCCCACGTCGCCGAACACAAGCCTTTTTGCCAGCGCTACATATATATTGCCCGGTCCCACCACCTTATCCACTTTGGGTATGGCGTTGGTGCCGTAGGCAAGGGCAGCAATCCCCTGGGCGCCCCCCACCCTGTAAATCTCGTCCACCCCCGCTTCCGCGGCCGCAACCAGCACCTCGGGAGGTATGCTTTCTTTGTCGGGTGGTGTAATCATTACTATTCTCTTCACTCCCGCCACCTTTGCGGGTATTGCATTCATGAGCACCGACGACGGGTAGCAGGCGGTACCCCCGGGGACGTAAATCCCTACGCTGTCAAGGGGGCTTATCATCTGCCCCAGCAGCAGTCCGCTTTCTTGCTCAAACCACGACCTTTCCAATTGCCTGCTGTGGAACTTTAATATATTGTCCCTGGCGATGCGAAGGGCCCGCAGAAAATCCTCGCTTACCATTTCATAAGCCCTTTTTATCTCCTCCGGGGCCACTTGCAGGTCCCCCGGGGAAAGCCTTACCCCGTCATACATATGGGTAAACTCCGTCAAGGCTTCGTCCCCGTCCTCCCGCACCCTGTCAATAATCCGCTTCACCCTGTCTAAGTATTCCCCCTGCATGATGCGTCTTCTATTGTTTAAAAGCTCTTCCATGCTTTCGGAATAGCTTCCGTCCAATCCTATTATCTTCATGCCTCACACAGCCTTTCTAAGTGCTTGTCTCAAAGCCTTAAGCACCTTGTTTATCCTTTCGTTTTCCATCTTAAGGCTCACCTTGTTTACTACCAGGCGGGCGCTTATCGGGCATATCTCGTCCAGTATCACTAGCCCGTTTTCCTCAAGAGTTCTCCCGGTCTCAACCAGGTCTACTATTACATTGGAAAGCCCCACCAGCGGCGCCAGCTCAACCGAGCCGTCAAGGTTTACCACCTGTATACTTTCCCTTTTTTCCCTGAAATAGTTTCGTGCGGTTACCGGGTACTTTGTGGCCACCACCTTTACCGCCCTGTTTAAAAAAAACCGGGGCTTTTCGGGGCCCGCCACCACCATTCTGCATTTCCCTATCCCCAGGTCCAGCACCTCGTAAAGGTCGGGCTGCTGCTCCAGCAGCATATCCTTCCCCACCACCCCCATATCCACCGCCCCCAGCTCAACATATTTTGCCACGTCCTTTGGCTTGACCAGTATAAACTCCACCATACTGCCCGGGTCCCTTATTATAAGCCTTCTTGTCCCTTCCCTAACGGGACTGCAGTTTATACCGATGTTTTCAAAAAGCTCTACCGCCTGCAATGCTATCCTTCCCTTTGCAAGGGCTATCCTAAGAAACCTGTCCATTGTTCATCCCCCTAATGCCATCCTGCGATGCACTCGCTGCTTGCTTGCGAATACGAGGCTATAATCCCCGGCACGCTTGTTATTGTATACTTCCCCGTCTCCACGTCTGTAACCTTAAGCCTGCTTCCTTCCTGGAGGGTTATTACCCTGCCAACTCCCTTTTCCCGGGCGTAGGTCAATATTCTGTCCATACTTGTAGCCGTCATGTCCAGCTCTACATAAAGGCCGGCGGCCCTGAGCTTCTGGGCTGTTCTTATGGCTTTTTTCCTGTCCCCGTCGCTGCATTTCAGTATGAAAGCCTTTGGGCGGCGAGAGCGCTGTGGGTTTTGTTTGTACAGCGCCTGCACCACCCTGTTTATGTTTATTGCAAAGCCGGTGGCCGGCGCGTCCTCCCCAAAGTCTTTTTGCAGGTAATCGTACCTTCCGCCGCTGCATATAATATATCCCAAGTCCCTGGTAAAGCCCTTGAATATTATGCCGGTGTAATAAGGAAGTTCCTTTACCATGCCAAGGTCTATGGATATGTATTCTCCATATCCGTATTCGTTTATTATGCTGCAAGCCTTTTCAATATCCTCCAAGGCCTTTTCCGCGCCCCGGTTAAGGGGGAATTCCCCGGCTCTTCTCAGCACTTCCGCCGCATTCCCGTACAGCACCGGTATAAGAAGCAGCAGCTCCTTCAGCTTTCCGTTAACCTTTTTCTTGTCCAAGAACTCTTCCACCGCCACAAGATTCTTGTGTTTTATATAGTGCCGCAGGCTTTCTTTATCTTCACCGGAAATGTTTATCTCGTCAATAATGCTCTCAAAGAACTCCACCTGGCCTATGTCTATCCTAAAGTCTTCTACCCCGGCGGTTTTCACAGCCTGTACCGCTATCGAAATACACTCTCCGTCCGCTTCCACCCCCGGTATGCCAATCATCTCCACGCCGGCCTGGGTAAACTCCCTCAGCCCATCCGCCCCGTTTCCGTTTACCCTGAATACTTCGGATATATAAAACAGTTTATGGGGTTTTGGTTCTCCCTTCATATTGGTCGCTGCCATTCTTGCTATGGGAATTGTCATATCCGGTCTTATTACCAGTAACCTGCCCCTCGGGTCGGTCAGCTTGAACATTTCTTCCTGCTCCAGCACCGCCTGCCCGGTGGAAAACACGTCCAGGTACTCAAAGGTGGGGGTGCATACCTCCCTTAACCCGTGGCCCAGGAATACTCCCCTTACTGCGGCCTCCGTCTCTCTTTTGACCGCGCACTCATCGGCCAATATATCCGCAACACCATCGGGTACCTGTCTCCTGTAGTCCCCCATACATAACCCTCCTTTTATACTTTACCTCGCTAAATCGGTAGTGAACTAATGTGCTAATTTTATACCATAATCCCGGTTTTGTCAATGTCAATCCTTTACAGTCCCCGGCACCCTTGACAACCTCGCTGCACACAAGTAAAATTGCATTTGTACGGGAGAAACGGGGGAATGAAATTGTTTTACGATTACCATGTACATACAGTCTTTTCCGAGGACAGCAGCATGGGAATGGAAGAAATGTGCCTCGGGGCAATAGAACGGAATATTGTAGAAATTGCCGTAACCGACCACCTGGATATTGATTATCCCGACAGGGACTTTCAGTTCGACCTGGACTATGCCGCCTACTCGACTGCGATAGACCATGCAAGGGAAAAATACCACGGCAGGCTGAACATAATAAAGGGTATTGAAATAGGCCTCCAGGCCCATATCCTGGATGAATGCGCCGCTTTCCTGGAGGGTAAGGACTTCCAGTTTGTAATAGCCTCGGTGCACGCTGTATCCGGAATGGACTTAAGCGGCGATGAATATTACCGGCAAAAAACGAAAAAGGCCGCCTATATCGAGTATCTGGAAGCGCTGCTTGCATGCATAAAAAACTTTAAAGCATTCAACGTGGTGGGCCATGTCGACCTTTTAAGAAGGTACGGCAGCTACCGGGACAAAAGCATGAAGCACTCGGACTTCGGCGACCTCTTGGACCTGGTTTTCGAGGAGCTAATAAGTACCGGCAGGGGGCTGGAGATAAACACCTCCGGCTTCAGGTACAAATTGCAAAGCACCCTGCCGGACCTTGACCTTTTAAAAAGGTACCGCGAGTTGGGCGGAGAAATCCTTACCATCGGGTCGGATGCCCATACTCCTCACCACCTGGCGTATTATTTCTCGGCTGCATACCAGGTTGTAAAAAAAGCGGGCTTTGATTATATAACCCGTTTTCCCAACGGGGAACCGGAGTTTGTTAAAATATAAAAAAGTGGCCTTGGCCACTTTTTTATTGGGGCGTATACATGCCTTTGCTTTCCATGTATTTAAATATTGCTTCCCCGTGCTTTTGCTCCTCTTTTTGAATGTGATTGAGCACATCCCGCACCTGCGGGTCTTTGAACTCGAATATGGCGGTATCGTATGTCCCCGATACGTATTTTTCAGTCATAAGCATGTCGGTGCACAGGTCCTTGTCGGAAGCCTGGTTGGCATTAAAACTGCCCTGGGACTGGTAATTGGTCAGCGACTGATTTGGCTGGCTTACGCCGCCGCCCCCGGACTGCGTGCCGCCAACGCTCGGTACCTGGCCGCTTAAAAGCTGGTTTATGGAGTTTAAATGCTGCTGCTCAATATTTGCGTGATTTTTGAACATTTCCTTAAGCTGCGCGTCGGATGCCATATTCGCATAGTTCGAATACTTCTGGATACAAATCTCCTCGTGGCTTTTTTGGTCCTCAAGAAGGGTTCTTTCCTTTGCGGTTAGATTTATGTTCATTGCAAGACACCTCCGCATTTAGTGTCTGCAAAAGAGAGAATTATATTCGGATTTATTCGTTCACTGCTTTGGAACTATGGCAGGGCTTCCCTCGGCGGCTTATTTAATCATCCGATCCAGCTCGGCCAGAACTTCCCCGGCCTTGCCCTGGACAGCCATGTCAAACCCGCTGCCGGTGCCCTGTACCTCGTAATTAATAAAGGCTGTCTTTCCCGCTGTCATGGAAGGAAGCTGGTTTGCCGGGTAAACCTGCAGGCTGGTACCGATTACAAGGACAAGGTCCGCCTTTTTCATATCCCGCAGTGCGCTGTTCCAGGCATCCTGGGGCAGCGCCTCACCGAACAGCACAACTCCCGGCCTAAGCCTTCCACCGCAGCAGCGGCAGTCCGCCCTTTCGAGAAAATCCTCGACTGTGCCCGGCCGGCCGCAGCCGCTGCATCTTATACTTTTAAGCGAGCCGTGCAGTTCGTACACCCTGCGGCTTCCGGCGGCTTTATGAAAACCGTCTACGTTTTGCGTGGCTATGCTGTGTACCAAGCCCCTTGCTTCCCAGTCCGCCAGTATATAGTGGCCCCGGTGGGGACTGCAGCCCGCCAGGGTTTTAAGCCGCATGGTGTAAAATTCATGGAACAGCGAATAATTTGCCACCATTGCATCAACCGATGCAATGGTGGTCGGGTCGTAATTTTTCCACCAGCCGCTTTTGGACCGGAAGTCCGGAAGCCCGCTTTCGGTGGACATACCGGCCCCGGTAAGCACCACGGTAAATCTTGACTGCTGTATCCACTCGGATAAAAGTCTAATATCCTTCATACTTCTTTCCCACCCCTGACTAATTATACCATCTCCGCAAGCAGCCTTCCAACTCCCTGTGACGGCAGCAATGGGAAAGGGCTGTCGTCTGGCAGGAGCCGACTAGGAAATGGTATTATTGCCGCGCTGATTAATTGGCCCCGGCGGCGGGGGGGGCAGGGCCGTTTCCCTCAAAGCCGCAGGCTAAAAAAGACACTGGAACCGTACCCGTGTCTTAACCCAGGTCGTGAATGAATAAGCCGCTTCGAAGTTTTGGCTCAAACCATGTGGACTTGGGCGGCATAACCCTGCCCGCGTCCGCTACCCCCATAAGCTCCTGTATGGAAGTCGGGTGCAGTGAAAAAGCCACCGCCGCGCCCCGGCTTACTTTCCTTTCCAACTCCCCAAGGCCCTTTATTCCGCCCACGAATTCAATCCTTGCGTCGGTCCTGGGGTCCTTAATGCCCAGTACCGGTTCCAATAGGTTGTTCTGCAGTATGGACACGTCCAGGCATTCCACGGGGTCACTTTGGTTCCATGTCCCGGGTACCGCCTTTAATTCATACCACCGGCCGTCCAGGTACATTCCCATATGATGCCTTTGCTTCGGCCTGTAAGCCTTTGGTCCTTCCACCGGTTTTATTTCAAACGCCGGGCCCTTTCCACCGCCCGATGATATCCTCTGTAAAAATTCCTCCTTTGAAAGACCGTTAAGGTCCTTCACCACCCTGTTGTAGTCAAGGATTTGAAGCCGGCTGTGGGGGAATATCACGCCCAGGAAGAAGTTGAACTCCTCGTCCCCCCGGTAACCGCCCTCTCTTTTTTCAAGGCACACCCTGGCTGCCGCCTCGCAGCGGTGGTGCCCGTCGGCTATATAAAGGCTGTCTATTCCTTTGAAAAGCTTCATAAGCCTGTCTATCGTTTCCCGGCTGTCTATAACCCATACGCTGTGAGCCACTCCGTCCGCCGACACAAAGTCATAAACCGGCGGCTTTGACTGCATCCATGCCTCCATAACCGCCCCGATTTCCTGCCGCTCCCTGTAAAACAGGAGTATCGGGCCGGTATGGGCGTTGCATTCCAGTATGTGCCTTATCCTGTCAAGTTCCTTATCCTGCCTGGTGTATTCGTGTTTTTTTATTTTTCCCTCCAAGTACTCATCCACCGACAGGCAGGTCACAAGTCCCGCCTGGCTGTGCCCGCCGGCTGCCAAACGGTATATGTACAGGCACTCTACCGAATCCTGTTTTAAAGAACCATTATCCCTGAGCCTCTTTAGGTTTTCCGCTGCCTTTTTGTAAACTTTGGGGTCGTCGAAAGATACAGACCGGTCAAATTCTATTTCCGCCCGGTCCACTCTCAGGAAGGAATACTCATTTCCCTCCGCCATTTCCACCGCCTCTTCCCTGGTCATCACGTCATAGGGAAGGGCGGCGATCCTGTGCGCCAAGTCCTTATCCGGCCTTATCGCCCTAAACGCTTTTATTGTAGCCATTTTTACCTCCTTAATTACCATGCATCGGTCTGTAGTATGCCCGGTCGGGCCGCACTATAAACAACCCGACACCATGTCCAAAACCGGCGGCCTGCCGCCGGTACGGATTAATAAAAAAGGGACAAAGAACCGTCCCTTGTCCCTTTTGTCCCTTGTCTCTCTTAAACGGCTGCGGCGAC
>JAAYEV010000020.1 GCA_012728565.1 Clostridiales bacterium
CTGTTATACTCCGCCAACCTCTGCCATGTAAGCCCGAACCTTTGGGCTATCTTCCAAAGCACATCATTGGGCTTTACTACATAGACATCCTGGGAAGCCGCTGCCACCTGCTCCTTGGCATCTTCCTCCGGTTCCACCGGAACGGGCTGCGTCTCTTCTGCCGGTTCAGGTTCGGACTCTGGTTCCTCTTTAATGGTTATCCGTCCTTCCGTTTGAACATTCACTACGCCCAGTTCCTGGATATAGGATTCGAGTATTTCGTTCAGCGCTGAAAACTCGCCCAACATATTACTGTCTTTGAACATGGTGTATTCATCGCCACCGACTGCCAAAAAGTCGTTGGTGGCCAGTTTATACATTTTCTCCGCCTCTACCGGCTCACCGCCCACTATAACATCCGTAACCCTTGAACCCGCTTCCCTTGAGAGGTCTATGGCATATGTGATACCTGCCACCTGCGGAAATGCTCCCATCTGCTCCGGGTAAGCGGAGGTGCCGTGCTCCAGGGCCGCCACCAGGTCTTTCCCCTTAACCTCTATGACCACCACGAAGTTACCGAAGGGCAAAACCTTTATTATATCTCCCTTTGTGATTTTACCCGCTTCAATGGAAGCCCTGATCCCGCCTCCGTTGGTAAGCGCTGCGTCAGCCCCGGTTGCTTTTAGCATCGCGTCGGCAATGAGATTGCCAAGGTTGGTCTCTCCTGTCCTTACATTTTCCCTCTCTCCGTCAAGTTTTACGGCCGTCTCTCCTACTATGCCGGAAGTTAGGTCCTGGTTTGCCTGTTCAATTTCCGCAATTAGTGCCTTTATCTCTTCATCTTCCTGCAGGTCCGCCGCCTGGTCTTTGGTAAACAACCCGGCATTTATAGATGATACTTCGCCCTCTTTTAGCTCAACTTCGACAATACCCAGGTTTTTTGTATGCTCCCCGGTCTGGACGATAAGCGAGCCCCCGACCTGCAGGCCGCCCTCCAGCACCGAATGGCTGTGGCCGTCAACTATTAGGTCTATACCCTCCACATTTTCCGCGATCTTTCTGCTGGTGTCTTCACTGGCTTCATCAAGACCGAGATGAACCAGCGCTATTATTAAATCCGCATTTTCTTTTTTCAATTCATTTACTATGCTTTCGGATACTTCCATCGGGTCCTTGAATTCCAGTCCCTCAACATTTTTGGGATTTGTCTTATAAGCTGTCTCCGGAGTGGCAAGCCCAAAGATGCCAATTTTTATTCCGTCCACTTCTTCAATCACGTATGGCGTGAAAAGCGGCTCTCCGTCCTTGTACACATTGGCGCAAATCAACGGGAAATCCATGCTCTCTTTTAACTCCAGAAGCCCTTCATAGCCGTAGTTGAAGTCGTGGTTGCCCGGCACCATCGCATCGTATCCTATGCCATTCATTATCTTGACTATACTCTCACCTTTCGAAATGGTTGCAAAGGGCAGCCCGTGAAGCGCGTCCCCGGCATCCAGCAAAATTACGTTTGAGTTTTCTTCTTTGATTGCCTTCACCCTTGCCGCCAGCTTTGCAAATCCCATCCCATCGTTGCTGCTTTCCATAACCCTGGCATGGGTGTCATTCGTATGCAGTATGACTATCTTCGTAGCTTCCGCATTTTCGGCAAATGCAAGGGAAGCGGGGAGCAATAGGGATATCAGCAAAAATAAGGTTAAGACTAGACTTGTCCGTTTATTAAAATAGCGCATTTTTAAACCTCCTTCTTTGCCCTGAAATACAGGACCTTATATTTTCCTTATTCTTGATATTCTATATATTCCTTATATTCCCTTTTTTATCTGGCAACCAATTTTCTTCAGTTTTCTTGTTTTTGTGACAAATATAGCGGCGGAATATTTTTGCGCCTGACGCACCCGTCAGGGCGTTATGGTGAAAAATGCCGGATGAAAGGTATGGTTGGACAAGAATGAGGGCGGTGTCCCGCAGATGGTTTGAAATTCAAAATGGAAACCTTAAGACCGGCAACAGCGGCAGGCCCGCCCTAATTGAATGGCGGGCCTGCCAAGTTTAGTCTAATACCGGCCGGAACAAACCCGGCTATTGCTCAATCAGGCTTGTTAGGGATACTTCCTGCCGTTTCTCCGGCTGATGCAGCGGGTGGATATATGCGGTACCGCTGTTTTCGTTAACGC
>JAAYEV010000201.1 GCA_012728565.1 Clostridiales bacterium
AAGGTGCTGGACCCGGCCATGGGCAGTGGGCATATACTTGTATATGCCTTTGACGTGCTCTACAGCATATACCTTTCAGCAGGGTATAAAGAGGAGAGCATACCGGCGCTTATCCTGGAGAACAACCTGTACGGCCTTGACATTGACCATAGGGCTGCCGGTCTTGCATGTTTCGCCTTAATGATGAAGGCAAGGAGCAAAGACAGCGGCCTGTTTGACAAAAAACTAAGGCCCCTCCTATACTGGGTACGGGAAAGCGGGGGCCTTGCCATTGAGGACGTAATACCGCTGGTAATGCCGGGCCGTAAAGGAGGAGATGAGCACGGCTGCCGCAGGGATATGGCTCTGCTGCTGGAAGCTTTTCGCGACGCCGGAGAATTGGGTTCGGTGATAATACTGCCGGATTTAGACCTGGAGCGGCTTCGAAAATGGTGGGAGGGTTTTGGAGAAAACATCGACACGGGTACCGGGGCATTCACGGTGCATGGCAGGATAAAAGAATTGATAAACCAGGCCCTCGTAATGCAGGGTAAATACCACGTGGTGGTAACCAATCCCCCCTACATGGGCATAAGGGGCATGAACGACAATCTTGCGGACTACCTAAACACCCATTACAAGATTTCAAAGCACGACCTGTTTACCGTGTTCATGGACCTTGCCCGGAGGATGACAATGCCCGGGGGTTACCTGGCGCTGATAAACCAGCACTCCTGGATGTTTCTTTCCAGCTACCAAAGGTTCCGGGAAGAGTTTGCGAAAAAGTGCTGCATATGCAGTATGCTGCACCTCGGTTCCGGGGTGTTTTGGGGAAACGTGGGGACCATAGTGCAGTCCACTGCCTTTGTTGCAAGGAACATGTCCCTGGAAGGCTACCGTTCGGTTTTTTTCAACCTTCAGGGCAGCAGCAGTTCCCTTCAGAAAGAACGGGCACTGCTGGATGCCAAGGCGGGTCTAGGCGATATTGTGCACACCCTTTGCATATCCGACCTGGAGGATATCCCGGGGAAACCCATTGCGTACTGGGCAAAGGAAAGTATTGTTCGTGCCTTTGCCCGAAACAAAAAGCTGGGGGAACTGGCAAAGCCGAGGCAGGGAATGGCCACATCCGACAACAACAGGTTTATAAGGTATTGGTACGAGGTGCCGCTCCAGAGCATTGGTTTTGGCTGCGGCAGTGCCGACGAGGCTAAAAGAAGCGGCTGCCGGTGGTTTCCCTATAACAAGGGCGGGTCCTACAGGAAATGGTACGGAAATAACAGCATGGTGGTAAACTGGGAAAACGGCGGCGAGCAGGTTAAGGAATTGGCCGCACTGCTCTACGGCAGCTATACAAGGACCATTAAGAATATACAATTCTATTTCAGGGAAGCCATTACCTATACCTTTATTTCCAACCGGATGGGGGTGAGGTATTCTCCCCCCGGTTTTATATTTGATGTGGCCGGGTCGTCTGTGTTTGTGGAAGGGGAGCGGTTATACATAATACTTGCATTCCTTTGCAGCAAACTGACCGGGGTGTTTCTTGAAATTCTAAACCCAACATTCAATATCCAGGTAGGGGATATAAAGAACCTGCCCTTTGCAGAAATTGAAGACGCCGGCATACGGCAAAGAATTGTGCGGCTGTGCAGGGAAAACGTTGAAATATCAAGGCTTGAGTGGGATTGGCGCGAAACGTCATGGGACTTCAAAAGACATCCGCTGATCGAGTACCGAAAAGGGGCGGCCACCATAGAAAAGGCCTTTTCCGAATGGCACCGCCAAACAGAAAAGCTGTTCAACCGGCTCAAGTCCAACGAGGAAGAACTAAATCACATTTTCATAGACCTGTACCAGCTGCAGGATGCCTTAACCCCGGAGGTGGCTGACCGGGACATTACATTTGAAAAGGCGGACAAAGTAGGGGCTGTCAAATCCTTAATATCCTATGCGGTGGGATGCATGTTCGGCCGATACTCGCCGGACAGGGACGGAGTCCTGAACGCCGGGGGCACCTTTGACCCAAGCAGGTGCATGAAAAAAGTGGTGAAATTGGACAATATAATACCGGTAATGGGTGGAGAATTCTTCACGGATAACGTATTAGACAGGTTTGAGCTTTTCTTGGAGGCTGTATTCGGGGCCGATACCCTGGAGCAGAACCTGGACTATATCGCTGCAGCGCTTGGGAAAAAGCCCTATGAAACCGCAAGGGAGGCTGTAGGAAGGTATTTTGAAAGGCAGTTTTACAAGGACCACCTGAATACGTACAATAAAAGACCTATATACTGGATGTTCAGTTCGGGCAGGGAGGGCGGTTTCAAGGCCCTTGTATATATGCACCGCTACAGCCCTTCAATACTTGGGGTGCTGCAGAGGGAATACCTGCCCAAGGCTATGGAGGTTTACCGCAGCAAATTTGCACGGGCGGAGGAGGAAATTTCCGGGGGGCAGGATTCAAAGCAAGCCAAGGCGGCGGCAAAAAGGATGGAAGTGATAAAAAAACGCCTGGAAGAGTGTGTAATTTATGGCAGGGCCCTGTCCCGTGCCGCCCATGAAGGCATAACCATAAACCCCGATGAAGGTGTAGCTGTGAACTATTCCAAGTTCCAGGACATCCGTGTCCAGCACCCCGGTGGAGATGGGAGCATCACGGTAAACCTGCTGGAAAAATGGTAGTATACAGGTAACTAGGCAAGGGGATTAGCAGGCCGGCAAACCGGCTGGTCCATATATATTTACAAATATTAAAAATATGGTGTTTTTCTTATATATAATAAATCACTTTTCTACATTGATACTATCCATTGGAAAAATGGCAGTAAACAGGATTTTCGACAGGAAGTTTAGCAGGCCGGTGAACCGGCAAGTCCAAAATATTCTTTACAATCATTTAAAAAAATGTTATATTCCAATATAAGTATATATAATAAATCAGTTTTCTACATGGATACTACCTATGTCCTTTGAAAACCTCATAATAAATCGGCGGGATAGCTTGCATAAATCATTAAATGCCCATTTTACTTATGAGGTAACAAGATTAAATACCAAACCTAAAACAGCACGTTATGTATCAGTTTCTATTCCCGGTAAGGGTTCATCATCTCGGGTTCTCATCTTGGTCAAATCCGTGACAGCAAAGCTTTGACATCCAAAGCAATTAAGTCATAGCCTGTGAGAGTATTCTTTTCAAACCGGGCAACGCATATAGTAAATCTTGCAAGGAATAATGTTATTATTTAACGATGGTCATAATTACCATAAATACCAGAAATGAGTATAAACGCACCGTGCTTTAACCCGGTGGCCTTACAATAAAAGCCTCTAAGGCCAAAGGGATAATATAAAAAACAAGGAGGTTGAATTGATGGCAAAAAGACTTTGGATTCTGGCATTAGTAGTAGTTCTTATTGCGTCCGGTGTTTTTGGATGCTCAAAACCCGCCCCACCGTCGGGAGGAGGAGATCAGCAGCCAGAAAGCTCCGAGGCGCCGCAGTTTGACGGGGAAATACTTGTAGGCATTATGGTGCCTGTTACCGGATCGGAAGCTACTTATGGGCAAGATATGGAGAATGCGATAAGAATCGCAGCAGATGAGATAAATGCAGCAGGCGGTGTACTCGGCAAAGAACTTAAGTTCACGCTGGGTGATGACGGCTGCGACCCGCAGATGTGTACTGCCGCAGCCAGCAAGCTGGTGTCTTCCGAAGTTGTGGCTGTGCTTGGCGGTTACTGCTCCGGGGCAACCATACCCGCCCTTAAAATTTACGGGGATGCGAAGGTGCCCTTTGTCATCCTGGCAGCAAACTCCACGCAGCTGATAGATGAGAATCCAGGCTGGGCTTTTATGATAAACAGCCCGGGTTATCACCAGGCGGACGCGGCGGCCGACTGCTTTGAAAAGCTTAACGTTTCCAAGCTGGCCCTTGTACACCAGGGAGACGGCTTCTCCGAGAACCTGGCGGAACTCACAAGGGAAGAATGGCAAGGAAGAGGCCATGAAGTGGTTGCCTATGACGTTGTGAACAAGGGTGAGCAGGACTTCTCGTCCCTGGTTACCAAGATAAGGTCCTCCGGGGCGGAGGGTGTTTACTGGACAGCCTACCATGCCGACGGAGCACAGCTAATAAAACAGCTTCGACAGGGAGGATATACCGGTGAGATTGTTGTGGCAGACGGTTCCAGCTCAATACAGCTGCTGGAGATTGCCGGAGCGGCCGGCGAGGGCGTATACTGCACATCACCTCCGGTTGTAGAATTCCTGCCGGCGGCGCAGCAGTTCATTTCAGCGTATAATAAGAAATACAACCAGCAGCCGGGCCCCTATGCCGGACTATCCTATGACGGTACTTATCTCTTGGCGGACGCCATAGAAAGAGCGGGAAGCACCGACCCGGATGCAATCCGTGATGCACTGGCTGCAACCGATAACTTCAAGACCCTTTCCGGTACTATAAAATTCACACCTGAAAACGTGCTGGAGGAGAGCAACTTCATAATTATTAAAGGTGAAGGAGGCAAATGGGTCCTGGTAGAGTAAACCTGTAGGCGCAGGACGGGGGCTGTGGGCCCCCGGCCTTGCGCATACCTCCAATAAACGAAAGGGTGAGCTTATGTCATTACAAGAAATTGTCATTCAGCAGCTTTTCAACGGCTTGCTTCTAGGCTCCTTTTATGGGCTGGTCGCCCTCGGTTATTCAATGGTTTACGGTATAATTAAGCTTCTCAATTTTGCCCATGCGGACATATACATGGTGGGCGGGTTTTGCAGTTTGACAATATTAACTTTTTTTGGCAACACTTTTATTGGTAACAGGTGGCTTGGAATAGTAATATCCATGCTTATTACGATGATAATAGTAGGCCTGTTGGGTGTGATAATAGAAAGGGTTGCCTATAAGCCTTTGCGGAATGCCCCGCGGCTCTCGCTCCTTATTACAGCGCTGGGCGTTTCGATGATTTTGTACAACTCGGTTATGGTAATAACTTCCGGTGAATACCGAGCCTATAAAACCGGGCTGGGTTATGAGGGGTTTTCAATAGGCAGCGTTTTTGTCACCCATACCCAGGCCATTTTGATTGTAGCGGCGGTTGCCCTGATGTTTGTGCTTCACCTGTTTATTACAAGGACCATGTACGGCAAAGCGATGAGAGCCATATCCATGGACCTTGACTGCTGCCGCCTTATGGGTGTTAACGTTAACAAGATTATTGCCCTTACGTTTTTCGTAGGTTCAATGCTGGCCGCCTCTGCGGGAATGATGGCGGGGGTGTATTACGGAAGCCTGCATTTTTTTATGGGCTTTGTTATCGGCATTAAAGCCTTTACCTCTGCCGTTATTGGTGGAATAGGCGTGATTCCCGGCGCGATGCTGGGGGGGCTTCTGCTGGGTCTTCTGGAATCCTTCGGAACACAGATTCCTTTTATCGGCTCGGAGTGGAAGGATGTATTCTCCTTTTCAATACTAATTCTTATCCTGATTTTTAAACCGACGGGGCTTTTGGGTAAGAAAGAAAGCGAGAGGATGTAGAGACTATGAAGGATAAACAGACATGCTTACAGACTGCAGTTGATAAGAAGGCTAAAAAAGTTAATAACCCTTTTGTGGAATTGATAGATAGGTTTTACGTGTTATTCGATAATAAAAAGGTTCGATACAGCGTATTGGCGGCTGCCCTGGCAGTACTGCTTTATTTGCCCATGAGAACCAGCATGTATTTCATGGAGGTTATGACAAACGTCTGGTTTCATGTGGTAGTTTGCCTTGGATTAAATATAATAGTCGGGTTTGCGGGGCTTTTAAGCCTGGGTTATGCGGCATTTTTTGCCGTCGGTGCCTATACCACCGGTATACTCATATTGCATTACGGGGTTAGTTTCTGGCTTACGCTGCCTGTAAGCGTTCTTATGGCTATAATCGCCGGGCTGGCAATAGGCGGTCCTACATTAAAGCTTCGGAGCGACTACCTTGCAATAGTCACGCTGGGCTTTGGTGAGATCACCAGGCTTGCCGCAAGGAACTTGGATATAACCGGCCGTGCTACCGGACTGGTGGGAATAGAAAGACCAACGCTGTTCGGTATGGCCATGGTAAAGATAAACCATTTTTATTACGCCTTTTTAGTACTGGCGGTTCTTGCAATATTTATTTCTTATAGGCTGCAGGATTCCAGGCTGGGAAGGGCATGGAAGTGCATAAGGGAGGACGAGGATGCCGCTGAAGCAATGGGCATAAACGTAGTCGCAGCTCGGCTGCTTGCATTTATCATTGGTTCTGTTTTCGGAGCACTGGCGGGGTCCTTTATGGCAATAAAAATGACTGCTATTTCACCCGAATCCTTTTTGTTTACCCAGTCGGTTATGATTTTGCTGGCGGTGGTACTAGGGGGGATGGGTAAGATCCCGGGTGTGGTACTAGGTGCACTTGCGGTGGTTGTTTTCCCGGAGGTTTTCAGGGGAATTGGTAAGTACAGGATGCTGATATTCGGAGCGGTGCTGCTGGTCCTGATGATTTACCGTCCCCAGGGACTGTGGCCAGAACGCCATACCTAATACTTACCGCAGGAAAATATATATCGGACGGGGTGTGATAAGGTGATATTAGAGGTCAAAGACTTAACGTTGAGGTTTGGAGGACTTACAGCAGTAAATAAGGTGAGTTTTGGTATAGAAGAGGGCTCCATAGAGAGTCTCATAGGACCCAACGGTGCGGGAAAAACATCGCTTTTCAACTGCTTGACCGGTTTCTATAGAGCTCAGGAAGGGGATATACTTTTCGAAGGCAAGAGTATAATGAGGCTTAAGCCGCATAAAATAACCACCCTGGGTATGGCCAGGACCTTCCAGAACCTTCGGCTGTTTAAAAACCTGACTGTAATGGAAAACGTTATGTCAGGGATGCACTGCCGCACATCGGCGGGAGTGGCTGGAGCAATCCTAAGGCCTCCTTCCCAGAAGGCGGAGGAAAAAAGGATCAGGGATGTGGCGATGGAGTGTATGGACTTTGTCGGCATCCTGGATAAAAAGGACAGGCTGGCAAAAAATTTGCCCTACGGCGACCAAAGAAGGGTTGAATGGGCAAGGGCACTGGCAACGCAGCCAAAGCTGCTGCTGCTTGACGAACCTGCCGCCGGATTGAACTACGATGAGAAAATGCAGCTTATAGAGCTTATAAGGCGCATCCGGGACGAGAGGAAGATTACGGTGTTCCTTATAGAGCATGATATGGGCCTTGTTATGAAGGTTTCGGAAAAGATATTTGTGTTGGACTATGGAGTTAAAATCGCAGAGGGAACCGCGCAGGAAGTACAAAATAACCCCAGGGTAATTGAAGCTTATTTGGGGAAAGAGGAGGAGAATGCCGTATGAGTGAAGTAGTTCTTTCCCTGAAAAACCTTGAAACCCGGTACGGGCAGATTTACGCGCTAAAGGGTATCAGCCTGGATGTATATGAAGGGGAGATAGTTACGCTTTTGGGCTCCAACGGAGCCGGAAAGAGTACTACGCTGCGAACCATATCCAACCTGGTGCCGGCCTGCGGCGGTAAGGTGGAATTCTACGGCAAAGACATCACGAACGCTCCGCCCCATTCAATCGTTGAGATGGGTGTGATACACGTCCCCGAAGGACGAAGGATTTTCAAGGGGCTAAACGTTTTGGAGAACCTTGAAATGGGTTCCTTTACGTTGAAGGATGATGCCGAAAGGAAAAGAAGGATAGATAAGGTATTCGAACTGTTCCCGGTACTGGCCGACCGGCGCAGGCAAATGGGCGGACTGCTTTCGGGCGGTGAGCAGCAGATGCTGGCCATAGGTAGAGCCCTTATGACCGACCCGAAAGTGCTGCTCCTTGACGAACCCTCCATGGGCCTTGCCCCGATATTAGTCCAGGGTATAATGGACATAATCAAAAAGATAAACGAAGGAGGAACTACAATCCTGCTGGTGGAGCAGAACGCGAAGGTTGCCTTGAAGCTTGCCCACAGGGGGTACGTGCTGGAGACGGGGAAAATAGTAATGGAAGGAAAGGCGGATGTGCTTAGCAGGGATGACAGCATAGTCAAGGCTTATCTGGGTCACTAACGGGCTGAAACAGGTGCCGGTGGAGAAATCTCCCGGCACCTTTTGCAATCTTAGGGACGGTTCTTTTGATTACAAAGGAAGTGTGCAAAATACCGAATATAATTGCTGATACACACAATTAGCTGTATAATTTTAGTAATAAGGCCGCAGGTTGCAAGGGACGAAGAATCGTCCCTTGCCCCGCAGTACAAGGGGGAGGATGTATTATGGAATTTCTGAAGGGCAATGCAAAAGGAGGTAAGACCAAGAAAGCGGCGGCGGTCATAGTCGCCCTATGCCTTGTTTCAGGGGCGGTATACCTGGCCGGGCTTGGAGGCAGGACCGCTTTTTCGCCGGACAGGGTTTTGGCGGCAGGCTTGACAATGGTCGCATCCGACGAAGACAGCCTGGGCGTACCGCTTGACGCCCATTTTATCTTGAAAAGCGATACCGGGATAAAGGCAGCCGAAGTCAGGCATCTTTTAGAAACCGAGCCGGGGATACAGTTTTCGGTGGAGGAACTGGGCAGCGACGGAAAAGTGTTCAAGATAACCCCCGCCGAGGCGCTGGAGGCCAATAAAATCTACCGCTTTCGTCTGGGGGAAGAGGCATGGTCCTTTCAGACCAAGGACGAATTCAGGGTGCTGGGAAGCCTTCCCCGGAATAAAGCTTGGGATGTGCCGGTTAACACAGGGATAGAGATAGTCTTCAGCCATGAAAACTACCAGGACATAGAAAAATACTTCGAAATAACCCCCAAGGTGGAGGGGGTCTTTGAGAGGCATAAAAGGACTGCGGTTTTTGTGCCGAAGGGGCTGCAGCCGGGCACCATATATACCGTTAAAGTTAAAAAAGGGCTGGGGGTTAAGGGAAGCAGCGAGACTCTCAAGGAAGACTTTGTTTTCCGGTTTGAGACCATGTCCCCGGAAGCCGCCGGAAGCAAACGCCCGCCCATGGAGGTTTATTTTTCGAGGAATATGTACGAGTACCCGGTAGGGGAAAGGCCGCTGTTTGACTTTAGTTATTACCATTACAACAGCCGGGACGAGGTTCCGGCCGTGACGGTGGACCTGTATAAATACAAGGATGCCGATGCGTTTATAGATGACCTGCAAGAGTATTATCTCATTCCCCAGTGGGCGTATTGTACAAAAAAGGCCCACCGGGCGGATATATCGAGGCTGGAAAAGGTTTCTTCCTTCCAGCCGCCGGTACAAAGGTCCTATTACAACTATTACATACTATTCCCGGAGGGCCTGGATGAGGGGCACTACCTGGCGCATATCACCTGTACCGGCAAAGAAACCGGGGAGACGACGGTAAACCAGGTGTGGCTGCAGGTTACCGATATAACGGGCTATGTATCGGTATCTTCGGACAAAACGCTGGTATGGGCTAACACCATAGCCGGCGGCCCGGTAAAGGACGCCTCGGTGGAGCTGAGGGGTGCGGGGGACCTTGGCAGGACCGGCAGTGACGGTGTGCTCGTCTTTGATACGCCGGAGAGCATGAAAAGCGGCCCGGATATGGAAGCCTCCCACATTTTCTTAAAACTTTCATCCCCAGGTAGAAACCCATGCGTTGTGCCGGTGGTAAGAGTGTGGTACGACTATTATTACGGCGATGCAATCCATCAGGACTACTGGAGCTCGGTACATTTTGACAGGCAGCTTTACCGGCCAACCGATAGGGTAAGCTTTTGGGGCATAATAAGGCCGATGGACGGAAGCGCGCCGGAGGGAAGCCTTAGGGCGGTGCTGCAGAGAAACGACTATTATTATGAATACGGCGGCGGCAACGAGGAAATCACCTCGGTTGAACTCGCGGTACAAAGGGATGGAATCTTTGAAGGGGAGCTTAACCTTCCCGGTTTGGCCCCGGGCTATTACCGGCTTTCTTTCGAGCTGGACGGGGAGCATATAACCGGAAAATGGTTCGAGGTTGCCACCTATACAAAGCCGGCCTACAGGATAGATTTGAACAAGGATAAAAGGGCAGTTTTTTCCGGGAAGGACAGTATTACCATTGATATACAGGCTTCGTTTTTCGAAGGCACCCCGGTAAGCGCGATGCAGCTTTCCTACAGCGGCGTTTCCGGTACCGGGACGGTAACCACCGATGAGGACGGCAGGGCTTCGGTTACGCTGACGCCAAAATACCGGGACGTGCACTGGGCTTCGGGTATTGAGTACTTTAACGTGAATAACATGCTGCCGGAGGCGGGGGAAATATACGGTAGCATAAACTATATGGTGTTTCATAACGATATGAACCTTGACTTTTCCGTGCGGGCGGCAGAAACCGGGGCGAAAGTTGCAGTGAAGCTGAACCGGATAACCCTGGACAGGATAAATAACGGCGAAGATTCATATTACGATGATTCTTTATATATAGGGGACCCGGTGCAAGGACAGGTCATTTCCGGAAAGGTTTACGAAAACCGGTGGCGCAGGGAGGAAAGGGGCAAGTACTACGATTTCATTAACAAGGAAGTAAGGACCAGCTATTATTACTATCCGGAATATGTACCGGTAACCGATTTTACCATTACGACAGATACAGAGGGCAAGGGAACCTTTGTTTTTCCCTATGAGGCTGAAAAGTCCTATCGTGTGGACCTTGAAACAACCGACGGTATGGGCAGAAGGGTAAAAGGGGAACAGCATTTCTACGGCAGCAGTTTCGTGGACTACCAGTGGCAGTACTGGGACTATTACCACCTGGAGGATGAAAAGGAGGAATACCCGTTTTACCGCACCGGGGAAGAGTACTCGCTAACATTCAAAAACAACAGCGAGACCCTGCCGGAGGGAGGGGGCAGCCATTACCTGTACCACGTGAACCAAAAAGGCCTAAGGGGTTACCGGGTGGATACCGCGCCCCATTACAGGGCAGCCTTCCGGGAGGAGGACATCCCCAGCGTACACGTGACGGGAGTATGCTTTAACGGACGCACCTATTATAAAACCGCTCCAAGGGTAATTCAGTACGATATAAAAGAAAGGGAGCTGGACATAACGGTAACCGCCGACAAGGAAAGTTACCGTCCGGGGGAGGAAGCAGTCCTTAATATACTGGTTAAGGATGCATCAGGAAAGCCCAGGGAAGCGACGGTTAATATAAGCCTCGTGGACGAGGCCATGTACAAACTGATGGGGGAAGACCAAGGGGTGTTGGAGGGCCTATATTCAAGGGTCCTGGATTCCGGCATATTATCCGACGGTTATTCTCATTACTGCCCGGAAATGGAAGGAGGCGCCGGAGCCGAGGGCGGCGAAGGGGGAGGAGACAGGAAGGACTTCAGGGATACCGCATTCTTTGGTACCATTAAGACCGACAGCCGGGGAAGGGGAAGCCTTTCCATAAAGGTGCCCGACAACCTCACCACGTGGAGGGCGGCATTCAACGCGGTGACCGAGGACCTGAGGGCCGCAGGCGGCAGCATACCCATTGTTGTGAGGCTTCCCTTCTTCGCGGACATTATAATAAACGACAGCTACTTGAAGGGCGACAGGCCAAGTATTGCGCTCCGGTCCTACGGGGATGCGATAAAAAAAGGCGACAGGGTAAGCTTCTCGCTAAGCGCCCCAACCCTTTTCGAAGGCGAAAAACTGCTGGAGGCGAATGCCTTTGAGACGCTGTGGATTGAGCTGCCGCCCCTTTCAACCGGAATACACCCGGTGACGGTAAAGGCCGCCTGCGGGGACCGCTTCACCGATACGCTGACCCGGGAGATAACGGTTTATGACAGCTATCTCCGCAAAGGGGTGGCGGAGTACCATACCCTTGTTAAGGGTATGAAAATAAAAGGAAGCAAGGATGGGATTACAAAACTGGTTTTCACCGATGCAGGCAGGGGTAAGTTTATAAATCCCCTGTACCACCTTTATTATGCCTCCGGCAAAAGGGTGGACCAAAGGCTTGCCAGGAGATGGGCATACAGCCTGTTAACCGAGTATTTCGATACCGACCTGCCGCAGCCCGACGGCTTTGATGCCCAGGCATACCAGGTGCCGGATGGAGGCATATCGCTTTTGCCCTACAGCGAAAGCGATGCAGCCTTAAGCACGAAAATTGCTGCGCTGGGGCCGGAGGGCTTTGACAAGGGGCTATTGGAGTTCTATTTTCACAGGCTTTTGTTTGAAACCGGCGAAACCGAGGATGAGCTAAGCTGCGCACTGTGGGGACTTGCGGCCCTGGACCGGCCGGTACTTTGCCAGGTAAAATCAATGCTGGAAACAAAAGGCCTGGGGGTTAAGACTAAGCTTCAGCTGGGCCTTGCCCTTTGGGAGCTGGGCAGCAAAAACCAGGCTGCCAAAGTGCTGGAGGATGTTTTACAAGAAAACGGTGTGACTAAGGACCCTTATGTAATGGTGGATTCCGGGGCCGACCGGGATGACGTAATGGAGCTTACTTCGCTGGCGGCGGTGCTGGCAGCCAGGGTGGGCCATTCCGCAGCGGGGGGTATGTTTGAATATATAACCGATAACAGTACAAAGGATATCCTGGTACTGCTTGAGATGGCAATGTACCTTTCAGAAACGCTGCCAAAAACCGGGGGTAAGCCGGCGGAGTTTTCCTATATGTTGGACGGCAGGAGGTCCGACATAAGCCTTGAAAGCGGGGCATCCCATACTCTTTCGCTGACCCCTGAAAGACTGGCGGGGCTTAATATACTGGAGGTTAAGGGCGACATAGCGCTGTGCGTCATTTACGAAGACGACTTTTCACCGGGGGATACCATGGAAAGCGAAAACCTTACAGTAAACAGGCAGTACTACGTGAATAACAAGCCGGTTAAGGAGCTAAATGCCGGCGACATGGTCAAGGTAGTGATTAACTTTGGCTTTGGAGACAAATCGCTGGAGGGACGTTACCAGGTATCGGATTTTCTGCCCTCGGGGCTTAAAATAATAGCGGCTCCCTACACCAGGGACCTTGAATACTTGAATATACGCTATCCCTATGAGGTTGACGGCCAGAGGGTGAGTTTCTATATTTACAACAGTGCCTATAATTCGCGGGGGAATGAACCGGTTATATATTACGCCAGGGTGGTATCAAAGGGGACCTTTAGGGCCCAGGGAGCCGTTTTGCAGAACATGGAGGCGGCCGACGAGATAAGAATGACAAAGGAGGAGACGGTAACTATAAAATGAGGACGCGACCGGCTTCGCTAATGATAATACTGGCGGTAGTGCTGGGTATAACGGCATTTACGACCGGCTGTGAAGGGCAGATGGAAGCGGAGCCGGAAAGGACCCCTGCCCATCCCTGCAGGTTTTATGATGAAAAGGACTTTTTCGAAAGCCTGTCGAAGACCGGCTCGGAACCGGCAGATGTGCGGATAAGGGGCGGGGTTGTGCCACACCACCTGGTGGCCGGCTATATGATTGCGGATTTTTTTAGAATGCTGTCCGTCCTGGAAGTGGAACGGGTTATTGTCATCGGCCCCAATCATTACCTGAGGGGACCGAGGGTGGTAAGCTCAAGGTACAACTGGCAAACGCCCTTCGGGATACTTGAAACCGATGCCGTCCTTGTGGATGCCCTGACCGGTTCGGGCATTGCGGGGGTAGATGAAGGGGCAATTGCCGGCGAGCATTCCATAGCCGCCATTGTTCCTTATATAAAGTATTATCTGCCGGATTCGGCCGTTGTGCCCATAATACTGCATCCCGACCTTACCGAAAGGGAGGCGGAAAACCTTGCGGACCTTTTGCTGCAGAATACCGGTAACCGGGACGTCCTGGTGGCATCGGTGGACTTCTCCCATTACCTCACCGGGGAAGAGGCCATGCAAAGGGACGCGGTTACCCTTGAGGCGATGGAGGAAAGGGACTATGCCCAGCTAATGAAAATGGGGGATGAATACCTGGACTCGCCGCCAAGCCTGGTTACGCTAATGAAGGCGATGGACAAGGCGGGTGCGGGAAACATGACGGTTTTGCACCATTCAAATTCGGCCCGTATCCTGGAGAGGGACCTGGAGAAGACTACAAGCTACTTTACTCTTATATATCAATAAAGCACTGGAGGAGGCATCACCATGACAAACGAGGAAAAGGTGTACCGGGTGCTTGACCAACTGGGAATTGGGTATTCGGTAAAGCAGCATCCGCCGGTATATACGGTGGAAGAGGTGGAACAGTACTGGAGTGACATACCCGGTACCCACTGCAAGAACTTGTTTTTGCGCGACCAAAAGGGCAAAAAGCATTACCTGGTAGTTATGCTGCACAACAAAAGGGTCAATATGGCGGGCCTTGCGGAGCAGATCGGGGACGGGAGGCTCAGCTTTGCTTCCGAGAAAAGGCTTGAAAAATACCTGGGGCTGAAAACCGGCGCCGTTTCGCCCTTCGGGATAATAAACGACCCCGACGGGCATGTAAGGGTGGTGCTGGACAGCGAGCTTAAGGGGGCGGATTGGGTAAGCTTTCATCCCAATGTTAACACCGCCACCGTTACCATTTCTTTTAAGGACTTTGAACGTTTTCTGGCCCACTGCGGGAACCCGGTGTGCTATGTGACCATATGACCGGACCCATGACTGAGGGCTGGCGTACCATATTTGGGACACCAGCCCTTTTATGGTACGATACATGGGCCCTTATCGGAGCTAGAGGGGTTGAAGATAATAAAGAATCGGACTACAGGTCACGGGGACCGGGCCGAGTACTTTGAAATGCTGGCTGCCAGCTGCAAAGCACAAAAAGTTGGTATGAATATTGCTTGGTAATAGAAATAAATATAACGGTTCCCTTGAGCGGTACGGGATGATTTGGGGGTATAAAAATGGCATCAGGAACAATATTCAATATACAAAGGTACTCAATCCACGACGGACCAGGCATCCGTACCACGGTTTTTCTTAAGGGATGTCCCTTAAGCTGCTGGTGGTGCCACAACCCGGAAAGCCAGAAATATGGAGTACAGCTGGTTTTGTGGAAGGAAAGGTGCATTGGGTGCGGCGGCTGCAATAGTGTATGCCCGGAGGGGGCTATTTCCGGCGGGGGCTTTCCCCCTGTTATAGACAGCGAAAAATGCAGCGGCTGCGGCCTCTGTGCGGAGGAGTGTCCCGCCGTGGCCCTTGAGATGGTTGGGAAAACGGTAAGCTCCGATTACGTGATGAAGGAGATAGAAAAGGACCTTATTTTTTACGACCAGTCGGGGGGAGGTGTTACCTTCTCGGGCGGCGAACCCCTCATGCAGCCGGAGTTTCTGGCGGAGCTTCTTGAAAAATGCAAGGCCAGGGACATTCACACCGCCGTTGACACCTGCGGGTATGCAAACTGGGAGGTATTGTCCGGGATAGCCGGTCTGACAGACCTTTTCCTTTATGATATAAAGCATATGGACGACCTGGTGCATACAAGGACGGTAGGCGTATCAAACAGGATTATACTGGAAAACCTCGGGAAATTGGCAAGGGTGCACAGCAATATATTAATCAGGTTTCCATTGGTGCCGGGAATAAACGATGACCGGGCCAATATCGAGAAAACCGCGCAGTTTATATCAGGGGTTGGGATAAGGGAAGTAAACATCCTGCCGTATCACAATACCGGCATGGACAAATATGCAAGGCTGGGGAGAAACTACAGGCTTACCGATACCCGGGAGCCTTCAAAGGAATTGACCGACAAGGCCTGCGAGATTTTTTCCGAATATGGTATCAATGTAAAGATAGGAGGTTAATGGCTATGAACGAAAGGGTAAAAAAGCTGAGACAGCAGAGCGTTGAAACGGTACCGTGCATTTCAATCGAAAGGGCCAGGCTTGTAACCGAGGCCTACCGGGAATACTCGGGAAAGGTTTCCATTCCCATGTTGAGGGCCCTTACCTTCAAACACCTGATGGAGAATAAAACGGTATGCATTAACCCGGACGAGCTAATCGTGGGAGAGCGGGGTCCGGCACCCCAGGCGACGCCCACCTACCCCGAGCTGTGCTGTCACAGCCTGGAGGACCTGGATATCATAGACAAACGGGATAAGATATTCTTCAGGGTGAGCGATGAGGTAAGGGAGATTCAGAGGGACGTTATTATTCCATACTGGAAGGGCAGGTCCATGAGGGATATTATTTTCAGCCATATGTCCGACGAGTGGATAGACTGCTATAACGCGGGAATTTTTACCGAGTTCATGGAGCAGAGGGCACCGGGCCATACCGTGGCCGACGACAAGATATATAGGAAAGGTTTTTTAGACTTCAAGAAGGATATTGAAGAAAGCCTTCAAAGCATTGACTACCTCAACGACCCCGATGCTTACGACAAGCAGGAGCAGCTTAGGGCTATGCTGATATGCGCCGATGCTGTAATTACCTATGCCAAGAGGCATGCGGAAAAAGCCATGGAACTGGCAAAGACAGAGCAAAACCCTGAAAGGAAAAGGGAGTTGGAAAGGATTGCGGAGGTTTGCACCCATGTCCCCGCCAACGCCCCAAGGGACTTCTGGGAGGCGCTGCAGTCGTACTGGTTTGTGCATATCGGGGTTATAACGGAGCTTAATACGTGGGATTCCTTTAACCCCGGCAAACTGGACCAGCACCTGTATCCCTTCTATAAGAAGGGGCTTGAGGATGGGACCCTTACAAGGGAAAAAGCCAAGGAGCTTCTTGAGTGTTTCTGGGTAAAATTCAACAACCAGCCGGCACCGCCCAAGGT
>JAAYEV010000202.1 GCA_012728565.1 Clostridiales bacterium
AGACCTTCCGCGTTGACGCTAACTTCAGGGCCTACGGCAGCGTGGACGAAAGCTGGGCGGACCATAAGAACCTGCTGCTTACCGCAAGCCGTTACCAGCCCTTCAGGGAAGTTATGCACAACAGCACAAGGGGCGCCTGGGCCCTGAGGCGGGCGGGGTACGCCACCGATTCCCAGTACCCCATTAAGCTGATGAATATAATCAAAACCTACGGCCTTGACAAACTGGACGAGACAGGAATATAACCTTTAGCGCAGCGAGGCGGGAACCACCAGCTTCTCATTTCCATGCTACGCGAAGGTTTTATAATTGGTTACAGAAGTATAACAGCCTGCCGGAAACGGCAGGCTAAATTTTTTTATATAATAATTTAATTTTAACGGCTAAGTTATTGGTTTTCCCTTACTGAAATATTGATTTCAAACTTGCCTATTTCGGTCTTAATAGGAAGAGTCAGTGCTTTTTCGGTTGCCATTGAAATTGACCTGTTTTCGCCTATAATTACCTGCGGGGGCGAGATATCACATGTGTAGCCTTCCTTTGAAAGATTGGTAACAGCGTTGCCGCTTATAATGTTTACCACTTCTCCAAGGGCGGAGGATACAAAACTGTCCAGTTTCTTCATCTCCATGCCCGACATGATTTTTACCATTTCAAGGGTCATATCCTTGGTAAACCCGAACAGCACAGAGCCCGCAAGGTCGCCGGTAATTCCGATCATTACATTTGCTTCGTTTCCGGCTATCATATCGTCCACGACAGTCAGTTCTTCCCTTTCCGGGTTAATATCCAGCATAAGCCTAAAGACATCCAGCACTGCTTTATAAAATGAATTTATGTATTGAGCTTTCATTATACCGACCCTCCCCGGTTCTGGAAGTCCCCGATTTTTTGGTCTTCACCGGCCACGTGGTTAATCAGCCACGCCATGAGTTTTCCGCCAAATTCCTGTACCGTTTCTTCGCTGTAGGATTCCTCTTGGAATTTCTCAGCGTATTTTTGTACCTCGTCCTTGAATCTTTGATGAATTTGCCTGTGCCTTTCGTATCCCGGGTAACCTATTTCCTTCTGGTAGGCTTCTTCATCGTCAAAGTGGGTTATTACGTATGCCTTCATAAATTCCAGGGTTTCCTTGACCTTGGACAGCTTTTCGTCCCACTTGTCTTCGCTTTGGACCGTTTTTACAAAATCCGATACCCTGCGGAAGAGTTCCCGGTGCTGCCCGTCAATCAACTCCACACCAATTTTGTACTTTTCCTTCCACATCATGGTTAACCCTCCCTTTGTGGTTTGATTGGCAACTTTTGCATTGTTGTAACTTGTCAAATATTATAGCATAAAATGTCGCATTTTAGGTATACCCGCAGTATGCCTGTGATAAACAGGATAACGGCGGTATTTTAAGGACCGGCGGCAAGGTATTACTTTACGATAATTATTCCGGTACATGTTTTCGGAATGCGGACCGGGGTATTAATAGTTTAAATTAGTTATGGGAGGTGGCGTATTTGGATAATATAAAAAAGATACTGCAGTTTTCCATGCGGATGGAAAGACAGGGAGAGAATTTCTACCGGTATTATGCCGGGAGGGTAAATGACGTCCAGACCGGGAAACTGTTCGAACAGCTGGCAGATATGGAAAAAGGGCATTACAACATACTTAAAGAGAAGTTTGATGCCCTGGGAGGGGACGAGAGCATCCAAGTAATATCCTGGGTTGTAGACATAAAGAATTACATGAAAAGCCCAAAGATATTTGCTGATGAAGCGGTGGCGGTGGATACCGCAGATGAAGATGAGCGTATATCCGACCTTGCGATTGTGCGGATGGCATACCTGATAGAAAAGGACTTTGCACATTTCTACGACTATGCCGCCGCCAGGGTGGATAACGAGGAAGTCAAGAATTTCCTTAAAACCTTGGCGGAATGGGAAACCGGGCACATGGAGATATTCCATGACCGGTACAAAAGCCTGATGAGTAAGAACTGGGAAGATATCGGGTCCTACCTGTTCCGGTAGCTGCCCATAACCAAAATATTTTAAAGGAGGAGATTTTATGAGGTATGTACTACCCGACCTGCCCTATCCATATAATGCACTGGAGCCGCATATGGACGAGGAAACGGTCAGGATTCACCACGACATGCACCACAACGGTTACGTTAACGGGCTGAACAATGCGCTGGACAAACTGGAGGAAGCAAGGAAGCAGCAGGACTTTGCGCTTATAAAGCACTGGGAAAGGGAGCTGGCCTTTAACGGGGCGGGACATATGCTGCACACCCTTTACTGGGAAAGCATGTCTCCCCATGGCGGCGGACAGCCGAGAGGGAGGCTGGCCAATCAGATTGAAAGCGACTTTGGCGGTTTTGAGTCCTTTGTGAAGGAGTTTTCTGCTGCGGCTGCGGCGGTGGAGGGCTCCGGCTGGGCGCTGCTTGTATACCTTCCGGAGGAGGCAAGGCTTGCCATAGTTACGGTGGAAAAGCACCAGAACCTGCTGCTGCCCGGCGCGGTGCCGCTTTTGGCGCTGGACGTATGGGAGCATGCCTATTACCTGAAGTACAAAAACAAAAGGGCCGATTTCATAAAGAACTGGTGGAACCTCGTTAACTGGAGGGGTGTCGAGTACAGGTTCGAGGACCAATGCGGCTGCTGCTGTTCCGGCTGCTGAGGATTAACTCCTTCCCGGCAAGGGTCAAAAGGCCAGGCCGGGGAGGAGTTTTTGTTTGGGGATGGGGCCGTGGGCGGCAAGTAGAAAAGGCGATTACATTTTGAACAGGTACCAAACCTGCGTGTCCACCTCGTACTTGAGCTCGTATACCTTGGCACCGTCGTTTATGCATACGAAACATATCCGCCGGTTGCCCGCCAGCTTTTCATCGTATCTTTTAAGTATCCTGTGGACAGTGACCGGGGCGTCTTCATACTTGAACTTTACCGGTTCAACCTTCCCGGACCTGTAGAACACCGCTATCATGTCAACGGGTTTGTTCAAAACTTTCATACACGACACTCCCCTTAAAGAATACTGCTCATTACCGGCCAGTTTTCCGAGCCTACGCCCCCGAGGGAGGCACATATACCGGAATTTATAAAGCATGCCCTTACCACCGATTTTATACCATAGGCATCCCTTATGCCGTCCACCGCCCTGTCAAGTTCAAGGTTTCTTGAGTAGTAGGGGTGATCGAAGACCGAGCACTGCATATGGCTGTCCCTTTCAAGGCCGGCTGCCCTTACACCCATATGCCTTACCGGCGAGCCGTCCCAGGCCTCGTCAAACAGGCGGGCCGCCGTTTTGTATATGTCCATGGTGCAGTTTACCGGGGTGATGAGCCTTTGCTGGTGCGAGCAGTGCCTGAAGTCGGAATATTTTATGGACACCGCAATAACACTGCAGCAGTTCCGGGAGTACCTAAGGCGCATGGCCACCGTTTCGGACAGCGACAGCAGTATAAGACGGGCGGTGCGGGTATCCTCCACGTCAAAGGGTATGGTGGCGCTGTTGCCCATGCCCTTCATGGGCATGTAATACCCGGGAAAAACCGGGGAGTTCTCTATCCCCCGCGCGTAGTCGTATATGAGGAGGCCGTGGGACTTTAACTTGTGCCTCAAAAGGTCCGGGTCGGCGGCGGCGATGTCGCCTATGGTGAGTATTCCCATGGACCGGAGCTTTTTGGCGGTTTTTCTTCCCACCATGAAGAGCTCCTCCACCGGCAGGGGCCACATTTTTTCCCTTATTTCGCCGGGGAACAGCGTGTGGACCATGTCGGGCTTTTTAAGCTCCGAGGCCATCTTGGCCAGCAGTTTGTTGCAGGATATGCCTATGTTTACGGTAAAGCCAAGTTCTTTATGTATCCTGTCCTTCAGGCGGTGCGCGAAGGAAACCGGCTCGCCCAGGCGCTCTTCCATGCCGGTGTAGTCCAGGAAAGCCTCGTCTATCGAATACTGCTGCACCCGGGGCGAGTATTCGTTTAAGATTTCCATCAGGGCCCTGCTGCACTTCATGTACAGGTGATGATTGGGGGGAACCAGCAAAAGCTGCGGGCACTTGTTTTTGGCTTCCCAGACCGTTTCACCGGTTTTGACACCGTATTTTTTTGCCGGAATGGACCTTGCGAGGATTATCCCGTGCCGGGTGGCCTGATTTCCTCCCACCGCCGAGGGTATTTCCCGAAGGTCCACCGGATGGCCCCTTTGGAGATTATATACCGCCTGCCACGAAAGGAAGGCGGAGTTTACGTCTATGTGCATTATTATCCTGTCCGGCATACTGCTTCAACCTCCTCACAGACTGCCAACCATAGAAGATTATATTGGTAAATATATTATACACGAATATATGTTCGCATAAAAGAGGCAAACGAAAAACATTTACAGTGCCGATAAGCAGGCCTTATTTCGACAAAGGAAGTTTCTTCATATGTTATAATGAACATAGGTAGGGTAATGTAAATTAAAACGGCAAAAAAACCTATTCAAACGAAGGTATCGGCACTATAGATTGTAAAACGGTTGAGGTTAAAACATTTATATGGTATAATTTTACAATGAAACAGAATGTAGGTGATTATAAAAATGATTAATGAGCATACTGTTCAATCCATGGCGAAGAAAATTGTAAATACCTTTTCACCGGAAAAAATTATTGTTTTTGGCTCTTGGGCCCGGAATGAGTCCAATAAAGATAGCGATATTGATTTTTTGGTAATCACCTCTTATAAAGGTTCAAAAAGAGATATCCAAGCAGCTATGAGAAGAGCATTAAAGGGATTTGGTATTCCTAAAGATATTATAGTTGCCTCAAAGGAAGAGATTGAGCAAAAAAAAGATTTACCAGGATATATTTATGGAACCGCATTACGGGAGGGGAGGGTCGTTTATGAGCGAACTGGCCAATAAACAACTGGCATTACGGTGGTTTGAATATGCGAAAAACGATCTACAGGCCGCATTAATAATACTTTCGAGTGACGACGCGGCTCCCCGGGTTGCTTGTTTTTTGGCTCAACAAAGTGCCGAGAAAGCTTTGAAATCAATTTTAGTGCTGAAAGGATTGGATGTAATAAGGACTCATGACCTTGATGCGATATCAGAGAAATTACCAAAAAAAGAAAGTGAAAAGTTTGAAAGTTTTGATTTAGCATGGTTAACTGAATGGAATGTGGAAGCTCGTTATCCCGGTGACTGGCCCGAGGCTTCATTTGAGGATGCAGAAAAGGCAGTTACAATAGCTACAGAAGTTCTTAACGTCTGTAATAGCATTTTTATAAATGAGGATTAATATATAAAGTACCAGTGGATGCGACATAAAGAACCGCTAAGCGCCTCTTAAACATGACGCGGTTTATTGACTCTACCTGTAAATCTTTGCATAATTAAAATAAAAATAAGTTTCTTAAGTGAGGGAGTAATTAGCACAAAGATTGTGTGGCAAATTCAACATGTCGATGGCAACATCTGGCTTGCCTTAAAAAATGAGACCCATTTATAGTGGTTTTCCATTATAAATAAGTCTCTTTTATTTATGCCGGGAAATTTTGAAGTTACCAAATATCAGAAATTATAAAGGAGGTCGTTTATTATGGGCCTTATGTCAATAATATTTATTGCCGTAGGGTTTTCAATGGACGCCTTTGCCGTTCATACTGAAAAAGCGTTCTTGATGCCCGGCCTTTTAGAAAAATTTCCCCTCTGGTATAATCAGTTTAATAAAATATACGGTGGTGAGTATATGATAATAGTCATTACCAAGTCATAACGAAAAAGTCAAAAAGCCTGAGGCCTTTGTAT
>JAAYEV010000203.1 GCA_012728565.1 Clostridiales bacterium
CATGAGAAATAGTATTGAACGGGTCCTTATAGACCAAAAAAGCATCCAGAAAAAGGTGAAGGAGTTGGCGGCGGAAATATCCAGGGATTACCGGGGCAAAAAGCTGGTAATTGTAGGAGTGCTCAAGGGAGCGGTAGTATTTTTGGGCGACCTGGTAAAGAACATTGACGTTCCGCTTATACTGGATTTTATAGCAGTTTCAAGCTACGGGAACACCACCGAGACTTCCGGTGTGGTACGGATACTGAAAGACCTGGACAACAGTATAGAGGGCATGGACGTGCTTATTGTTGAAGATATCATAGACAGCGGGCTGACTTTGTGTTATCTCATGGAAAACCTTAAGTCGAGGGGCGCGAACAGCATTAAGATATGCACTCTCCTTGACAAACCCTACAGGCGGAAGGCGGACGTGAAAGTGGACTACAAGGGTTTTGAAATTGAAGACGAGTTTGTTGTGGGCTACGGCCTTGACTTTGCGGAGAGGTTCAGAAACCTGCCCGAAATTTGCGTGCTGAAACCCGAAGAGTATAACAACAGCAAAAACTGCGTATGCTGAACAGTTTGAGTTTTTTTTGCGGATGTGTTAAAATAGCTATCATGACTTAAACCAAGCAGAAGGGAGGGTTATTTTTGACGAGACTTTTCCGTGGAGCCAGTTTTTATATACTGATATTCATAATAATAGTGGCCATAGTTCAAATGTACGGAGCCAATACCAAAGAGATTGAAAAACTGGAGTATTCCCAGCTGATAATAATGCTTGAACAGCAAAGGGTTAAGTCGCTGGTCATAGAGGAAAACAGGGTAACGGGCGTAATGGACGACGGCAGCGAGTTCCAGTCCGCCGTTCCCGACCTTCAGACCTTCAGCCAGTTCATAATGCCCCAGATCCAGGCGGGAACGCTCCAGGTTGATAATAGAATTCCACAGGGCAATCCATGGTGGGCACAGCTGTTACCCACATTTTTCATGATACTTTTGTTCGTGGTACTGTGGTTTTTCTTCATGCAGCAGTCCCAGGGCGGAGGCAGCAGGGTCATGTCCTTTGGCAAGAGTAAAGCCCGGCTGCATACCGACGAAAAGAAAAAAATTACCTTCAACGATGTGGCGGGAGCTAAAGAGGAAAAGGAAGAGCTTTCTGAAATCGTTGAGTTTTTGAAAAATCCAAGGAAATTTATAGAACTGGGTGCCCGCATACCTAAAGGGATTTTGCTGGTGGGGCCGCCGGGTACCGGCAAAACGTACCTTGCCAGGGCGGTTGCCGGCGAGGCGGGGGTTCCATTCTTCAGCATTTCCGGTTCGGACTTTGTTGAAATGTTCGTGGGGGTTGGGGCCTCCAGGGTGAGGGATTTGTTCGACCAGGCCAAAAAGAACTCCCCCTGCATAGTGTTCATTGACGAAATAGACGCCGTTGGCCGGCACAGGGGTGCCGGGCTGGGCGGGGGACATGACGAGAGGGAGCAGACCTTAAACCAGCTGCTGGTTGAAATGGACGGTTTTAATGTAAACGAAGGGATTATAATAATCGCGGCTACCAATAGGCCGGATATCCTGGACCCGGCGCTTCTCAGGCCCGGCCGGTTTGACAGGCAGGTGCTGGTGGGGATACCGGATATAAAGGAAAGGGAGGCTATATTAAGGATTCATTCCAGGGGCAAACCCCTGGACGAGGACGTAAGTATTGAGGACTTGGCGAAGGGTACGCCCGGCTTTACGCCCGCCGACCTTGAAAACCTGATGAACGAAGCCGCCCTTTTGGCCGCTCGCCGGGGCAAGAAAAAGATAGGCAGGGAAGAACTGGAGGAAGGGATAACCAGGGTGGTTGCAGGTCCGGAAAAAAGGAGCAGGATAATGAGCGAAAAGGACAAAAAGCTTACCGCCTATCATGAAGCGGGCCATGCGGTGGTTGCAAGGCTTTTGCCCAACACCGACCCGGTTCACCAGATTTCAATAATACCCCGGGGAAGGGCCGGCGGTTATACCATGATACTGCCGCAGGAGGACAAGTACTACATGTCCAAGTCCGAGATGGAGGAATACCTGGTTCACCTGTTGGGCGGAAGGGTGGCCGAGAAACTGGCCATAAACGATATAAGCACCGGTGCCCAGAACGACCTCGAAAAGGCGTCCAGGATGGCACGAAAGATGGTGACCGAATACGGTATGAGCGAAGCCTTGGGGCCAATGACCTTTGGATCGGCGCAGGACGAGGTGTTTATAGGAAGGGATATGGCAAGGAGCAAGAACTACAGCGAAGAGGTGGCCGCAAGGATTGACAAGGAAGTTAAGAAAATGATTGATAAGGCCTATGAAAAGGCCCAGGAAATACTGGAGAAGAATATTAACAAGCTCCATGCGGTGGCCCAGGCCCTGCTGGAAAGGGAGAAGCTTACCGGCGAGGAGTTTGAAGAGATATTCAGCCAGGCA
>JAAYEV010000204.1 GCA_012728565.1 Clostridiales bacterium
AAGGAGGTCTGATAATGAGAGATTACAGACAGATAGAACTTTTCAAAAACGTTACGCCCGAGCAGTGGAACGACTGGCACTGGCAGGTAAGAAACAGGATTACAACCGTCGAACAGCTCAAAAAAGTGATAAACCTCACCGACGGTGAGGAGAAGGCGATAGAAGAAAGCCTTGCCCTTCTAAGAATGGCCATAACGCCCTATTATGCCTCCCTCATGGACCCGGACGACCCCAACTGTCCCATCAGGAAACAGGCGGTCCCCACATCGCTGGAACTGCACAGGGGTGAAGCGGATATGGAGGACCCGCTGCACGAGGATACCGATTCCCCGGTGGAATGCCTCACCCACCGGTATCCCGACAGGGTGCTGCTCCTTGTAACCGACCAGTGCTCCATGTACTGCCGGCACTGTACCCGGAGGAGGTTTGCCGGGCAGACCGACAATGCAGTGCCCAGTGACAGGATAGACAAAGCCATTGAATACATAAAAAATACTCCCCGGGTAAGGGATGTGCTGATATCGGGCGGGGACGCCCTAGTGATATCCGACGACAGGCTGGAGTACGTTTTAAAGAGCCTTAGGGAAATACCCCATGTGGAGGTTATAAGGATTGGCAGCCGTACCCCGGTGGTTATGCCCCAGCGGATTACACGGCAGCTGGTGGATATGATCAAAAAATACCACCCGGTATGGCTTAACACCCATTTCAACCACCCCAAGGAGGTAACCCCCGCCTCCATGGAGGCGTGCCGTATGCTGGCCGATGCAGGGGTGCCGCTGGGCAACCAGACGGTTCTCTTAAGGGGAATAAACGACTGCGTGCACGTTATGAAACGCCTTATGCACCTGCTGGTTAAAATGCGGGTTCGCCCCTACTACATATACCAATGCGACCTGTCGCTGGGCATTGAACACTTCAGGACCAAGGTTTCAAAGGGCATAGAAATAATAGAGGGCCTAAGGGGCCACACCTCCGGCTTTGCGGTGCCCACCTTCGCGGTGGACGCTCCCGGCGGCGGCGGCAAAATACCAATAATGCCGCAGTATCTTATTTCCATGTCGGATGAAAGGGTTGTCATGAGAAACTACGAGGGAGTAATATCCACCTACATGGAGCCCCGGTACCTGCCGGAAAAATGCGGCTGCCCCGACTGCAGGGACAAACAAGAAAGCATCGGCGTGGCGGGGCTTTTGCAGGGAAGCGGCATAGCCCTGGAGCCGGAAGACCTTGAAAGGAAAAAACGCCGGAAATAATAAGGAGGCTGCGGTTATTTACCGGGAAACCGGAAGCTTTCGTTAAGCGGGACGGGTACTGTCACCCGCCCCGTGTTTATATTGCCATAATATGAAATTTATAGTAGAATAATATAAAATATTGTAATGTTATGACGCATCCATAGGTGATGACCTTCCACGAGCAATTGGAGGTGCAAACCTTGGGCCGTGTAAAACAAGCGTTAATGTGCGCAGTACTGCTTTTTTCAATCCTGCTAACCTATCCCCATGCCATCGCAAGTGACAATCCACCCCCCGGTGCTCCCCGGGACCTTGTACTGGTTAATTTGGGACAGGAATATGTATACTTTGAATGGAAACACCCCGACGATGAAGACATTATCTGCTATTACATATACAAAAACGATGAATTCCTGGAAAGCACCATCAGCCTGGCCAGGAGCTTCACGGTTAGGGGCCTTGAACCCGGGACCACCTATACCTTCAAAGTGAGCGCCTGGGATGGATACAGCGAAGGGCCCTTTTCCAACATTATTACCGTGACCACTGAAAGCAAGGGTTCAAAGCACGGCAACGCCGTCGGCGAGATAACATACCCGCTGGACGGGCAGCGGATAAATTCCCTGGACAGGATTACAGGGACCGCCTGGGACAACGATGGTACCGTTATAAGGACAGCCCTTCTTATAACCGGCGGCGGGCTTTACCTGAAACCGGACATGTCCGGCTTTGAACCGGCGGAGGACCCGGAGAATTACTATATCCCTGCCATCAACACCGGGACAAACTATTCCGAGTGGGAGTTGTACATCCCGGACTTTACAGTTTTTACAGACGGGGAATACCTGGTGCAGGTTTGCCCCTTCGACGGGATGTACTGCGCTGCCGACCAGGTGCGTTTTATAGTGGATATCACCCCTCCCGCGCCGCCGGGGGAACTAAAGGCACAGGATATAACCGAAACATCGGTAAAACTGGCATGGGAATCCCCCACCGACCCGGATACCGTCGGATACTTGGTGTACATGGACGGCAACTTCTATGATGCAACTGAATCTACATGGATTTGCGTGGATGCGTTAACGCCGGGTACCTCCTATTCCTTCAGCGTGGCCGCCCATGACGGCCTGAACACGGGGGAGGCCTGCGGGCCGCTGCAGGTGACCACGCTGCCGGAGTCGGGGGATTCGCCGGGAGACCCGCCCAATGGACCGCCCGAGGACCCGCCAGAAGAGCCGCCATCCAGCGATTCGCAGGGCCTTCCAAAGGCCGGGGTTTCACGCCGGGCCCGAAGCGGGCAAGAACTCCCGGGGTATACACTTGGCCGGTACATACACCCGGGCACCGGTCTTACGGCAGTGGAAGGCACAATAATGGTAGGGCAGCAACCGGACCTTGTGAAACCATCCCCGGACGGCAATATAATAGTGGATACGACAAAATATTTCCCGGGAAAACAAATCTCCCGAGAAACCCTCATACTGCAAAAGACGCTGCTCTCCGAGGCGATGGGGGAGGGCCGTGACATTATCCTTAACGGCGGCCTGGGAAGCCTCTGCATAGAGACTTCCCGCTGCGCCGGGAATGCCGCCGGGTCCGATTTCCGGGTTTCCATACAGAGGGGGGAAAGCCACCCGGCATTGTCGGATTTTATTACTTCCCGGCCTGCTTTTCGACCGCTATATGAAGCCGTTTCCGTTGAATTGGCCGGCTGTTTTGACAAAATACCCGTGTTTTTCCGAATCCCACTGCCGGAAGGGCTGTCGGGGACAAGTGGAATAGATTTTACTGCTGCTGCAGGAAAGGATGGGCAGGAAGAAATCGGAACCGGCCGCGCTGCTGCCGGGAGCTGGGTATTGTCGGAGGGAAGCGGAACCGGCCGAGTTTCTGCAGGAAGCCGGGAATTGCCGGAGGGGACCGGAACCGGCTGCGATGCTGCCGGCGACAAGGAGCAGCCGGAGGGATGCAGGGTTGGGTATATAGCCTGCGGGCCGGAGGGCAGCATAATATGCCTGTATGAAGGGGTAAGGTTTACCGCTTCCGGTATTATGTTTCCGGTTTTAAGGCCGGGTACATATCAGCCGGTTGTTTACAACGAAATCTACTCCGGTTTTAAAGGGCACTGGGCCGGGGAATACCTGGACCGGGTGCTGGCCATGGGTATCTACGCGCCGGAGGACAGGTCGGTGGACCCCGGTATTCCCGTTACCCGGCGAATGCTTGCATCAATGTTGGGCCTGGTTACGGGCAGGAACTGTCCGGCAGCGGAAAAGGACGATCAGCCGATTAACCGGGGCACCCTCGCCGGAATGGCGGCGGGGGCATTAAATGTAAGAGGCGACTTGGACACGGCTCTGCGGATGGGCCTTTTGATAGGTTACGGGGACGGCGGTATTTACCCGGACAGGCCGGCCACGCTGGCCGAGGCCGCCACCGTAATGTGCAGGCTGATTCAATGCATGGGAGTTAACGGTAATATAGTTAACGCAAACCAAATGCCCGGTCGCTGACCCGGTATCCTTAATACGGCCCGGTACCCAGACAGGGTGCTGCTCCTTGTAACCTACCGGTGCTTCATGTACTGCAGGCACTGTACCCGGAGGAGGCTCGCCGGGCAGACCGACATTGCAGTGCCCGGGCATTGAACACCGGTCTTAATACGACGAAAAAAAGATTTTTTTGGTTAGTGTAAAATTACTTTGGGAAAAAACCAAAAAATAAAAGATAAGAGTATCTCTCCTGTGATATCATGTAATTTGCAAGAACCACAAAAAATCACAGAAAGGGAGATACTCTTATGGGACTAATTATACAGGAAATCATAGATAAAATCAGTAGTAGTTTTGAAAAAG
>JAAYEV010000021.1 GCA_012728565.1 Clostridiales bacterium
ATTTGAAATGGTAAGGGAAGTGCTGCCCGGGATGGATATCCATGTGAGCACCCAGGCCAATACCGTGAACTACCTATCCGCGAATTTTTGGCACCGCCTGGGGGCAAAAAGGATAATTCTGGCACGGGAACTGTCGCTGGAGGAAATACGCGAAATCAGGACAAGTACTTCGCCGGACCTTGAACTGGAAGCCTTCATACACGGTGCCATGTGCATATCCTATTCGGGAAGGTGCCTTTTAAGCAATTACATGGCGGGAAGGGATTCCAACCTGGGGGACTGTGCCCATCCCTGCCGGTGGAAATACCACCTGGTTGAAGAAAAAAGACCGGGACAGTACTACCCTGTGTACGAGGACCAAAACGGTACCTTTATTATGAACTCAAAGGACCTATGCATGATAGAGCATATCCCCCAGGTCATTGAAAGCGGCCTTACCAGCCTCAAGATTGAGGGCAGGATGAAAAGCGCCTATTACGTGGCAACGGTGGTAAAGGCCTACCGTGAAGCCATCGATGCATGGTATAAGGACCCCGGCAAATACCAGGAAAACAAAGGGAAATGGCTGGAGGAAGTGTCCAAGGCAAGCCACAGGGAGTTTACAACCGGCTTTTATTTCAAAGAGGCGGATAGGGGTTTGCAGATTTACGATAACAGCAGTTACATACGAGACTACGACTTTGTAGGACTGGTGCTTGATTACGATCCGAAAAGCGGGGTGGCAACCGTCCAGCAGAGAAACAGGATGTTTGTGGGCGACAGCATTGAAATTACCGGCCCCGGCAGGGATTATTTTGTTCAAACGATAGAATGGATGAAGGATGAGGATGGAAACAGCATACAATCGGCGCCCCACCCGCAGCAGGTGATAAGGATGCCGGTTAGACAACCGGTAAAACCCTATGATATATTGAGAAAACCCGCGGTGGAATAACTGTATAATCTTTCCGGCAAAGGCAATAATACAAAGGCAAGTACTTTGCCGGAGGGTGTTAAAATGGGCACAGAACGGGGTCACACCGAAAAAAGGATACTGCTTACAGGCTGCGTAATACTGGCACTATTACAGGTCTTAACATTGAGGCTGTTTCAAATACAGGTCATACAAGGCAAAGGGTATTCAAAAAAGGCTGCGAACCAGCGCATGCTTTACCTGCCCCTGGATTTTTCCAGAGGGCAGTTTTATGATACCAACATGATTCCGCTTACCGGCAGGCGTTTGGTGGATACCATGGTAGTGTTCCCCACTCTTATCGAGGATAAGGCAGCGGCTGCAGCGGTGATTGCTCAAAATACCGGTTTAAGTTGCGAAGAAGCCATGGAGGAACTGGAAGAGGCCGGCGCACCCTTTAAGCTGGTACTTGAGGGTAACGGAGCGGCGGTGACGGAAAGCGGCTGCAGGGGAGTCATGGTTGTAAAGGATATAGAAAGGTACGACCCCGAGAGCAAGGCAAGACACCTAATTGGTTACATAGACAACAGTGACGGGGTGGGGCGATCGGGACTGGAAAGGCTATACGAAAGCTACCTTTCGGCGGAAGGTGAGACGGCGATTGCCGCGATGGTGGACGGCAGCAAAAGGCTGATCCCGGGCCTCGGGTACAAAATGGTGAACGGAGAACAGGGAAACCGGAGCTATGGCCTTCAACTTACCATAGACTACCACATCCAAAAAGCGGCGGAGGCGGTTATGGACCGGTTGGGAATGCAGGGGGCGGTTGTGGTACTGGACGTGGAAAGCGGTGAACTCTTGGCAATGGTCAGCAGGCCAAACTATGAGCAGCAAAACGTGGAAAAATACCTGGATGGGCAAAGGGGCGAACTGCTGAACAAAGCTTTCCAGCAGTACAACCTCGGGTCCATATTTAAAACGGTGGTTTCCGCCGCAGCGTTGGAAGACGACCGGATAAACCCCTTTGAAACCGTTCACTGTCCCGGTTACATCGAGGTGGGAAGTTTAAAAGTGAAATGCTCCAGCTACGATGAAGGGGGCCATGGGGACCTGAACATATTTGAAGCCTATGCGAGGTCCTGCAACACATTTTTTATTGAATTAGGACAAAGAATAGGCGGGAAAAGTATAACAGAGATGGCAAGGAGATTTGGGCTGGGAAGTATTATAGGAATAAACCCGATGGAAGAGCAAACGGGACTGATACCGAGGGAAGAGAGCATTTACAGGCCCGACCTGTGCAATATATCCATAGGACAGGGCGATATACTGGTCACACCGCTGCAGGTGGCGGCGATGACCAGTATAATTGCCAACAACGGCGTTTACAAAAAGCCCTACGTGGTAAAGGGACTGGTTGACGGTTCCGGTAAAAGAATTGCCGTAGAACCGCCTGAAAAGCCCCAGAAGATTATTTCACCCTTTGTGGCCATGGAAATAAGAAAGATGATGGAGATGGTGGTGGATGACGGCACCGGCACCTTGGCAGCCCTGCCCGGTTTCGGCGGTGCTGCGGGAAAAACCAGTTCCGCCCAGACAGGGCAGAGGATGGAGGGCAGGGAAGTGCTCCATGCATGGTTTACCGGTTATGTTCCAAGGCTCTATCCAAAGTATGTAATAACGGTACTTGTTGAGAACGGAAGGAGCGGCGGCAGCGTTGCCGCGCCGGTTTTCAGGGATATCGCCCAAAGGATAATGGAGCTGGGTGAAAGGTAGGAAGGCGGAATAATTTATTTAATGACCAAAGGGCAGCGGTACATGCACATTCCGAAGATTGGGCTCATATAATTTAGAGTGACCCTATTTTCGGAGGTGAGCATTTTAATGCTGGCAGCCATTGCGGCTATTACCGCAGCCATGCTGAAGGAAACGCTGGTGCTGTTTTCCTTCGTAACAGGCAACTCCTCCTTTCCACAGCCCCTCACAGAAGAGGAAGAAAAACTGTTTCTGAAGTTGTACGAGCAGGGTGACGAGACGGCAAAGAATATACTTATCGAAAGAAACCTGAGACTGGTAGCGCACATCGTAAAAAAGTACAGCAATATTGGCAGGGATGCAGACGATCTAATCTCAATAGGCACCATCGGCCTTATAAAGGCCATTACCACCTTTGACCACAGCAAGGGCACAAGGCTTGCAACCTATGCCGCCCGGTGTATTGAGAACGAAATACTGATGACCATACGGTCCAACAAGAAAATACAAAACCAGCTGTCACTGCAGGACCCGATAGGCATAGACAAGGAGGGCAACGAAATCTCGCTGCTGGATATCCTGGGCACGGAGACAGACACGGTACTTGATGAAGTGGAAAAAAAGCTGCAAACCAGCAAGCTTTATAGGATAATGGACAGGGTATTAAAAAAGCGTGAAAAAGTCGTTCTTGAACTGAGATACGGATTGTCCGACGGCACGGTTAAGACCCAGCGTGAGATAGCCCAGATGCTGGGGATATCTCGTTCCTATGTTTCGAGGATAGAAAAGAGGGCTATAAAGAAGCTCAGCAGGGAATTTTTATAGAACAACTGTCAAAGGCAGTTGTTCTACTTATCTTCGGCATTGCCCATCTTTAGCATGTTTATGATGATTACCGCAACTATTATCATTGCAACCCCGGAAAACTGGAAGAGGGTCAGCACTTCATCAAGCATTATTACTCCCAGCGCAACGCTTACCACCGGTTCAAAAGTGCTCAGAATGGAGGCTCTTGATGAGCCGGTTTCCCGCAGCCCGGTAAAGAAAAGCAGGTTTGATAGAAAAGTGGAGAAGAAAGCACTTGCCAACACCGCCAGCCAGGCCTTGGGCGTTACGGCAGCCCAAAGGCTTCCGGTTAATAAGGCCGAAGCAAGCAGTGTAATGGCGGCAGCCGATGTAATATAGGCAGTGACGGTCAAGGGCTCCAAGCTCTTAAGACTTTCGGCGAATTTGCTGTCCAGCAGTATCAAGTAGGTGCTGAAGGAAAAACATGCCCCAAAAGCCAGCAGGATGCCCAGGACGTTATAGTCGGATACCGGTGACCAAACCATAAGAAAACAGCCTAAAGTTGCCATAATGAGTGCAAGAATCTGCCTTGGGACCACCCGCTCACCGATTACCGTAATCATGAAAACATTCACGACAACTGGATAAAGGTAAAAAATTACCGAGGCAAGGGATACGGGGATATGGTTTATCGAGTTGTAATAGAACATTGAAAACGCTGCGTATACAGCCCCGCCTATAATGACCAGAACTTTGAGCTGCCCAGCCGAAGCCCGGGCGCTTTCCCGGCCCTTAGAAACCAGGTTGTAGCTCCATAATAATACCGAGGCAATAAGGAATCTCATGGCCAGCACAAACATGGGGTTTGCGCCTTCGGTATAGGCGGTCTTTGATATAACCACGTTTATTCCATAAAAAAACGCAGCCAGTATGACAAGGGTGCTTCCCCTTAACTTCATAGTTTGTTGTCCTCCGGAAAACATTTCTATCATCCATGTCTATTCTACTATAAATGTCGGCGGCTGTGGACAACCAATTTGCAAAAAACCGGTGTAAGTGCACAATGTTCAATCTTAATCACATGGCGGCGGTTAAGCATATAATGTACCGGGCACAGCAAAGTAGCTACAAAAACCTGATTCATTATTACTGGCGGAGGTGAAGCCAATGTACGGGAGGGAAAGCGTAAACGGGGCGGCCGTTGCATATTTAAGGGGTGGCCCGTTGGCACCGCATATAACCGGCGTGGTATGTTTCAGGGACGTTCCGGGAGGCTGCGAAGTATGGGTAGAAGTATCCGGTCTTCCTCGGTACCGTCCGGCAATGGGCAGCGAGGACCCCGTTGGTCCCCACGGTTTTCACCTGCACATGCACGGCACATGCACGGTGGGCGACCCGGAAGACCCCTTTCAGGATGCGGGCGGACACTGGAATCCTGACGGCCAGCCCCACGGGAACCACGCGGGGGACTTCCCGGTACTGTTTTCAAACAACGGCTACGCAAGGATGTGTTTCTTTACAAACCGGTTCAAAGCTAAAGATATATTGGGGAAAGCGGTAATTATCCATCGAAACCCGGACGATTACAGGACACAGCCCGCCGGAGACGCCGGCAAACGGCTGGCCTGCGGGGTTGTGCAGCCGTATTGACCAAAAAACCCACTGTTTGAGCACTGAAACAGTGGGTTTTCAATTTTTGGTTACCAAAAAAAGCTTTGGGCATTATAAATATGGTTCCAGCTAAACCGGTGTCCGCTGCGATAAAGACCGGCGGTGATTGGTCGGGGGAAAATTATTGGGAAGATTTGGCCCTAAAAAAGAGAATATTATAAAAAACCTGGTAACCAACGTTACCGAATAAGGGTTAAAGAACTGTTATACTTATTAAAGAAATACTGTTATACTTATCATAGAAAACCAAAGGGGGTAACAAAGATGGCTGTGAGAAAGATTGTCAAGATAAATGAAGAAAAATGCAACGGCTGCGGGCAGTGTATACCAAACTGTGCCGAGGGTGCCCTTCAGATTATAGACGGAAAGGCAAGGCTTGTAAGCGACAAGTACTGTGACGGTTTGGGAGCATGCCTTGGCACATGCCCTATGGATGCCATTGAAATAATTGAAAGAGAAGCCGAAGAATTTGACGAAGAGGCGGTAAAAAAGTACCTGGAGGAAAAAGACCGGGAAAATAAAAGTGAAGCACGGCAAAGCGGCGGCTGCCCGGGCAGCAGGGTTGTGTCCATAAAAGAAAGGGCGAATAAAGAAAACGTATCGACAACTTCCGAAGACGTGCCGGTTTCAATTAAACCGCAACTTTCCCAGTGGCCGGTTCAGCTCAGCCTTGTACCGGTTAATGCTCCGTATTTTGACGGAAGCCACCTGCTTATAACTGCAGATTGCGTGCCCTTTGCCTATGCCGATTACCACCTCGGTCTTTTAAGGGGCAAAAGCGTTGTAGTGGGCTGTCCGAAGCTTGATGATGTAAAGTTTTACATTGAAAAACTGACGGAAATCATAAAGCAAAACGATATTAAAAAGGTAACGGTGGCCGTCATGGAGGTGCCCTGCTGCAAGGGTATGGTACGGGCGGCGGCCGAAGCGGTAAAGGCATCGGGAAAGAATGTCCCGCTGGAACTTGTCGAGATAAGCATAGATGGCAGGATAAAAAAATAAAAATACTGAAAGGAAAGCGGTTCCTTCGTAAATGCGAAGGGGCCGTTTTTGTTTTATTGAGGTAACCATTTTTGACTGGCATCCGTATATTGTACTGGAAACAAAGACGGGAAGGGTTAGCTACAAGGCGCATTAATACTAATAGGAGGGTTTATTATGTCAAAGGACTATGATGAGTTAATGCCAAATTATACTCCGATCAATAACAACGTTGTGGTTCAGTCATGCCCGAATAAATGCTGTGATACAAGAAGCCAGGCCCCGGGAATAAGGTTTGCCTTTGCCCAGGATAGCAGTGAGAGGGAAGTAGTTTTAGGAACACTAATCACTTTGCAGCCTATCCAGACAAGCGTGGGAGACAGGGTCAAACTGGATGCAATGGTGCAGATCAACACAGGTACCAATGCTAACGGAAATCTGGCTTTATCCGGTGTGGTTATTGCTTTACGCCGCAGAACACTGCTGCTGGGTCAGGATTCGCCTACGTTGACAGACCTTGTAGAAATAAGAATAGAGGATGATGAATTGAATAACACTGAAGGTGCAGGGGGAAATGATTATACGAGGATTGCTTCCTTAAGCTGGGTGGATACTCCGCCGGCCGGTATAAACACATACTTCCTTGATACGATTGAAATCGGCACGGCTAATATCGAAAGCAGAACTTATTCAAACAGGTCGTTAAACGCAACCATTTTCCCCATCGGCAATGCTTTGAATTAGCATTCCCGGTCAGTTTGTTGTACTGACTTTTACCGCCAAAACAAATACGGTACCAAAGTTACAGCTAAAACAACGGTTCCTTCGTAAAGAGTCGTGGGGCCGTTGTTTGTCTTTATATGGAATTGTGATAATATATAAAAGAATAATGGCTTGGAGGGAAGACATATGTTGGAGCTGCTTGTGCCGGACGAATACGTAGCATCGGTATATGATATTGACCTTGAAGGGCTGAAAAGAAGAGGCATAGACGGCCTTATTATAGATATTGACAACACCCTAGTCCGCTGGGGCGCCAAAACCGCCGACCGCAGGGTTGTTGAATGGTTTGCCCGTCTTGAGGAACTGGGCTTTAGGGCATGCCTTCTATCCAACAATACAAAGGACCGGGTGGTGAAGTTTACCGAGGCTGTGAGAATACCCGCCGTGTACCGGGCTGCCAAGCCGGGGAAAAGGGCCTTCCGAAAGGCCATGGCGGCGATGGGCAGGAACTCGTCAACCACCGCGGTTATAGGGGACCAGGTCTTTACCGATATATATGGCGGAAAGAGGCTGGGGCTTTATGCGGTGCTGGTTATGCCCATCGATGAGAAGGAATTCATAACCACAAGGCTGGTAAGAAAACTGGAGAGAGTATTCCTTGATAGGCTGGTAAGGCAGGGAAAGCTGAAAAAACCGGTGGTCAACAGGCAGGCTTAAATTTTGGCATTACGGGGAGGATTTGGGATATTTTGGTCGAATAATACAAAAAAAGCAGTGTGAAAAAGCGGGGAGAGTGGCTGGTTGTGCTTCATAACGGCATTAAAGGCCTGGTGGACATATTGGTTGGCATGGGACGCATCACAAGGGAACAGCTGAATTATGCCATCGAACTTCAGAAAAAAAGAGGCGACAAGCTGGACAGGATACTGGTTGACGAGGGCATTATATCCAAAACCGACATGATGGAAATCATAGGCCAACAACTTGGAATGCCGCATATAGAGTTAAATAAAAACTTGGTAGACCCGGAAATAATCAAGCTTGTGCCGGAGGCCTTGGCGAAGAAATACATGGTATTCCCCGTTAAGCTGCAAAACGATGTCCTGTTGCTGGCTATGAGCGACCCTTTAGACATATTCGCGGTGGATGAGGTAAAGCTGGCAGCGGGGAAGGAGGTCCAGCCCGCCATAGCCTCCGAGGAGGAAATACGCCTGGCACTGGAAACACACTATGGCAAAAGGTCCGCAGAAAAGGCGGCGGAGGACTTTGCCAGGGAGTACAGGATTGATGGCCCCACCGTGCCGGAAAGGGAGCTGATGGAGCAGGTGAGCAACGCTCCCGTTGTTCGGCTGGTGAATTCAATTATAGAGCAGGCGACAGTGAGCCGCGCCAGTGATATACATATTGAACCGGGCGGCAGCAGGATGAGGGTGAGGTTCCGGATAGACGGCCGGCTGCAGGAAATAATGTCCTTGCCCATGCAGACACACGGGCCTACGGTGGCTAGAATCAAGATTATGAGTAGTCTAAACATAGCCGAAAGAAGGATACCCCAGGACGGGAGGGTGGAACTGGAGACCGGGGGTAAGAGCCTTGACCTGAGGGTATCGGTGCTGCCTACGGCCTATGGCGAAAAGGTGGTTATTAGGGTGCTGGATCGGAGCAGTTTCCTTCTGTCTCAGAAACAACTGGGCCTTATTGAGGAAAACGAAGTGCTGTTCAACCGGCTGATGAAGGTTCCTCACGGTATAATACTTGTCACCGGGCCGACCGGGAGCGGCAAGACCACCACGCTTTACGCGGCCCTGAGGGAGCTAAACGATGTCTCGGTAAACATAATTACCCTGGAGGACCCTATAGAGTATAGGCTGGAAGGGGTTAACCAGATGCAGGTGAACCCAAAGGCAGGGCTTACCTTTGCCGGCGGTTTAAGGTCGGTGTTGAGACAGGACCCGAACATAATAATGGTGGGAGAAATTAGGGACGAAGAAACCGCCGCCCTGGCGGTCAGAGCTGCCATAACAGGGCACTTGGTGCTTTCCACGCTGCATACAAATGATGCCGCAAGTTCGGTTCTTAGGCTCCTGGATATGGGGGTGGAACCATACCTTGTGGCTTCGTCTTTAAGGGGAATAATCTCCCAGCGACTTGTAAGAAAAATATGTACCGACTGCAAAACAGGGTACAATGCTGCAAAAGAAGAGCTGAGGGTATTGGGACTGCCCTCGGACAGCAGTGTGAGGCTTTTCAGGGGAAAAGGCTGCAGCAGCTGCCACGGCACCGGGTATAGGGGCAGGACTGCGGTCCATGAAATAATGGTCATTACCGAAAAACACAGGGAACTGATTAGCCGGAGGGCGTCCTCCGATAAGCTGGACAGGGTTTCCAGGGATGCCGGAATGATGACCTTGAGGGAAAACTGTGCACGGCTTGTCATGAAAGGAATTACTACCGTTGAAGAGATGGCGGGGGCAGTCTACTTGAACGAATAAATGCACCTACTCCGGTTATAACGACGGCAATTCAATGAATGCCGGCAATGGGTGCGGCTCGGTACAGCTTTGAACGGGGGCCCGGTTTACTGCTGCAGCGCTGCTTTGTAAAATAGCTGCGAGGGTGAAATTAGTTTGGTCATGAGCGGCCTATTATTTATATATAGGTGGTAGGTATGACTGTTTACGAGTACAGGGCAAGAAACCGGATGGGGGAATTGGTTACAGGAACATACGAATCATCCGATATGTCGGATGTGGTACACATGTTAAGGAATAAAGGCCTTTATCCCGTATTTATAGAGGAGTGCCGGGAAAAACGTTCCGACACTTTGATGAAGGTGAGTTTCAGAAAGGTTACATACAAGGACATTGCGGTGTTCTGCAGGCAGTTTGCAACCATGATTAATGCAGGCATGCCAATTCCGGACATCCTTGATGTTCTGGGGAGGCAGACAGAAAACCCGAGGCTTAAGACCGGTATAGAAAGCCTTTATCATGGGGTGCAAAAAGGCAAAAGCCTGTCCAATGCCATGGGTATGGAAAGGGACATTTTCCCGGAACTGCTTGCAAATATGGTGGAAGCCGGGGAGCTAAGCGGCACCCTTGACAGGGTCATGGACAGGATGGCCGGCCATTATGAGAAGGAATACAGGATTAGGCAAAAGGCAAAAAATGCATTTGTTTATCCATCCCTGGTAGCCGTGGTGGCCGTGCTGGTGGTGGTTTTCCTGGTTGCCGTCGTGCTTCCGGCCTTTGCTTCAATGTTTCAGCAGATGGGGGCAGTCCTTCCGCTTTTTACAAGGATGTTATTGGGCATATGCTTTTTCGTTAGAAAAAGGTGGGTGCTGCTGGTCATTGGAACAGCCGTGCTGCTGCCCGGTATCGGGTGGTATGCAAAAACGCCGGCGGGCAGGGAGTTTTTCGACGTATTAAGTATTAGGGCGCCGGTAATTGGAAACGTGAACAAAAAGGTTATTACGGCAAGGTTCGCAAGGACTCTTGGAGCGCTTGTGTCCAGCGGTTTACCCCTTTTGCAGGGGTTGGAAGTTGCTGGAAAAGTCGTTGGCAACACGGTGGTACAAAAAGGCTTGGGAAAAGTGGGGGAGGAGGTCAGGAAAGGTAAAGGGCTGGCGGAACCCTTAAAAAAAGTAGAGGCCTTTCCGGCAATGCTGTCTCATATGATCAGAATCGGAGAGGATACCGGGACGCTGGACTTTGTACTGGACAAGACAGCGGACTATTATGATGATGAAGTGGAAAGAACGGTAAACAGAATGACCACGCTGCTGGAACCGGCCATAATCATCGTGATGGCGATAGTGGTAACCTTTATAGTGCTTTCTATAGTTATGCCGATGCTGGATATTATGACACAAGCCAATTTTTAAGATTAGGGCTTACGGTAGATCTGAGGGACAAGCGGAAATATTTCGGCTGTACCCGCCGGTTTGCGTCACGGCTGTTAATGGTGTAATAGGAATAAAACAGCAGGAATTTTTGGTATTTTGTAGAATGGTTATTTGACAATGTAAATATTGGAATTTTTATGGAGAATAAATGGGTTCATTGGTTTACAAGGCGGGTGAACGGGGATGATGTTTGGAACAGTTAAGGTATTCAAGAGGATAGGTAGAAACAGGGAAGGGTTTACCCTGGTGGAACTTTTAGCCGTGCTGGCTATATTGGCGGTAGTAGCTGCCATTGCCGTGCCCAGGTTTACCGGAACCATTGAAGCGGCTAAAGTAAGGGCCGATAAATCGTCGGCATTGATAATCGCAAGGGCGGCAGAGCAAAAGTGGATAGATGACGGGCAAAATGAACAGGTGACCTATCATAAAGAAGACCTGGTGCCGGATTATGTTAGGGAGGTTAAATGGCAGGCATCGGATGCAGACGACTTTGGAGCAACAGTAAATGAAAACGGTACATGTATTTCGGTTAAATATTACGACGGGACGTCTCTTTTGGACCCCGAACTTTTGGAGGAATAGCAGAAATTTGGTGCTTTTTTAAAAGCCACCTGTTCCTTAAAACCTTTCCGGAAGAGGTAAGGAAGCCATGGAGTACGCTGCTTATTTTGTACTGGGGCTTGTGGTGGGCGGCTTTATCAATAAATGCATACATAGGATACAGGAAGGGAAGTCGGTTTTATATCCGCCCTCCCGGTGCAGGGCATGCGGCAGACCGGCTGGGCTGCGTTACATGGAACCGGCGGCCAATTATGTCTTCCTGAATGGGAAATGCCGGTACTGCGGCGATAGGATACCGCCGGTTTTCCCCGTAGTCGAGCTGGCAACCGCGGCGCTGTATATATTTGCATTTTACCGCTTTGGAAATGGAATAGTGTTTTTTAAAAGCTTGGTGTTGATGCCGGTGCTGCTTGTGGCGGCCATTATAGACCTTAAGGAACAGATCATCCCGGACAGTCTCGTGGTCTTTGGCCTGGTTTCAGGAACGCTATTTGCCTTGGCCGGCGGCAGCCGATTGATTAGGGATGCAGTGCTTGGCGCCGCAGCAGGAGGGGGAATCCTTCTTGTCATTGTCCTGGTTTCCAAAGGTGGGATGGGATGGGGTGATGTAAAGCTGTCGACGGTGATAGGTTTGTTTCTTGGATGGCAGTCGACGCTGGTTGCGTTATACATATCCTTTATTTCGGGCGGTGTTGTTAGCCTGCTGCTGCTGTTTACAGGGAAGAAAGGAAGGAAGGACCCGGTACCCTTTGGACCTTTTCTAAGCGGGTCTGCGGCATTAGCGCTGCTGTTCGGTCAACGCTTGTTTTCTTTTTGGCTGCCGCCGGCATGAGGGGGAGGTTTAATGGAGGCACATTAACGAAAAAGGTTTTACGCTTTTGGAAGTGCTGCTTGTACTGCTCATTATTTCCATAGCTTGTGCGGTGGCGGCACCGGGAATAGACGCCGTTTTGGCCAAAGCTGAGGCGGATGCGGCCCTTAGGGAATTGGTGACGGATATTAGGTATGCGCAGCAATTGTCAATAGCCAGGGGCAGGGTTTACCGTATAAACTTTAATGTAAACCTGCAGCTGTACTGGATAAGTTATGCCCGGCATCCAGCCCCGGCAATAGTAAAGCAGGTATACTTCCCGGAAGCGTTAACCCTTATCGGCACAAATTTTGACCATCATACGCTCGGGTTTAACGCCATGGGTGCACCCTTGGCAGCCGGGACCTTAGAGTTTAAGGATAAAAAGGGCAGGACTATAAGAGTAACCGTGCTTCCTGCTACCGGGCGGGTCAGGGTGTACAGGTGAGGTGGATGCTTATGAAAGCAAAGGGAAGGAAACAAGCGGGGTTTACGCTTATTGAAGTACTTGTAGCCCTCGCGGTCCTGGGGATTGTAATTCCCCCTGTCCTGGGGCTTTTTACCGCTGCAGCGCATAGAAATTACAACAGTAAAAGGAATACAGCAGCCTTGACCGTGTCAAGGGACATTATGGACAGGATTAAAGCAGGGGACATTAACTCTGCCAACGGGGAAAGAGAGATAAAAAACTACAGGGAGCGGTACGGGGTGGAAATATATATATCCTGCACAGACATCTACAATGGCGGCACCCTTAAAATGGTTAAGGTATACGTTACGCCGCAGCTTGGCATGGATCCGGAGACTGAGGGGATAATGCTGGCTTCCTATGCCTCCCATTCAAATATTGAAGAGATGGATACAAGTCTGCTTTGCCAAACGGTACCCGTTGGCGGCGAGGATGACACGCTGGGGATAGGGGAGCAGTAACCTCCAAGTACAGGCCCTATTAGCAAATAACCGGGCGGTGTTTCGATATGAAGCGTATTCACGGCAAAGGGGGTTTTTCAATAGCAGAACTCTTGATAGCCCTCGGCTTGACAAGCCTTGTAGCTGCGGCTTCGTTTATGGTCTACTTTGCAGGGGCAAAGGCCTGGAAGAGGGCGGAAAACCTGGTGGAGGTTCAGCAGAACCTGAGGATAGCCATGAATACTTTAAACACCGAGATAAGAAAAGCCGATTATTTCAAAATACAGCATGGAAACAGGGAAATCACGATTAGCTACCCAAACGGGTCAACCAAGGGATACAAGTACCATCCGGCCTCCGGTGAAATAAGGATATCTGAAAGCGGCGCCACAGTGGCAATGCATATTGACGATTTGAAATTCAGTTACCGGGACGGCCTCATAATTATTGAGATTACTACCAAAGCCATGGAAGGCGTCCGGGGGGAAAAATATACCTTCAGCATATATGCCAGGGGGAAGGCGGAAGATGACCGGTTATAGGGAGGGTTCAGCCCTGGTAATGGTCATGCTCTTCACCTTTGTTATAACCTTGCTGGGCACAGCGATTATGGGAGTGGCCATTAACGAGTACAGGATGGAAGCGGCACACAGGAACAGCGTAAAGGCCTATTATCTTGCCGAAGCCGGGTTGGAAAAGGCAGTATACGAGATTTCACAAATGAAGGCCATTGTACCGGGGTTTCTCAAACAAATGCAGTGGAAAATGGTAAAAGAGGACCTTGGCCTTGTCGAACCGGGGGTCCGGGGGGATTACTTGGTTACAGTGGAAGACGTTGAACTTATTGATGTAATACTTGCCGGCGAAGGAGAAAACAGTGAAGTGTACAAGAGCGTATATGAAATAAAGCTGAAGTCAATGGCGGTATACAAAGAAGCTCCGGCGGGAATCGAAGCCCATATACTGGTGGAGGACTATGAAGAAACCGGTATGGATAACAGGGTGGAGGTCTGCCGTTGGAGACAGATAAGGGGGATAGGAGATGAAAATTAAAAATTACATGGAGGACGTGGTTATTCACCTGCTTTACAATCTTGTTAAGGACAGGGAAAATGTTTGCAAGTGCGAGAAATGCCTCAGCGATATTGCGGCAATTGCGCTGAACAGGCTGCCTCCTCATTACGTAGTGTCCGAAAAGGGTGAAGTGTACTCAAAGGTGCTGAATATGTCCATACAGTTTGAAGCGGATGTGACAACGGCTATCCTGGAAGCCATTGAAAGGGTGTCAAAGAATCCAAGGCATTAAAGGGTATGGATGGGGTGAAAATATGCCTTTGTTAAACAGGAAAATACTGTGCTTGGATATAGGCAGCAGCGCCATAAAATGGATGGTGTTTGACGGGAAAAGACGCTTGCTGTATGATTGGGGTATATCTGAAACACCAGAGGGTTGGGTGAAGGGCGGAAGGATTATTGAACAATGCGGCGTTGCACAAAGAATTAACGAGGTTTTAAGGTCCTCGGGAGGGAAACCATCCGGTGTGCTGGTTTCTTTCTTTTGCCCTGAAATGATAATAAGAACGGTGATGCTGCCAAAGCTGGACCCTAAGGAACTGGAAAGGGTCGTAAAATTCGAAGTGGAACATTTGCTATCACAGGGCGCCGAAAAATATGTTACGGACTATAGGGTACTGGGGGAAGTACTGCAGCAGGGGTCCGTTCAGGTGAAGGTTCTGATTGCGGCAGTGCCTTCGGAGATAGTTAAGGGATACTTGGGGCTTTTTAAAAGGTTAAGCCTAAAACCACTGGCGCTGGATTTTCACGGCAATTGTATATCCAGGACTGTCGGTCTAATAAATAAAGACTCCAAGGGAGAACGGCAGCTGGTGGTGGATATAGGGGCTTCCACTGCTGCAATAACCATTGTGGAAAGAGAATCCCCGGTGTTTACAAGGCTTATATATATATCCGACACTGAACAGCTGTTTAAGGATGTATGCCACTCCGTTGAGTTTTTCAGAACAAGAAGTGGAAGCAGTATTGATACAATTGTAATGGCAGGAGGCAGCAGTCATTTAAAGGAGCTTGGAAGCCGCCTGTCATCCGTTCTGGGGATAAGAGTAGTTTCATTATCCGCCGAACTGCAGCCGGTTTTCAAGGGGGAATTCCCCCGCGAAAAAGCTGAAACCTTTGCCAATGTACTGGGTTTAGCCTTGGGGGATAGGAAGAATAAGGACAGGGACATAAACCTTCTTCCCGAAAAATACAGGGATACACGGGAAAAAAGAAGGGCCAAAGGAACAAAGTTGGCGGCGGCGGTACTGGCCGGTACTACGGCAGCAGGAGCCATACTGCTTCCCTTGTATTATATTGATGGTTTGAAAAGCAGGAGTGCAGTAATACGGGACGAGGCGGCAGGCTGGGAAACGATAATGGAATACATCGAAAACATGGAAGACCTGCGCAGGGAGATGGAGCTTAGAAAAAACGTGTACGAAATGCTTAAGTCCCAGCGAAGGGAATGGTCTTTTATGCTTGATGAAATAGGCCGCAGCGTTCCCGATAAAGTTTTGCTTGTTTCGGTTAGTTTTGTATACCCGGATGGGATTAAGATTATCGGTGAGGCACCGGATTACGCGGCGGTAGCCCGGCTGGCTGTAATACTGGGGCAAATTGAGGATATTATCGCAGCGGAGCCGGTGAGCATTGCCGCTTCGAGGAAAGGAACCTTTGACTTTGAATTAAGGTGCCTTTTAAGGGGTGAGGCGGATGTGTATTAACCTGAGCAAGAGGGAGAAAGTGCTGGTGCTTCTGGCTTTTGCGGTGGTACTGTTTTTCTTATACCACAGGTATTACCTTGTTCCCATACTTGAGGAGGCCGCGGCGATAAAGGAAGAGATGCGAAAGAGCCAGGAAAGATTTACAAACCTTATAACGGGCGGTAGTGATATAGGCACACTTGAGAAAAGGATGGAAGAAATAAAGTCCAACCTGGGGGGGATGGAGATAGCATTGCCGCCGGGTCCAAATACTCCCGAGATAATAACCCAGATAGAAAACTGTTCCAAGGCCGCCGGTGTAGAGTTGGGAAGAATGGATTTCTTAGAAATTGCGGCACCGCAAGGAAGGCCGGGGGAACAAAAACAGGGGGTACATTACATAAAGGTGCCGGTTCAAGTACATATTTCAGGGTCCTATGGCGGTATTATGGCCTTTATTAAGGCGCTGGAAGAGTCGGAGAGACTCTATAGCATCACAGGTTTTGACCTATATAATGCCGGGCAGGAGAACGGGCACATCTTGAACATGGATATTGAATTATGTGCTTACGCGCTGCCGATGGGGGAGAAGCCGGTGCAAAACCCTTCAGCCTACGGGCTTACAGAGTACCAATACCTTAGGGAAAACCCCTTCGCCCCTGCAGCCGAATAAGGAAACAGGTTTTTTCGGCAGCACTCCAGTACAGGCGGGTTGGCTTCCTGCCTGTTTTTTGTTTAACTGATTAAAGTATAAACCATTGACAAATATTATATTTGGCAATATATTTAGGCTAAATGCACGGTAAGCGGCGGGCCGGTGGGAAATAACAAGGAAAAGGTTTTAGCATAGAAATACGGTAGGTCATGGTTAGAATAAACAGGGAAAGGGACGTGGTTTAATGGTGATAAGGTTTGGCCCTTCCGGCAACTCGGAGGAATTTTACGAGCAGGGGTACAAGTCGTCGGTGGAGGCACCCAAGTGGCTGGCGGGCTTGGGCCTTAACGCCTATGAGTACTCATGCACCAAGGGTGTTAAGGTTAAGGAGGATACGGCGGTGCAAATAGGGGAAGAGGCGCGCAAACACGATATCGCCCTCAGTATCCATGCACCCTATTATATAAACCTTGCCGCCGCAGACCCTAAGAAAAGGGCCAATTCGGTGGAGTACATACTGCAGAGCCTCACGGTGGCGAGGTGGATGGGTGCCGGTAGGGTGGTGTTTCACCCGGGGTCCTGCGGCGGTGAAAACAGGACAGAAGCCCTTGGAAGAGCAAAGGAAGCTTTGAAGTGGACCATTGAGGAAGCGGACCGGAGTGGTCTTGGCGGTATAGTGTTGTGTCCCGAAACGCTGGGCAAAAAAAACCAACTGGGAAGCTTGGAGGAAGTATTGGAAATGTGCCGGCTGGATGAACGGCTGATGCCCACCATAGACTTCGGGCATATCCATGCCTATACCGGGGGAGGCCTTGAAAGCTATGAAGACTTCAGCCGGGTGGTGGATACAATTGAAGATGCCCTCGGCTTTGAACGTATTAAAAGACTTCATGTACATTTCAGCAGGGTGGAGTTTACAAAGGGCGGCGAAAAAAAACACTGGACACTTGATGATACGCAGTACGGGCCGGAATTTATACACCTGGCCAGAGTAATAATAGATAGGAGACTTGCTCCCGTCATTATTTGCGAATCCCGGGGCACAATGGCCAGGGACGCGAAAAGGATGAAAGAAATATATGAAATAGTGCTTAAGGAGCGCTGATTTTGCTGTCAATTGTACGAATAATATGGTAATATAAATAGGGAAAATAATAAGTAAAAACTGGAAAAGGCAGCAAGGAGGGTATTACTTGCATAAAAGGCTTGCCAGGGCAAGGGACATGCTGCAGCAAAAGGGGCTGGATGCGGTGCTGGTCCAAAGCCCCGTTAACAGGAGGTATTTAAGCGGTTTTACCGGTACGGCGGGCACGCTGCTTATTACGGACAGCAAAAGCATTTTGATTACCGATTTCAGGTATACCTGCCAGGCGGAACGGCAGTGCCGGGACTTTATGGTGACCGAATGCCGGGAAGGCCTTTGGGACAGCCTGAATTCACTGGTTAGGGAGTACCAAGTAAAAAAACTGGGGTTTGAGGATGACTTTTTTACTTACCGGCAGTACATCAAAATGAGAGAAAACTTGGAGGGAATAGAGCCGGTCCCGCTGGGTGAAGAATTAAACATTCTGAGGGCCGTAAAGGATCGAGAAGAGATGGGAATTATGAGGACAGCAGCAAGGATTTCTGAAAAGGCCCTGGAACATGTTTTGCCCATGATAAAGCCGGGGGTAACCGAAAGGGAGATTTCAAAGGAACTCGAGGTATTCATGATAAGGGCCGGCTGCACGGGTCCAGCCTTTGACTTCATAGTGGCGTCGGGATGGCGTTCCGCGATGCCCCACGGCGTGGCAGCCGATAAAAAGATAGAGTACGGCGACCTTGTCACCATTGACTTTGGCGGTAAATACGAAGGTTATTGTTCGGATATGACCAGGACTTTTGTAGTAGGGAAATGTTCTCAAAAACAGAAGGAAATATATGAAACGGTACTGGCCGCCCAGCATGCGGCCCTGGAACAAATAAGAGCGACCTTAAGGGGCTGCGATGCGGACAGCACGGCCAGGAGCGTTATAGAAAAGGCCGGGTACGGGGAATACTTCGGGCACGGCCTGGGGCACGGAGTGGGACTTGAGGTCCATGAGGCGCCGGTGCTGGGGCCAAAGAGTGAAACGATTCTTGAGCCGGGCATGACGGTGACGGTGGAGCCGGGTATATACATGGAGGGTTTTGGCGGAGTACGGATAGAAGACCTAGTAGTAGTAACGGATAACGGAGTGGAGAACCTAAACAATTTTCCAAAGGAACTCATGGTTTTATAACCAATTAAACAATACGCTTACCAGGAGGGATAGTAATGATTTCTGCAGGAGATTTCAAAAAGGGAATTACCTTTGAGATGGACGGCCAGGTCTACCAGGTTCTGGACTTCCAGCATGTCAAACCGGGTAAGGGAGCTGCCTTTGTAAGGACAAAGTACAGGAACATCATTACCGGTGCAACCCAGGAAAGGGCCTTCAACCCGTCCGACAAGTTCCCAAAGGCCCATATTGAAACCAAGGAGATGCAGTACCTGTACGACGACGGCGACCTGTACTATTTCATGGATACCGAGACCTACGAGCAGATTCCCTTAAGCAAGGACAAGGTGGAGGACGCCATTTTGTACATTAAGCCTAACGACATGGCCACGGTCAGGTTCTTTAAGGGTAATGCCTTTTCGGTTGAGCCGCCCAACTTTGTCACTCTGAGGGTGGTTGAGACAGAACCGGGTTTCAAGGGGGATACCGCCCAGAACGCTTTCAAGCCGGCTAAGGTTGAGACCGGGGCGATAGTTCAGGTGCCGCTGTTTATAGAAAACGGCGAACTCATAAGGATAGACACCCGTACCGGTGAGTATATGTCAAGGGTTTAGGGTAATAATAGGAATAGCCAAAAATAAGAAGGAGGTTTGTAAAATGAAATACTTGTATGAAAGAGTATCTTACTTAAGGGGTCTTGCCGACGGCCTGCAGGTAAGCGAGGACACCAAGGAAGGCAAACTGCTGGTCCACATTGTGGATGTCCTGGAAGACTTTGCGGATGCCGTCAATGAACTGGCTGAAGCACATGATGAACTCGACGAATACGTGGAATGCATAGATGAGGACCTTGCCGAAGTGGAAGAGGAAGTACTCGGGGACTTCTATGACGAAGACTATGATGACTATGACGATGATGAAGAATTCATTGAAGTGGAATGTCCCCATTGTGAACATACCGTACTGGTTGAAGAAGAAGTAATGGAAGATGATGATGCCGACATAATATGTCCCAACTGTCACGAGCCCATATACGTGGACTTTGATGAAATTGATGACGATGAGGACGAAGAGGAAGGCGAAAGCTGAACTAAAGATGCGGGAAAACGGTGCAATCAAAAGGCACCGTTTTTTTTATGCCTTTTGGCGGGGGTAAAATTTAGACATATTGTAGGTCCCATAAAAATATTAATTATATAAGAAAGGGGGACAGGTATATAATGTACACTTATGAAAAGCCGGGACCCGCCGAGGCAAGCTGGCCAAAAGGAAAGTACAGGGCCATACTGGATTCGGTGCCGGTCAATATCCGCAAAATGATAGCCGGTCTTCCACAAAGAAACCTGGAGAACATTGAGGAGTTCCGACTGAAGGTAGGAGCCCCCTTTATTGTATATGGCGGAGGGGACAGTTTTTTTATTACCCGGGACGGTCATCTCAGCAGGGACATGACCGGGGCATATATTGTGACCAGGGAGGATACCGAAAAGGCGCTGCAGCTCATGTGCGACTGCTCGATTTACTCGATAGAGGATGAGCTGAGGGAAGGGTATATCACCATAAGGGGCGGACACAGGGTCGGGGTGGTGGGAAAGGCGGTCACAGAAGGAGGCCGGGTAAGAACTATAAAGGATATATCCGGTTTAAATATAAGGGTTTCCCGCCAGGTCATAGGCTGTGCCGACCCGCTGATGCCCCGCATACTAAGGGGCAGGGATGGAATACACAACACCCTTATCATATCACCACCCCAATGCGGAAAGACCACACTGCTTAGGGACATTATTAGGCAGTTGAGCGACGGGGTTCCTGCATTGAACTTTACGGGGATGAAGGTGGGAGTGGTGGACGAACGCTCCGAGCTGGCAGGATGCTACCAAGGGGTCCCCCAGAACATTATTGGTATAAGGACTGATGTACTGGACGCCTGTCCCAAAGCCCAGGGTATCATGATGCTAATTAGGGCCATGTCCCCGATGGTTATTGCCACCGATGAACTGGGAAGACCCGAGGACTTGATGGCAATTGAGGAGGCGGTACGCGCTGGTGTCAGAATAATAACCACCGTCCATGGATGGAACCTGGAGGATGCGATGCAAAAACCGGTGATAGGGAAGCTCCTAAGGGACGGGGTATTTGAAAGGGCGGTGGTATTAAGCAGGAGAAGGGGTCCCGGGACGGTGGAACAGGTCATCGACGTAGGCGCAAGGAAAATACTAAGGGGTTTTGGAGGAGCATAGGATGATGGTAAAACTTATAGGCTGCATTGTAATAATAGCTTGCTCAACTTCCGGGGGATACCTTTTGGCCTCCGGTTATACCAAAAGGATAAGGGAACTGAGGGCATTCCAGCACGCCCTCCAGTGCCTTGAAAGCGAAATACTGTTCACGTTAACACCGCTCCCCCAGGCGGTTAAAAAAATAGCGGCAAGGCTGGATAAGCCCATAGACAGGTTTTTCGCCTTTTTCGGCCAGGTTCTGGAACAAAGGGCCGGCCACACTGCGGAGGAGGCTTGGGATATGGCCATCGGCAAAGCCCGGGGTTTCCTCTGCCTGGACCGGGAGGACCTGGACATTATCCGGGGTTTTGGCAAGAATCTTGGTTCTACCGACAGGGCAAACCAGGAGAAATGCTTTAGGCTGGTAAAATACCAGCTACAGGAACAACTGGTTAAGGCCGAGGAAAAACGAAACAAAAACGAAAAGCTTTGCAAAAACTTGGGGTTCCTGCTGGGGGCCGCACTGGTAATACTTCTAGTCTGAGAGGAGAGAGTGGGGTATGGATGTCAACGTAATATTCAAGATTGGGGCCATAGGTATCCTGGTGGCGGCTTTATACCTTGTGCTTAAGAATACAGGGCGGGAGGAACTGGCCCTTATGGCTGCCCTGGGCGGTTTGGTGGTGGTGCTTATGATGGTTATACAAATGATTGGTGAGCTGTTTGATAACGTCAGGACAATGTTTCAACTCTACTAAAGGACGGGATAACCTTGGAGATAATTCAGATTGTAGCGATAAGCATAATTGCCGTAATTCTGGCGGTTGTCATAAGACAGTACCGGCCCGAGCTGGCATTGCAGATAAGCGTCGTTACGGGTTTGCTCATATTTTTGGTGGTAATATTCAAGATGGCATCGGTGCTGGATGCGCTTAGGACTTTTACCGGCAGAATGAACATAGACACGGTTTATATATCCACGATCTTCAGAATAGTCGGTATCGCGTATATTGCCGAGTTCGGGGCGCAGGTGTGCAAGGATGCCGGGGAGAATTCCATCGCTTCAAAGATTGAACTGGCGGGTAAGGTTATAATACTTGTGCTGGCGGTACCAATACTTATGGCCTTGATGGAACTAATCATGGAGATAATACCCTGAAGGGGGCGGTATGTTGGACAGGTGGGTATTAATGCTTATACTTTTCGCGGTACTGGTTATACTTCCATCGGAATGCGCTGCGGCCGGTGGAAAAACGGCGGGTCCCGTGGAACAGTTTATTGATGAGCAGGTGAATAACCTCGACCTTGGCGATATCCAGGGCGTGCTGGACAGCCTTAACCGGGAAGTGGAAGGGTACATGCCTTCGATAAATGCCGTGGGACTAATAAAAGGGCTTATAAAGGGCGATGTAGGTATAACACCGGCCCAGGTGTTGGCCGGCATGGGCAGGTACCTTTTTGCACAGGTTTTGGCAAACTTGAACCTGCTGGCAAAGCTGGTGGTGCTGTCCATCGTATACGCAATCCTTTTAAACATACAGGATTCCTTTGGCGATGGTTCTGTAAGCGCCCTTGCCAGAATCGCTTGCATGCTCATGCTTACCGCCGTGGCGGTGCAAAGCTTTTGGGCCGCAATCCAGGTTGGGTCCTCCACCATAGACAATATGGTGAAATTCATGCAGGTTTTTCTTCCGGCGCTGCTTGCTCTGCTTGCGGTGATGGGGGGGATCACCTCAATGGCATTGCTGCAGCCAGCCCTAGCGGTATCCATAGGTTTTTTCAGTACCGTGTTTAAGGATATACTGCTGCCGGTTATATTTTTTTCCGCGATTCTTGCGATTGTTAACAACATGTCCGAAAAATTCCACTTGTCAAGACTGTCCTCCCTTCTTAAACAGGGGTGTGTTGCTGCAATAGGGCTTGTCCTTACTGTGTTTATTGGCATTATGACTATACAGGGGGTGACGGCCGCCACCATAGACGGGGTATCCATAAGGACCGCCAAGTTTGCGGTTGACAGCTTCATTCCGGTGGTGGGCGGTTTCCTTTCGGACGCGGTGGAAACGATAGTTGGCTGTTCGCTGCTGATAAAAAATGCAGTGGGCGCCTTTGGGCTTATATCGCTGTTTTCAATAATAGCATTCCCGGCCCTTAAGGTCATATCGCTGGTCCTTATATACAAAGTATGCGCCGCGATTATAGAACCGGTGGCGGGGGGGCAGCTGGTCCGGTGCCTGAACGAGATGGCGGGAAGCCTGCTGCTTTTATTTGCAACGGTGGCTTCGGTGGCGCTCATGTTTTTCATATCGGTTACGATAATAGTCGGGGCAGGTAATGCCGCCCTTATGATGAGGTGATGGGATGGAGTTTTTACGGAACTGGGTGGTAAACATAGTAATTACCATGATATTTGTTACCATTGTTGAAATAATGATGCCGAGCGGTAGTACCAGGAAATACATTAGCCTGGTAATAGGTCTGATGGTTATGTTCGTAATAATAAACCCTGTTCTAACGCTGATGGCGGGGGACTTTGACTTCGGGAGCAGAGTTTATGAAACGTCTCGGTCCATTGCCCTGGGCGATGTGAATTACAGGATGGGTAAACTGGAAAACAGCAGCAGGGAAGGAGTAATTAAGCTATACAAAAACAGCCTGGAGCAGCAGATTGCGAAGGATATTGAGAATAAAGGCCTTGGCAAGGTACAGGCGGAGGTAAGAATAGAAGAGCGGCACGACGCGCAAGATTTCGGAAGCATCACCGGTATAAGGGTGGTGATAACCGATACGGCGGATAGGGACGGGGCGGGGGGAATCGAAAAAGTTGACAGGATAAAGGTAAAGGTGGGAGACGGTACAGGGCAGCCCGGCATTCATGATGAAAGCATGCAGCAGGAAATAGCAAAATACCTGGCCGGTACATACCAACTGCCGGAAGAGAGAATAGAAGTGGTATTGCCATAAGTAACACAAATGGGGGGAGCAGGCCAAATGAATCTGAACGCTTTTAAAGAAAAACTGTACAACATGGGTACAAAAAGAATGGTCCAAAATCTTGTCATAATATCACTGGTTGCTGCCATACTGGTAATCGTTTCGAGCAGTTTTTTTGGAACCGGTGACAAGAAGAGAAATAGTATTGAGGATAAAGACATACAATTAAATAGACAGTCGATTTCCGCAGCCACCTACGAAGAGCAGCTGGAGACCAGGCTGAAGGGTATACTTGAACAGATATCCGGTGTTGGTAAGGTCTCGGTAATGGTTACGTTAAAGTCAAGCAAGGAAATAGTGCCGGCTTTAAACACGGTGGAGTCGGGGAGCGAGACCAGTGAAAGGGACGGGGACGGTGGAACAAGAACAATCATTCAACAAAGTACAGACAAAAGGGTGGCACAAGGTGGCGGCAGCATTACGTCGGACCAGCCGCTTATAGTTAAAGAGGTAATGCCGGAGGTGATGGGGGTAATCGTGGTGGCGGAAGGGGCGCAAAGGCCGGAAGTGACAGAACGGCTCACCGACGCGGTTCAGACGGTGCTGGGGATACCTGCGTTTAGGGTAAAGGTTTACCCAATGTAACTGTAAAGTGTCACCGTCGTTGTAATAGGCATGCGGATCGGGTGTCTCCACATAAAAAATGGGGGGAATGAGATGTGATGGTATTAAGAAGAAAGACAGTGGTACTGTCATTGTTGGTGTTACTGTTAATTGTTATCGCGGTGGTAAATCATAATCTGGGGAGGGAAATTGCCGGCGACAACAGCCTAACCTTCGTAAAAGATGAGGTTTCCTGGGAACCGGATGTACCTGAGCCGGAAGGAGACCTAGCGTTGGACAGCGAAGACACCGGCAACATAGAAATCGAGGAGGGAGTGGAAACAAGCGCCGCCGGCCTTGCTACGTCCAGTTTCTTTATCCAGTCCAGGCTTGACAGGAACAAAAACAGGAGCTTCTATATAGAAACGTTAAACGGTATTGTTTCCGATCCGAACATAGACAGCGGCGTCAAGGAAATGGCCCAGGCAGAAATGCTTTCACTGATTAAAAAAAGTGAAACCGAAAGTATAATTGAGAACCTGATCAAGGCCAAGGGATTTAAGGACGCCCTGGTGATTATGGGAGAGGATTCGGTAAATGTAATCGTGGATTCTGAAAAGCTTACCCAGGCTCAAGTGGCTCAAATAAAGGATATTGTAACCCGGGAGGCGGACGTTGAAACGGATAAAATAAAGATTATGGAAAAACAATAGAATTATTTGTAAAGGCAAGGTCCATTTGGTATAATAAAGACTATAATTAATACGCTTGATGGGGGTGAGAACTTGTCGGACGAAGTTAGAAAGGATACCGAAGATTTCGGCACCGTGAAAATATCCGATGATGTGGTTTCCATAATATCCGGAATAGCAGCCACGGAAGTTAAGGGAGTTGCCGGCATGAGCGGAGGCATTGCAGGGGGCATCGCAGAGCTGCTGGGCAGGAAAAACCAGTCCAAGGGTGTTAAGGTTACCATAGGGGAAAAGGAAGTTAACATAGACTTGCATGTAATCATGGAGTACGGGGTAAAAATACCCGACGTTGCATGGGAGATTCAAGAGAAGGTCAAAAAAGCCGTGGAAACCATGACGGGTTTGAACGTTGTCGAAGTGAACATACACGTACAGGGCGTGACCATGGATAAGGTAAAAGATGGAGAGGACCAGGAAAAATAAAGATTGCTTTTTCAAATAAAGATAACCTCCTTTCCGGGAGGTTTGTTCTTTAGCGGAAAAAAGGTGGACAAGCATAAATAAAAGCCAGTGGATCACTCCGGGTAGATTGGCGGGCCTTATGGAAATAATATTATTGCTGCACAAAGCCGGAAGTGAGACAGGAGGTTTGACGAATGAGCAGGAAAAAGACCAGGGAGCTGGTTGTACAATTCCTATTCCTGTTGCAGATGCGTAAGGAGGACTACACCGGCCTTATGGAGGATTTTTTTGAGCAAAACCCCATGCAGGAAGAGGATAAGGAATTTTTCAGGGAGAATATAGAGGGAACCGTAAAAAACCTCGACAGGATAGACGAGCTGATTTCCGGAAAACTAAAGAATTGGACCATTGACAGGATACCCGGGGTTGACCTTGCCGTGCTTAGGAACGCCGTTTATGAGATTTTGTACAGGGATGATATACCGGTGAAGGTTTCGATAAACGAAGCGGTGGAATTGGCCAAGAAGTACAGTGACGAGGAATCTGGAGTTTTTGTGAACGGCATACTGGGAAACCTGGTTAGAGAACACAATATGCAGTAGGTGAGCCAATGGAAGCGTATATTGGTTTTGATACAAGCTGCTATACCACCTCAGTTGCCATAGTGGATGATACGGGTGAACTTATCCTTGACTACAGGTCGGTCCTTCGGGTCAAAGAGGGCGGCAGGGGTTTGCGGCAGTCCGAGGGGGTGTTCCAGCATATAAAAAACCTTGGGGTCTTCGCCGGGACGGAAAACAGGCTGCCCGGGGAGATGAAAATAGCCGCCGTAGCAGCTTCGGTTAAACCAAGGCCGCTGCCTGAATCGTACATGCCGGTGTTCACGGTGGGAGAGAACGCGGCCAGGGTGGCCGCTGCAGTGGCGGGGGTGCCTTTCTTTGAGACCACCCACCAGGAAAACCACATCATGTCGGGCCTTTGGTCAGGCGGAGGGCCGAAAGAAGAAAGATTCCTGACGGTGCACCTTTCAGGGGGTACCACCGAGCTGCTGGAAACTGTAAGAAATGATACCGGTTTCGGAGTAAGGATAATAGGCGGTACGGAAGACATAAGTGCCGGCCAGCTGGTGGACAGGGTGGGTGTGGCAATGGGGCTTTCCTTTCCCTGCGGGCCGCATCTCGAAAGGCTGGCCGACGAAGCTGGGAAAGAGGACCCGCCCGTTGAAATACGTTGTTTTGCACGGGGTACCTCCACAAGTTTTTCAGGCCCGGAAACCCATGCTAAAAGGTTACTGGAGGCGGGCGAAAGCAGGACAGGGGTTGCCCGGGCGGTGCTTTTTTGCATAGCCCGAAGCCTGGCGTCGGTTATAGCGGAAGCATGCAGCAGACTGGGAATATATGATGTATTAATGGTGGGCGGCGTATCCTCAAACAAATACATAAGGGGATACTTGGAAGAAAACCTAAACTGCAGGCTGTATTTCCCGAAAGCGGAGTACTGCAGCGACAACGCGGTGGGTACCGCCTTAATAGCCATGCAAAGGTATAAAAACATATAACAGATTATTAAAGGGTGGAATAATCCATGGAAATAAGGGCGTTTTCGGTGAGTGAGGTTAACGGTTACATAAAGAAAAGCCTGGCCGGCGATCCCATTTTAGCGGCTATTGCGGTAAAGGGAGAGCTTTCCAACTGCAAACTGTACAGTTCAGGGCACATGTATTTTTCGCTGAAAGACAGCTTAAGCCGAATAAGATGTGTGATGTTTCGGGAGGCGGTCCAAAATCTTTCCTTTGAACCAACCGACGGGATGAAAGTGCTGGCGAGGGGAAGCGTTTCGGTATACGAAAGGGACGGCCAGTACCAGCTGTATGTCAGGGAAATGTCCCAGGACGGGCTGGGAGAGCTTTACGAGGCCTTTGAAAAGCTGAAAAAATCCCTGGAGCAAAGGGGATATTTCGATCCGGCCAAAAAGAAAAAGCTGCCTTTCATGCCGGCCACCATAGGAGTGGTTACCTCTGCGAAGGGGGCGGCGGTTAAGGACATAATTAACACCATAAACCGCAGGTGGGGCAAGGCGCAAATTTTTGTTTACCATTCCCTGGTACAGGGGGAAAGAGCCCCGGAACAGATTTGCCGAGGTATCCGGTATTTTAACACTGTCCAGCCGGTGGATGTGTTGATAATCGGGAGGGGCGGAGGGTCCATTGAAGAACTTTGGGCCTTCAATGATGAAAGGGTAGCCGAGGCGGTGTTTGAGTCCAATGTGCCGGTTGTATCCGCCGTAGGGCACCAGACGGATTATACCATTGCCGACTTTGTAGCCGACCTGCGGGCTGCTACACCGACTGCAGCCGGCGAGCTGGTGGTCCCGGAACTGAGACAGGTAATCACAAGGATTAGTGATGCCCGCGGCAGGATGAAAGCAGCCATGGAAAAACAAGTACGTTTCGGTGTTTTGAGGCTGCAGCGTGTAAGGGACAGCTATGCCTTCAGGCAGCCGCTGGATAGGATAATGCAGTACCGTCAGCAAGCCGACGACGGTTACGAAAAGCTTATTAAAGGTTTCCGGCAGCAGCACTCCAACAAGAAACAACTGCTGCAGCAGCGGTTCGAAAGGCTTTGCGCAATTAATCCCATGGCGGTGCTGGAAAGGGGTTACACGGTTGTTAGGGACCCGTCAACCGGTCAACTTATAAGGTCGGTGGGTCAGGCAAGGGTTGGCGACTACCTGGATGTGATGATGAAGGACGGGACTTTAAATGTAAAGGTATTAGATGTCAAAGGGGGTAACGCATAACCATGGAAAATGGATTAAGCTTTGAAAAGGCCATGGAAAGAATGGAAGAAATAATAGCCCTGCTGGAGGAAGGGGATTTGGACCTGGACAAGTCACTTGAGGTCTTTGAAGAGGGCATACGGCTTTACCGGAACTTATCCCGAAGACTGAAAGAGGCAGAGGGCAGGATTAAGATAATCATGGAGGAACAGGAAGGCGAGCAGGTACAATCCGGCATCGACCTGGAGGGAGATAATGACCTTGACTTTTAAAAGAGCGATGGAAGAAAAAAAGAAGCGGGTGGAAGAGTGCCTCAAAAACTGTATCAAGCATGAACAGGGCGTGCCCGGCATAATATACGAGGCGATGGAGTACAGCCTGTTTGCCGGAGGGAAAAGGCTTAGGCCGATACTGGTGATGGCGGGCTGTGAAATTTGCGGCGGTGACGTCTCAAGGGTAATGCCGTTGGCGTGCGCGGTGGAACTGATTCATACCTATTCACTTATTCACGACGACCTTCCGGCTATGGACAACGATGATTACAGGCGGGGCAAACCGACAAATCACAAAGTTTTCGGGGACGGTATTGCCGTTCTTGCCGGGGACGGTCTTTTGAACTATGCCTTTGAAGTTATGCTGGATTTATATCCCCTTGACGGAGGTAACTTGAAAGCAGTAAAGGAAATAGCGAGGGCTGCCGGCGTGACGGGGATGATAGGGGGCCAAGTTATGGACCTTATGTACGAAGGAAAGCGGGCGGGCCTTGACGAGTTAAAGGAAATGCACCTTAGGAAAACCGGTGCCCTTATATGTGCGTCCTTGCTGGCAGGAGCCTTAAGCGCGGGATGCAGTGATGCGGAGTACGAAAATATACGGAAGTTCGGAAATAATTTGGGACTTGCATTTCAAATAAGAGACGATATCCTTGATGTTATAGGAAAAGAAGAGACCCTTGGGAAAAAGGTAGGCAGCGATGTTTCCAAGGGTAAGTCCACCTACGTATCAATACTTGGGCTGGATGAATCCACAAGACTTGTAAAAAAACTTATAAATGAAGCAAAGGAAAGCCTGGCGGCCTTTGGCGAAAAGGCGAAGTTTCTAACTGAGCTGGCTGACAGCCTCATTGACAGGGAGTTTTAGAACAAGGAGGAGGACGCTTGAACTTTTTTTCGCGGGTATTGGAAAACAAAGTTTTGATGATAGCGCTGGTGTCCTGGGCGGTGGCGCAGGGGAGCAAAGTTCTAATCGAAGTTCTTAGTTACAGGAAAGTGGATTTAAAGCGCTTTGTCGGTTCGGGAGGAATGCCCAGCTCTCATTCCGCCTTTGTAATGGCGCTGTCAACCGGCATAGGCAAACTGGAGGGCTGGGAATCGCCGCTTTTTGCCATAGCTATGTCCTTTGCCTTCGTGGTTATGTACGATGCCGCTGGGGTGCGCAGGGCTGCCGGCAAGCAAGCCGAAATACTCAACATAATAATTAAAGACGTGATTGAGCACAAAGTGCTCAAGGAAGAAAGACTTAAGGAGCTAATAGGCCATACTCCGATAGAAGTTATAATAGGCGGTATTATTGGAGTTATAACAGCCAATATTATGGTTTAAACGGATTTGAAGGGCGCATGGTATCATGTTATAATATGCACATATCGAGGTGGCGCAGTATTCTAGTCAGAGGTTTTGCTTCTGAAGGCGGGGCTAAAAATCCGTCAAAGGGCACATCGATGAAGTTCCTTGGATCGGCTTTCGACGCCCAGTCGGGGGCCTTTTCAGGGAGTAAGGAGGCCGGGGCGATCTGCAAAGGCATGCAGGCGTTGACCCTCCCTCCGCGGAGACCCCGATAACCGGATACAGGGTTCGGGGAGTAACCTGCAGATAAGACTGCAGCGTAGCCTGCCTTGAGTGAAACGGGCGGATGATTGTCAGGCTAGTCCGAAGGGCCCTTCGGAGGATGCCAATGCTTTCGAAACCCTTTTTGCAAAAGAGGCTAGGAAGTAGAACCGATGCCGGGGAAAACCCCTAGACTGTTCCGAAAGAGGCATAATGAGGATTAGAGTGCGGACTAAGTGGCAATCCAGCCCTGTCGCTGGCAACACGACAGAGACGAATTTAAAGGGAAACCGCCGACCTGGCGACAGGCCGGTATTCGACTGGGAAAGCCTGCTGGACCTAAGCCGCAAAATTTACTCAATATGCCGCCACCTGGAAGCCTTGCTGATAGTGCATACTATCAGCTTTTTTATATTCTTTCCCTTTCAATGGGATGATATAATTTTAATATATGTAATTATACTAATTCTATAACAAAAAAGAGTGAGGTAATTAGTATTGAAACCAAGAGCAAAACCCGGGAAGAAAAAAAAGAGCCGCTGGGTGGTTTTGATAACCCTGTGGACCTTTCTGCTGGCACTTACTTTCAGTTTTCTTTCGGAAATGGTTGTAAGAAATTTGCCGCTTGTTGCCGCATACGTGATACTTATCGTTATAGTAATCGTTGGAATCGTTTTTGATATAATAGGGATAGCCGTCACAGCCTCCGACCAAAAACCGCTCAACGGAATGGCCGCTCAGAAAATACCCGGGGCCAGGGAAGCCGTGATGCTTCACAAAAAAGCCGGGGCAGTGTCAAATTTTTGCAATGATGTAATAGGCGACATATGCGGAATACTAAGTGGGGCGGCGGGAGCGGTTATAGTTACCAGGTTTGTGGCGATATATCCCAATATAAGGGGAGCAGTCCTTGGGGTGATGCTGAGCAGCTTTATTGCAGCAGTAACCGTCGGTGGCAAAGCCATAGGCAAGAACATTGCCATTGATAACGCAAGCGAGATTACCTTTAAGGCGGGAAGATTCCTAAACGTTTTTTACAGAAAAACAGGTATCAGGGTATTGGATGATGACAAGAATAGCGGAAGAAAGCGGTGATATGTAATGCATGAAATACTTGGAAGCATTAAGGGACCGGAAAGCTTGAGAGAGATGAGCGATATGCAGCAAAAACTACTGGCAAGGGAGCTCAGGCAGGTTATTGTAGATACCGTATCCAAAACCGGGGGGCACCTGGCATCAAACCTTGGAGTGGTGGAGCTTACTATAGCGCTGCATACCGTGTATTCCAGTCCAAGGGACAGGATAGTATGGGATGTGGGGCACCAGTCCTATGTACATAAGCTTCTGACAGGCCGGTACAAAGATTTTAGCACCCTAAGGCAGTTCGGCGGAATTTCGGGGTTCCCCAGGATTGATGAAAGCCCCCACGACGTATTCGGTACGGGGCACAGCAGTACCTCAATATCCGCCGCGCTGGGCATTGCCGCTGCCAGGGACCTAAAAGGTGAAAAATTTTCGGTGGTGGCTGTAATAGGAGACGGTGCGATGACCGGAGGAATGGCCTTTGAGGCATTAAACCATGCCGGGCACCTGCAAAAGGACATTACGGTGGTTCTTAATGAAAATGAAATGTCCATAGCCCAGAACGTGGGCAGCCTGTCCAAACACTTAAGTCGTATTAGGACCCATCCACGGTACTTCAGGGTAAAGGAAGATATTGAGGGCCTGATAAAACGAATTCCTGCGGTGGGCAACAGCATGGCCAAGGTTGCGGAAAAGGCAAAGGACAGCATCAAGTACTTCCTTGTGCCCAGCATGTTGTTCGAAGAGCTTGGGTTTACATATTTGGGGCCCATAGACGGGCACGACCTGGTTTTGCTTAAGGATGTACTGAAAAGGGCAAAAAAGCTAAAGGGACCGGTCTTGATACATGTCGTAACAAAAAAGGGCAAAGGATACCGGCCGGCTTTAAACAATCCCGACCGGTTCCATGGCGTGGGCTGTTTTGAAGTAAAAACCGGGGAAATAATCAGGGAGGGCAACGGGCAGAGTTATTCGTCAGCCTTCGGCAAGGCAATGCTGGAGCTGGCGGCCGAGGACCCGAGAGTGGTCGCGATAACTGCGGCCATGGCGGATGGGACAGGCCTTTCGGAATTCGCGAATGTCTTTCCGGACAGGTTTTATGACGTAGCCATAGCCGAACAGCACGCAGTCACCTATGCGGCGGGCTTGGCAAGGGAAGGCTTTAAGCCGGTATTCGCTGTGTATTCAACGTTTTTGCAGCGGGCGTACGACCAGGTTATTCACGATGTCTGCCTGCAAAACCTGCCGGTGGTGTTTGCCGTGGACAGGGCAGGGATAGTGGGAAATGACGGGCCCACTCACCATGGGGTATTCGATTTGTCATTCTTAAGCCATATACCCAATATGCAGGTGCTTGCACCATGCTGCTGCAGCGAAATGAAGGAAATGTTGAGGTATGCACTAAACAGCGAGGGACCGGTCGCGATTAGGTACCCAAGGGGAGAAGGCCGGACGGTGAAGGGCTATACTCCCGGCCCGTTGGTAAAGGGCAAATCGGAAGTGGTAATAAAGGGTAAAGACCTGTGCATTATTGCCGTTGGCAATATGCTGCCGAGGGCATGTAGGGCGGCGGAACAGCTTCAAAAGAAGGGCATAAAGGCAGGCGTTGTAAATGCCCGGTTTGTTAAACCCGTTGATACGGAAATGCTGGCGGAGATACTGAAGGACTATGACAAGATAGCGGTGCTGGAAGACAATGTTATCCGGGGCGGATACGGAAGTTACCTGCTGGAGCAGATGAATTCAATGGGCCTTGATGCTATGGATTATAGGATAAAGCTATTGGGCTTCCCGGACGAATTCGTTACTTTCGGTGACAACGACAGCCTGTACAGGGCTTACGGTCTGGACGATACCGGTATATATTACAGTTTGTTGGACCTGGCAGAAGGAGGAAAGGGAAGTGGCGTCAGCAAAGAAAAGGTTGGATACGCTTCTGGTGGACAGGGGGTTGTTTCCAAGCAGAGAAAGAGCTAAGGGAACAATTATGGCCGGACTTGTAAGGGTGGATGGCAAAGTGATGGACAAGGCGGGGACCAGGGTCAGCGAGGATGCAGTAATTTCAGTGGATGAGGACCCCATTCCCTACGTGGGGAGGGGAGGACTGAAACTGGAAAAGGCCTTGGAACTCTTCCAAGTTGACGTTACCGGATATACAGCCGTTGATATTGGTGCTTCCACCGGGGGTTTTACCGACTGTCTTTTAAAAAGGGGCGCAAAAAAGGTATATGCCATTGACGTGGGGTACGGCCAGCTTGACTGGAGACTGCGCCAGGACACGAGGGTTGTGGTCATGGAGCGTACAAACATTAGGTTTGTCAAGCCGGAGGACCTGGGAGAAAGCTGTGACATAGCGGTTATTGACGTGGCTTTTATTTCCCTTACGCTGGTACTGCCGGTGGCAAGGACCTTATTAAAACCCGGGGGGAAGATTATTGCCCTTATCAAGCCACAGTTTGAGGCGGGACGTGAAAAGGTGGGCCGAAAGGGAATAGTAAGGGACCCAATGGTGCACAGGGAAGTGATACAAAAAATATATGACTTTATTATGGGTATGGGCTTAAAGGTGCGGGGGCTTACCCATTCCCCCATAACCGGAGCCGGGGGAAACATAGAATACCTTGTATATGCATGTGATGAGGATATTGAGGGCGCCGGGGCTGAAAATGTGCAGGAAATGATAGAAAGGGTTGTGGAAGAATCCCACCGCGTATAGTGACCAAAATAGAGGAAAAATGGAATATTTGTAGAATGTCTTGATAAAAGGAAGGGGTATTGAGCAAAAATGCAGGAAAAGGCCGTTAAACTCGATACAATAGGCATTATTCCAAACCTACAGAAGTCCGGCAGCCTTGAAGTAGCCCGGGAGCTGATAAAATGGCTGGAGGATAAGGGCTCCCGCGTGCTTCTTAATGAAATAACCGCCAGCGAGCTGGAGATGCCGGGCTTGGCGGAAAAACCGTCGGAAATATATAAAACTTCAGATTTCATAATAGTGCTGGGCGGAGATGGAACACTGCTCTCGGTTGCAAGACAGGTGCTTTGGCAGCAGACGCCTATACTGGGTATCAACCTGGGGCACTTGGGATTCCTCACCGAATTGGAACAGGATAACATGTACGACGGCCTGGAAAGGATTAGGAACGGGGATTACCGGGTTGAGAAAAGGATGATGCTGGAAGCGGTCCTTATAAAAAACAACATGATAACCGACAACTTCTGGGCGCTTAATGACATAGTGATATCAAAGGGGTCCTTTTCGAGGATTATACAGCTAAAGACTTATATTAACCAAAGCTACGTGGAAACCTATTCGGCGGACGGCATAATCATTTCCAGTCCCACAGGCTCGACCGCCTACTCCCTGTCTGCGGGCGGGCCAATCCTTAGTCCCGATGTTGCCGGCATGGTTATTACTCCCATAAGCCCGCATATGATGAGCTCCAGGTCAATAGTTATATCCGACAAGGAAGAGGTTAAAGTGGAGGTTGTGGGCGATAAAAACGATGTCATGCTGACCATAGACGGGCAGCAGGGCTACAGGCTGAACGCAGGGGACTTAATCATTGTGCGGAGGTCGGAGTTTTCAGCTAACATGATAAAGCTTAGGGATAAAAACTTTTACGACGTGCTGAGGACAAAGCTTAACGAAAGAAGGTAGAAGAAAAAGGAGGTTGGCAAATGAAGATTGCCCGGCATGCCAAGATTTTGGAACTCATTGAAAACAAGGAAATCGAGACCCAAGAGGAATTGGCTGAGGAGCTCAAGACCTGCGGATTTAACATAACCCAGGCGACGGTGTCGAGAGATATCAAGGAGCTGAGGCTTATAAAAACCCTAAGCGACACCGGCAAGTACAAGTATTCTACCATCAAGCCCCATGACAGCGATTTGGCGGACCGGCACGTTAAGGTATTCAAAGAAACGGTGCTTAAAGTGGACTATGCCATAAACATAGTGGTCATAAAGACAATTCCGGGAGCGGCCCAAGGGGCTGCCGCAGTGGTCGACGCGCTAGACTGGCAGGAAGTGGTTGGCACAATAGCCGGGGACGATACCATATTTGTTCTTACCAGGAATGAAAAAAACGCTGTGAACATAATGGAGAAATTAAAGAAACTAAAGGGATAGAAACGGGGGCCGGTAATACATGTTGCTGGAACTTAACATATCCAATTTTGCACTCATTGATAGTGTATGCCTAATGTTGGAAAGCGGGCTGAATGTTCTGACCGGCGAGACTGGAGCCGGGAAGTCCATAATGATAGACGCGGTAAACATGGTACTGGGGGAAAGGGCGGATACCGACATTATAAGGACAGGGGCCGACAAGGCTGTGGTTGAAGCCCTTTTTAAATGTGACGACATTGAGGGGATTGAAGAAGTCCTGCAAGGACTGGGCATAGACCTGGACCGGGACAAGACATTGGTGCTTGGGAGGGAAATAAGGAGCGGGAGGAGCGTAAGCAGGATAAACGGAAGGCCGGTGCCGCTGTCCAGCATAAGGGAGATTAGCCGGCATATCATTGACATCCACGGGCAGCACCAGCACCAGTCGCTGCTGGATGTACAAAACCATATAGATATACTGGACCATTTCGGCGGGTGCGGGGTACTGGAACAAAGAAAAAGGGTGGCATCGCTGTACCAAAGGCTTCTAGAACAAAAGAAAGCCTTGGAAGAGGTACTGCTGAGCGAAATGGAAAGGGAGAGAAATATTGACCTTTATTCGTACCAGGTGCAGGAGATAGAAGCCGCAAGGCTTAGAGAAGGGGAAGAGGAGGAACTGCTGCGGCAGAGAGAGGTATTGGCCAACGCGGAAAAGATATTCCAGTCGCTGGCACAATCCTATGAACTGCTGTATGGGGGCGATCATGGTACAGGCTTAAGCATAATAGACGGTTTGGGCCAGGTGGACCAGCTTCTTGTTCCCTTCAAAGATATGGATGAAAGGATAGGCGGTTTTTATAGTGACATAGAATCCTGCCATGTATCCCTTAAGGAAATTACAAGGGATATTAGGAATATGATCGACGGTTTCGAGTTTGACCCCGGCATGCTAAATGCTACTGAGGAAAGACTTGACCTCATAAACAAGCTTAAGCGCAAATACGGCAAAACGATAGAAGAGGTCCTGGAATACTGTCGGCGCAAGTGTGACGAGCTGGAAAAGCTTAAAAACAGCCGGGTGGAGCAGGAACACCTGGAAAAAGAAATCGCCGAAACGGAAAAGGAAATGGAAAAGGAATGCGCCTTGCTAACCGAGATGAGAAAAGAAACGGCAAATCTTCTTGCCAATAAAATCACCGGGGAAATTAAAAAACTTGGCATGAAAAACGGGGTATTTGATATATCGATAGAGAGGGCGGCGGGTTTCACAAAAAAGGGTGCTGATATGGTGGAGTTTTTGTTCAGCGCAAACCTCGGGGAGCCGCTAAAGCCTTTAAGCAAAATAGCTTCCGGCGGTGAAATGTCGAGAATTATGCTTGCCATAAAAACCTGCCTTGCCGATACCGACAGTATTCCAACGCTGATATTCGACGAGATTGATGCCGGAATTAGCGGAAGAACCGCCCAGGTGGTGGCACAGCAGCTGGCCAGTGTATCCAAGCAGCACCAGGTGGTTTGTGTTACCCATCTTCCGCAGATAGCGGCAATGGCGGACAACCATTACCTTATTAGCAAGGAAGAAAGGGACGGTCATACATATACAAGGCTGGAACTGTTAAACAGGGACCAAAGGGTCAGGGAACTGGCGAGGCTTCTTGGGGGTGCGAAGGTTACAGACCTTACCATAAGACACTCGGAAGAAATGCTCAAAATGGCAGAAAATTTTAAAAAAAGTGCGGTTTAGGACATTTATTTGAAAATTACTGCTCAAAACACAATATTTTTATAGCATAATTAGTTTTTCAAAGGGTTAACTTAACTATGTATAGTTAAGTTAAATTTTTTTTGGAGGTGGGTCGGGAAAGGTTCTTGGGCTTGGGGAGCGTGATACAGCTTGCGGAAAGGACAGAAAGCTGCAATTATGGCTGTTGTAGTAGTAATGGCCATATTATCTGCAGTCCTTTTGTCGGATATTTACAGAATCGTTTCAATGCCCGGGGAATACCTGGTGGTGGAAGGAGAAGAAAGGACCCTTGACCTAATACTTCCCATCGGCATATTTGCAACAAGCGAGAGCGAAGGTATATTAAAGCTTAACGGCATGGAAGTGACCACCGGGGGCACAAGCTTAAGCAGCTGGAATCCACTTATTATACAGACCAGCGCCACCGGGGGCGGTACAATTGAGTTTAGACTATTCGGGCTTATACCGATAAAGAAACTGACTGTGTCGGTGATATCCCCGGCGAGAGTTATACCGGGAGGGCATTCAATAGGAGTAAAGCTTTACACCCAGGGGGTACTGGTGGTGGCACTGGCGGACTTTACGGGCATAGACGGAAAAAGTCATAACCCGGCGTCCCAGGCCGGGATTGCGGTCGGGGATTCGATAATAAGCATAAATAATATAAAGGTCCGTGATGCCGATCATGTAATACAGCTGCTGGGCGGGAACAAGGGTGAAGAAATATCCATTGAGATTAAACGGGGAAAACAGAGCCTGGTGAAAACCGTAAAACCGGTTAAAAGCCAAGAGGATGGCAAATACAGGATAGGGGCATGGGTCCGGGACAAGACGGCTGGAGTGGGTACCCTTAGCTTTTATAACCCGGAGACCGGTGCCTTTGGCGCCCTTGGACATGCCATAACCGATGTAGATACGGGACTTATGCTGTCAGTGGAGGAAGGGGAAATACTGGAATCAAGGATAGCTTCGATAAAAAAAGGAGAAAGGAGCAAGCCCGGTGAAATAAGGGGAATTTTTTTTGAAGAGCAGAATAAACTGGGCTATATACAAAAGAATACGGAATTCGGAATATTCGGGATACTAAGCAAGGCTATGGGAAACGAGTATTTTCCTGAGCCTATACCGGTAGCGCTGCGGCACCAGGTAAAGGAAGGGCCGGCGTTTATCCTGACAACAGTGGATGAAAAAATCGGGAAGTTCGCCATAGAAATTCAAAAAGTAGCGAAACAGTACCATCCGGAACCCAAGAGCATGGTAGTGAAAGTTGCGGACGAAAGGCTGCTTGAAGCCACCGGCGGAATTGTACAGGGGATGAGCGGCAGCCCCATAATACAGGACGGAAGGCTTGTGGGAATTGTGACCCACGTGTTTGTAAACGACCCAACCCGTGGATACGCTATATTTGCCGAATGGATGGTCCAGCATGCTGAGATAAATACAGGAAACGGCGCAGCGAAAGTTGATAAAACTGAGTAACTCCCGAAAGGAGTTGCTCAGTTTTTCATATATTGGGATATGCTAATGCAAAATGGAGAAAGAATATCCATAATATATTAAATTTGGAATTATAGAAGGATTTAATTTCCCTTTGTCGAATAAATAATTGTCAACTCAATATATATAAAGAAGAGGGGGGCTCCTTTTGAATGAGAAAAAGATAAGAATAATGATTGCTGACGACAACAAGGAATTTTGCGAAATAGTAGGCGAATACTTGTCCAGGGAGAAGGATATCCAACTGGTAGGTACCGCAAACGACGGGTTTGAGGCGCTTGAGCTTATTAAGCAGTACAAACCCGATATCCTGGTGCTGGATATTATAATGCCGCACCTGGATGGATTGGGAGTTTTGGAAAAGCTAAATACCATGGAATTAGAACCTATGCCCAATATTATAGTATTGTCCGCCGTAGGCCAGGATAAAATCACCCAAAGGGCGCTGCTTTTGGGAGCGGATTACTATATCGTGAAACCCTTTGACATGCAAATTTTCATAAAGAGAATAAGGCAGATGATGGACAACAACGTGGTGCCCATGGAAAAGAAAAGAAAGGGCCAGCCGGAAACCTACTTCACCGAGGGACAGAGCCTGGATGTGGAAATAACCAATATAATACACGAGATTGGGGTGCCCGCCCATATTAAAGGTTATTTGTACCTTAGGGAGGCAATAAAGACCGTTGTCAACGATATTGAGATGCTGAGCGCGGTGACAAAGGAGCTTTATCCCTCCATAGCCAAGAGGTATAACACAACATCCAGCAGGGTGGAGAGGGCCATAAGACATGCCATAGAGGTGGCCTGGAGCAGGGGCAAGGTTGATACCATAAACAGCCTGTTCGGTTACACAATACATAACGACAAGGGTAAGCCCACCAACTCGGAGTTCATAGCAATGGTGGCCGACAAGATAAGGCTGAAGCAGAGGATAAGCTGAAAGGTTAAACACCCCGTTCCTTTAAACAAATAACGGAACGGGGTGTTCTTAATTGATTGCCTGCTGAAATACTGCTATAATTTCAATAGGTTAAGAAGAAGAATACAAGGATGAAAGCAGGTAATATATTATGCATAATATTGGCGTGACCGTTAATATACATGGAAACAGTTCTACTCGATCCCATGAAACTAAGTTAACTGCAAAACCTTTTATAAAATGGGCAGGAGGAAAGACCCAGTTATTGGAGGAATTAGAAGCAAGGCTTCCTAAGGCTATTGCAGATAAGAAGACTATTGAAAGTTATATTGAACCCTTTGTAGGAGGTGGAGCATTATTCTTTTTCTTAAAAAGAGAGTATACGGTAAAAAAAGCATACCTGTGCGATATCAATAGAGAAGTTATCATCGGATACAAAGTAATACAAAACAATCCAAAAGAATTGATCAACCAACTCGAAGTGCTTCAAGATGAGTACATAAATAGGAACAAGGATGAAAGAAAAGACTATTTCTATATGATAAGGGATAAATATAACAGCCAAGTACAAAGATTTAACTTTGACGAATACAATGAGGACTGGATTAAAAGAGCCTCTTATTTGATATTTTTGAATAAAACATGCTTCAACGGATTGTTTAGACAAAACAAGAACGGAAAGTTCAATGTTCCACACGGTAGGTACAAGAAACCAAATATCTGTGACAGGGATAATATAATGGAAGTAAATAAAGCTCTGAAAAACACAGAAGTCTTTTACGGTGATTTTACGGAAACCAAAGATTTTATCCAAGAAAACAGCCTTGTTTATTTTGACCCTCCATATCGTCCAATAAACGCAACATCTAGTTTTACGGGCTATTCTAAGGAAGGATTTGATGATAATGACCAAAAAAGGTTGGCTGCTTTTTTTAAAAGTATGAACGCAAAAGGAGCTTATTTAATTCTTAGTAATTCTGACCCTAGAAATCATAACCAATTTGATGATTATTTTGACAAGTTATATGAAGGCTTTAACATAGAAAGAATCAAGGCCAATAGGCACATAAACTGTTACGGTAATAAAAGAGGCCAGATAAACGAGTTGATTATTAGGAACTATTGGTAAGGAGGCCTATATATATGGCATCGTTTTATGGTAAACGTTTGGGTACTGACAGCCTTGAGGACACTATAGAGAGGTTCCACGAAACAATTATTGACACCAACAGAAGTTACAATTTTTTTGTAAACTGGGAGAAAGTTGAGCAACATGTTGATAAGTACAAAATCGAAATAAGCATTCTTGACTCCCTAATAGGCAGTCGCAATTTCAATAAAGACCTGGAAAACATTTTAAAAAAATACCCTGAAGTATTACCTGTGATACCAATCTTAATAGCGGTCAGAGATGCACGATTAAAAGTCATACGCGACTTTTCAGATGCCGATACAGATATAATGGAATACAATTTTACCGAAAGAAAGTTATCAGAACTGGAAATCAGGGTTTTGATCGAATTTTTTGAAAAGACTGGATTGAAAAACTTTTTTGAGAACCTTTCAACAAAGAGTATTAGAGATTATGTCACCGGTGTCGAAGTAGGAATGGACACCCATGCCAGAAAAAACAGAAGCGGGGATTCAATGGAATTGGTTATCAAACCTTTTATCGAAAAGATAAATCTAAAGCATGACAATAGATATATCATATTGTTCCAAAAAAATTTTAACTATCTACAGAAAAATTTTGGTATTAAGGTTTCTGCATCAATAAGGAACAGAAAGGCTGATTTTATACTAATAAACGCAGATAAAGACAGAGTCGTAAACATAGAAGTCAACTTTTATTCCGGTACTGGGTCGAAGCCTCAGGAAATTGTAGATTCATATATAAATCGCCAGGAGGAACTCAAAGAAAACGGCTTTGAATTCATCTGGATCACAGACGGTTACGGCTGGAAAGGACAGAAAAACCAGATTGAAAAGGGATTTAGGAAAGTTAATTATCTACTGAATTTACATTTTGTTAGAAAGGGTTTGTTGGAGGATATCCTATGGATAAACTAATAAATTTCAAAGAGGAAATTACAACTGTTTGGTCTTTCCCAGAGAGGGGTGGCTGGGCGACACATAATGCTAAGTACAGGGGAAATTTTGCACCCCAAATTGCCAGAAATATCATTCTGAGATATTCTAATGAAGGGGATACAGTACTTGACCCAATGGTTGGCGGAGGTACAACATTAATTGAAACTAAACTATTGAATAGAAAAGGAATAGGAGTTGATATTAACCCAGAAGCAATTGCGCTGACAAAGAAAAACCTCGAATTTGAATGCGGCTGTGAATATGAACAGACGGTTCAAATCGGAGATGTTAGAAATATGAACTTTTTAAGCAGTGGAAGTGTTGATTTGATTGTTACCCATCCTCCCTATTTAAACATAATCAAATATTCAGAAGGGAGAATAGAAGGTGACCTTTCAAATATTTCAGGGGTTAAAAAATTTTGTTCAGAATTGAACAAGGGTATAGCGGAATTCTTCAGGGTATTAAAAGAGAATTCCTACTGTGCCGTTTTAATAGGAGATACTAGAAAAAACAAACACTATGTTCCCCTTGCTTTCTACGTAATGCAGTTGTTTCTTGAAAATGGATTTGTTTTAAAAGAAGATATTATAAAGATTCAGCATAATTGTACATCTACACCCTACTGGGAGAAAAAAGTTAAAGACTACAATTTCTATCTTATAATGCACGAGCATCTTTTTGTATTCAGAAAACCGAGGGACGATGAAGACCTAAGCCGTTATAGATACAGCATGGCGAATGCATTATTGATGCCCTAAGGCGGTTCGCTAATATTACATAAGAAGCAGGACTGAAATTTGGGCTGCAACAGAAACAGCAAAGGCCATCAAGATGAATATAATTATTGTGATGATTAAAATTAGGGAAGGGTGTACACATGGACAGCGGCAGTGTTTTTCTAAACTACTTGATACTCGTATCAATTTTAATTCAAGGCTTTTATTTATTCATTATAAAGCGCAGGGATAAAAACTTCTATAGAGATTCCGGGCCGCTAAACATGCTGTCAACAGGCTTGGGGATTATACTCATGATATATAACTATATGCTCCTTTGGGAATTCGAAATAGGTAACGACAGTGATGCCAAAACCGCTGTTATGTTATTGGGAATACTGGTTACAATAGCTATTCTTTTTATTTTGAAAAACCTTTTTTCCGGCAAAAAGTACACCGCTACCAATATTGACAGGGATAAATTAGAGACAATACTGGCTGAGGTGCTGGGGGAATACGAGCTAACTTATAAAAAAACCAAGGACCATCCCCAGTCCATGGTGACAAAGATAACCCTCGAAGAATACGACAGCTTCATAGAAGTAACGCAAAGAGGCAGCGGGGGCAGGGCCTTCGTATTGGAATTTAATGGTTTAGACCAGTTATACGACTTTGAAAACATTATTGAAGACTTGAAGGAACGGATTAACGATACTACCAAGGCGAACAGGTTCCGGGGCATAGGCGATCTGGCAGCAGTCGCCGGCATTCTGGTATTTTTTGCGTGGGTTAGAATAACTAGACCATAGCATGATACACAGGCTCAACCGCATCTTAAAGGGGTGTTTTTTTTGAAAGGTGCCTTTGCAGGAATAGCTTCCGCAGCGATTGTTCTAAGCCTGGCAACTGTACTGCTAATAATTATAAACGCGAAAACAACAGGCAGGCACATGGAGGGAATAAGGATTGGCCTTAAGCAGATGATTGGATTAATCCCAATGTTGCTTTCGGCTTTTGTCCTGGCAGGTATGCTGGAGGCTGTAATCCCGGAAGGCTTTGTCAACCAGTGGCTGGCAAGGGAGGCGGGTCTTAAGGGGATATTGCTTGGGACAGTTGCAGGAATGCTTTCGGCAGTGGGACCCTATGCCTTCTTTCCCATAGTTGCATCAATAAGCGCCTCCGGCGCGGGACTGGGCACGGTAGTATCCCTGGTGGTCGGCTGGTGCCTGTTGGGGTTAAGCCGGCTGCCCTATGAAGCGGGTCTTTTGGGTATGAAATTTTCTCTTGTGCGAATGGCTGTAAGCCTGCCCATTTGCATTATTGCTGGCATGGCTGCCCATGCTGTGGAGCTTTTGATAATGTGAAAATCCTCTGTTGGAATTGCCAATATTACAAAAACAGTGATACGGCGCAGTAGACTAGCAAAAGGGCCATTATGGCGTTTACAGTTCTGCGGTTATTTACTAGGAACCTTTGGAACACCGAACCAAGAAGCGCCCAGCAGCAGGTGGATACAAAGGCGGTAAAAGCGAGAGAGACGGCGAAGCCCACCAGCACCGGCACGGAATTATAATACGGTACAATAAATGTTGAAACAAGTGTAATACCGTAAAGTATCACCTTCGGGTTTACAAACTGAAGCAGCAGCCCTGCCAAAAGGGTGTTTGTACGCCTTGTGTCCTCTTCTTCAACTTGTGGATTGCTGCTGTAGGTTTTCCATGCAAGCCACATTATATAGGCAGCCCCGATGGAGGTCATGACCGGTTTTATGGAAGGGATTAAACCGTAAAGGGCTACGCTGAAAAGAGCGCTTAGGGCCATAATCAGGAAAAAGCCCAGGAATACGCCCACGTTAAACATTATACTCCTTTTAAAACCGTAGCGGCTGGCATTGGACATGGACATTATGTTGTTGGGGCCGGGCGTGAAAGTGGTAATCAGTACATAGGACACAAAGGCAGCAAAATTAGGCATCGGTGTTTACCTCCGGGTTTCGGTATGATATAATGCAAAATTAGGATGTATTGTAATTTCGTTCGATACTATAATAATACCATTACATTGTCATGTCAACGCGGATGCGGGGAAGCAAAAGGACGGGGTCTTTAGCTTCCCTGATTTATAATACCAAGACCTAAGTAAAACGGATAAAAGGGGAACCCGGAAAATGTACTATGTATACATACTTGAATGTGGTGACGGTTCGCTGTATACCGGCTGGACAACCGATCCCCAAAGGAGGCTTAAGCAGCATAACAGCGGCAAGGGGGCAAAATGCACCCGGGCAAGGCTGCCGGTGGTATTACGCTACTTGGAATCCTACGATTCCAGGGCGGAGGCCATGCAGAGGGAGTATAGCATTAAAAGGCTGCCCAGGGAAGAAAAAATGAAGCTGATAAAAAAACAGCTTTCCCCGGAAATGATGAAATGTCTCATATTCAGGAAAAAAATGTAGTATAATAGTACCAGTTGTTGGAGACAAAGGAGGGTTTATTATGGTAAAACACATAGTTGCATGGAAACTTAAGAGTTCTGCCGGAGGCAGGGACAGACAGGAAAATGCAAGTATTATGAAGGAACGCGTTGAGGGCTTGAAAGACAAAATTAAAGAGATACTGCAAATAGAGGTTGGTATAAACGTAAACACCAGCAGTGCTGCCTATGACGTGGTCTTGTACTCGGAATTTAAGGACATGGAATCCCTTGATGTGTACCAGAATCATCCTGAGCATTTGGAAGTGAAGGCGTTTGTTGAAGAGGTTACCCAAGACCGTATAGTGGTTGATTATCTAGTATAGCTACAGGGACAGTAAAAGCAGCTGTGAGACGGCAGCCGGCGCGAAAAGGGGTGGCTTGTTGAGAAGAGTAGCAGTAGCTTTTATTGCAATAATGCTGACCGCATGCGCCGGGCTTTCGGACCGGCACAGTGGTGCGGAATCCGGCCCGGTAAAGAGTGCGGCCCCGGATGACATTGTAATAGAAGAACACAGTCTTGTTAACCCTGAGGGCATTACGGTAGAGGACAGGATTATGGTGCCGGAGGGATTTGAGAGAATAAGCGTCCAGCAGGGCTCCTTTGCCGAATACCTTAGAAATCTACCGCTGAAACCCCATGGGTCCAGGGTAATGTACTACGACGGCAGGGTAAAGGAAAGGGATGTACACCAGGCGGTTGTAGAAATGGATATAGGGGACAGGGACCTACAGCAGTGCGCCGATGCAGTGATAAGGCTCCGGGCGGAATACTTGTACCGGACCGGGCAGTACGAAAAAATACACTTCAATTTTACCAACGGGTTTAACGCACGGTACACAAAATGGATGCAGGGCGGCAGGATTTCGGTAAAGGGTAATAATGTAAGCTGGGTTGACGGGGCCGGTTATTCGAACGATTATGAAAGCTTCAGGGAATACCTGGATATGGTTTTTGCCTATGCCGGTACCCTCTCATTGTCGAAAGAGCTTCAGAAGCTGGATGTCAGCGATATTGGGATAGGCGACGTATTTATACGGGGAGGCAGTCCCGGGCATTGTGCAATAATAGTTGACATGGCACGGTGCGCCGACACCGGCAAAAAGATATTCCTGCTGGCCCAAAGCTACATGCCGGCCCAGGATATACATATCCTAAAAAATACGACTGATCCCGCAATAAGCCCATGGTTCCGGGCCGACTTCGGGGATGAACTGGTTACCCCAGAATGGACCTTTAAAAGGGACCAGATAATGAGATTTGCGGAATGATGTATAAAAAGCAAAATAAACGTACAGGGAGGAAATGGGAAGAATGACGGGATACAATCCAGTGGACAAAACCATTAAAGATGGTGACGAAAGAGAGCAAGACTGTAACGCAGCGGTTCAGTCGGTAAACTTTATTCAAAGCATAATAAACCAGGACAATGAAACCAACGTTTATAACGGCCGCGTGCATACGCGTTTCCCTCCCGAGCCCAACGGATACCTTCATATAGGGCATGCAAAGTCCATATGCCTAAATTTCGGAATAGCACAGCAGTATGGCGGTCTTTGCAATTTAAGGTTTGACGATACGAACCCGGCCAAAGAAGACGTTGAATACGTGGAATCCATCAAGGAAGATGTAAGATGGCTTGGTTTTGACTGGGAGGACCGCGAATACTACGCATCGGACTACTTCGAACAGTTGTACCAGTATGCAGTAAAACTTATCAAGATGGGAAAAGCCTATGTCTGCGATTTAAGTGCCGACGAAATAAGGGATTACAGGGGCACCCTTACGCAGCCGGGTAAAAACAGCCCCTACCGGGACCGTTCGGTGGAAGAAAACCTTGACCTGTTCCAAAGGATGCGGGCCGGTGAGTTTCCCGACGGGTCCAGGGTCCTAAGGGCCAAGATAGACATGGCGTCGCCAAATTTGAACATGAGGGACCCGGTGCTGTACAGGATTCTGCGGGCCACCCATCACAGGACCGGGGATGAATGGTGCATATATCCAATGTATGACTATGCCCATCCGCTTTCGGATGCAATCGAGGGAATCACCCATTCCATATGCACGCTTGAGTTTGAGGACCACCGGCCGCTGTACGACTGGGTTATAGAAAACGTGGACCCGGAGGTTCATCCCAAGCAGATAGAATTTGCACGGCTTAACCTTACAAATACCGTTATGAGCAAAAGAAAGCTGAGGAAACTGGTGGAAGAGGGATACGTTGACGGCTGGGACGACCCCCGGATGCCCACCATATCCGGCTTGAGAAGGCGGGGTTATACCCCTGAATCCATCCGGGACTTTTGCGACAGGATAGGGGTGGCCAAAAGCAACAGCACGGTGGATATAGCGCTTCTTGAGCACTGCATAAGGGAAGACTTAATGGCAAAGGCGCCCAGGGTAATGGCGGTTCTAAACCCTGTAAAACTTGTGATTGAAAATTACCCGGAGGGCAAGGTGGAATACCTTGAGGCAGAGAACAACCCCGAGAGGCCGGAGTTGGGGACCAGGAAAATACCCTTTTCCAGGGAGCTTTATATAGAACGGGAGGACTTTTGCGAAGTACCGCCGCCTAAATTCTTCAGGCTTTCCCCCGGAAAGGAAGTCCGGCTGAAGAACGCGTACATTATAAAGTGTAACAATGTAATAAAGGATGAAGCTACCGGGGAGATATTGGAGATACACTGCACCTATGACCCGGATACAAAAAGCGGGGGCCCTGCCAGCGGGAAAAAGGTTAAAGGCACGCTGCACTGGGTTTCTGCCGGCCATGCCATCGAGGCTGAAGTGCGGCTTTATGGGTATTTGTTTAACGATGAGGACCCGGAAAGCGAAGAAGCGGCGGACTTCATGGAAAAGCTTAATAAGGATTCGCTGCAAAGGCTGTATTGCTGCAAGCTTGAGCCGGAGCTTGCAAATGCAGAACCGGGCAGCAGGTACCAGTTCATAAGGCACGGGTATTTCTGCGTGGATACGGTATGTTCAAAGCCGGGGAATTTGGTTTTCAACCGGATAGTATCCTTAAAGGATACCTGGGCGAAGCTTATGAAAGGTCCTGAGGGCAAAACAAAGTAATAATAGAGCCGAAGTAAAACATAATTATATTATGTCAACACATATCCCTTGCATTGTGCATCAAACGGAAGGATTGTTTACAGTTTCTGCCGGACGAGGAATAGGAAAAGTCCTTTCTTTCCCCGCGAGGAATGAAGGCGGCAGGAAACACAAAATACACAATAAAAATAAAAATTGTCCCAATCGGGGCAATTTTTATTTTTAAAAAAACAAATAATAAGTAAAGTGCGGAATAAGAGAAAGTTGGTGTGAACTTGTATATTAAATCCAAAGCGGTGGTGGACAAGAAAACAAAGAACCTGGTCCGACGTATAAAGCCCGGGGAAATAGGAATAATATGCCACCGGGACCTTGATGAGGTTGGGGCGATGTCCCTTATAGAAGCAAGGGTAAAGGCAGTAGTCAACGCGGAGAGGTCCATAAGCGGCAGGTACCCAAACCTTGGCCCGGCACTGCTTTACAGGGAGGGCATACCGCTTATCGATAATGTGGGGACGAAAATCCTTGAAACTGTAAAGGACGGGGACACAGTGGAGCTAAGGGACGGCAGAATCTACCTGCGCGGGGTTTTGGTGGGAAAGGGCAGCGTTATGAACGGGAAGACAATAAAAAGAGAAATGGCCCTGGCAAAAAGAAACCTGGAGGCCGAGCTGGACGGGTTTATTGATAATACGCTGGAATATGCCAAGAAGGAGAAGGACCTAATACTGGGCAAACTGGAACTGCCAAAACTGCGTACCGACATTTCCGGTAGGCATGCACTGGTAGTGGTCAGGGGAAAGGATTATAGGAACGACCTTAGCATAATAAAGTCTTACATAGAAGAGGTTAAGCCGGTACTCATCGGGGTGGACGGGGGTGGGGATGCACTGCTTGAGTTCGGACTGGTACCAGATATCATAATAGGTGATATGGACAGTGTCAGTGACAGGGCACTCAGGAAATGCAGGGAAATAGTAGTCCATGCCTACATGGACGGCAGGGCTCCCGGTTTGGAAAGGATAAACCGACTGGGGCTTAATGCGGAAGTATTATGCTGCCCCGGAACCAGTGAGGATATTGCAATGCTTTTGGCCTATGAAAACGGGGCGGAGCTGATAGTGGCGGTGGGCGCCCATTCAAGCATAATTGATTTCCTTGAAAAGGGGAGGAAAGGCATGGGAAGCACTTTTCTGACGCGTCTGAAAGTAGGGGACAGGCTGGTGGATGCCAAGGGGGTAAACAAGCTTTACAGGGAAAAGGTTAAGCCAAAACACATAGTGGGGTTGGTCTTGGCTGCCATGATACCCGTTGTTATAGCCGGGGCAATGTCACCGCCTCTTCAGCAGCTGTATAGGCTTTTGTCCATCCGCCTAAGGCTGGTACTGGGTTACTAAGGAGTGTTGATGCATGGTGATAAACATAAGGTATTACGTAATTATGTCGGCTTCCATATTCCTGGCCCTTGGCGTGGGCATATTCATAGGTTTTTCCCTTGACGGCCAGGAGATATTCGTTGAGCAGCAGCAGGGACTTATAACCGAATTGGAGCAGAGGTTTTTGGACCTTAAGCAGCAAAACACAATGATGGAAACCATGATGAAGGACAGTAAAAAGGAACTGGAAATGTACAGGGTACTATTAGAACGGCTTATGCCGCAGTTGGTTAAAGATGTGCTGGAAGGTCTTAACATTGCCATAATCCAAAACGGCGACGAAACGGACCACGGAGGCATGGTTAGCATGTTAAACCATGCCGGGGCACGGGTTTCTTCCACCATCCGTATAAACAAGGATTTTTTCTGTGACGACCGGCAGTGGGCGATACTGCTAAAGGAGAACTTGGACGAGTTCGTGGAGGAGGACCAATTGCAGCCGTACATATACCGAAGGCTTGTGAACGCCGTAATAACCGGCGGAGACCAAGGCTTTATCCGGCGCATGAAAGAACTGGACGTAATTGAAGTATCCGAGGGCTACAGCGGCGAGGTTGATTACTTTATACTTGCCGGGGAAGGATTTGCAGCCGGCCCGGGAATGGCAGCGGAACCCGGGGTATTCATTATTGAAGCGATAAAAAGGAGCAATATACCGGCGGTGGGTGTTGAAAAATCCGACTGCGAAAAGTCCAGTATACCCCGCTACAGGGATGCCAGGATTTCCTCGGTGGACAACGTGGAAAGCGTTATCGGCCAGTATTCGCTGGTAAGGGTGCTTCAGGGTTATACCGGTCACTACGGGTTGAAAGAAACGGCCCAGGCCCTTATACCCCCATGGCCGGAAGAGATGTAGGGGGGTTGTGTCATGAAGCCGGAGGTTGCGGTGCTGATACCCGCATATAACGAGGAGGATTATATAGGCGGCACTATACTTGGCGTCAGGGCGTCGGGCAGTGCCGACAGGATTATTGTGGTGGATGACGGTTCGACAGATGATACAGCTGCTGTTGCCGCCCGGTCGGGGGCAGAAGTACTGCGCATTGAAAGCAACCGGGGTAAGGGATATGCACTAAATTACGGGCTGCAGCGGATAAAAAGCGGCATAGTGGTATTCATCGATGCAGATGTAGGCCAAAGCGCCGTAGAACTGCAAAAACTGGTGGCGCCTGTTGTTTCAGGGAAAGCGGACATGACGATAGGTGTTTTGCCTCCGGCATCGCGCAAGGGGGGCTTTGGCCTGGTGAAAAAGCTTGCCGATACCATTGTGAAAAGAAATACCGGCAGAAAACTTTCCGCCGGCCTGTCCGGCCAGAGAGCGGTGAGAATGGAACTACTGTCCGCCATCGGTCCGGTACCGGGTGGGTTTGCCGCAGAAATTGGCCTTAACATAAAGGCCTTGGCCAAGGGATACAGGGTGGTGGAGGTGCCGGTTAACATGTTCCACCGTGAAAGCGGTAGAAACAAAAAGGGTTTCATGCACAGGGGCAAGCAGTTTATGGATATTCTATTGTTCTGCCTGCGGAAAGGTTGGGATGTAAAATAATGGTGGTTGTGCTTATACTTGCTGCAGCGGTTACTTTGATTTTTATGCCTCTCATGAAGCAAATGCTGGAGACTTCGGGGGCTGTAAGGGAAAACTTTTTAGGCGAGGCAGTCCCTACCGGCTTGGGGGTAGGATTTTTGCCCGGTGTTTTGTTCGGAAGTTTCTTACTGGTGCTCATGGAAAACACAGATATCCGCCTGGTACTTATTAATGCCCTTGGATTTGTCGTTATGTCCCTCGCAGGGATTGTAGACGACATCCTGGGGAATAATAACGTGAAAGGAATTAGAAAGCATTTAAAGAGCCTTCTGGATCTAAGGCTTACTACCGGCGGCTTGAAGGCTGCTTTTGGCGGATTAATTGCCGCGTTAATATCGACGGTGGTTTCGGAAAGCCTTATAGAGGGGATTGTAAATTGCCTGTTGGTAATGCTGTTTACAAACCTAGTTAACCTATTGGACCTAAGGCCGGGCAGGGCTGTTAAGTCCTTCTTCCTATTATGGTGGTGTTCGCTTTTTTTTATGCCGGTAAGAGCCCATGCCTATATACTATACCCACTGGCCGGGTGTCTTGTAGCCTACCTGCCCTATGATGCGAATCGAATAGGGATGATGGGGGATGCGGGGTCCAATGCCATTGGCTTGTCCCTTGGGCTTTATTATTGTGTGGGAGCTGCGATGAATCATAAGGTGGCGGCATTGATGCTGCTTATTTTGCTGCATATTGCGGCGGAAAAATACTCCTTTACCGGATTTATCGCCCGGAACAGGATGCTGAGGCTGATAGACGAATTGGGTAATAAAAGGAGTGTTAGGCATGATGATTAGGACCAGGGAAGGTACAGTTGCAGAAATCTGCGTTGAAAGGGAGGACCTCCAGGAGATACGGGTTGAAATAGGGGGCAGCCGAATGCCGGCCCTTGTATATACCGATATTTCGGGGCGGGTAGCCAAGGGGGACAGGGTTCTTGTAAACACGACAGCTCATTTCCTCGGGCTTGGAACCGGCGGGTATGACTTTGTGATAGCAAACCTTAATAACACCAAAGCCGACATTACCGGGGCCGGGCACATTATGAAACTTAGATATACCCCGCTGCAGCTTAAATGCCTTGCCGCCGAGGAACAGCAAAGCAAACTGCATAGTGTAATAGAGAGCTTTGAAAGCCTTGGGGGAAGACCTGTGGTTACGATACCGCTCCACAGCATGCTGGGGCCCATATGCGCCCTGGCAAAGCGGTTAAAACCGGGAGTGAAAACAGGCTACGTAATGACTGACGGTGCTGCGCTTCCCGCCGCATTCAGCAAAACAATCACAGACCTTAAGAAAAAGGGGCTTCTGGATATTGTTGTAACCTGCGGAAACGCCTTTGGCGGTGACCTGGAAACAGTCAATTTTTACACCGGGATAATAGCGGCGGTGGAGGCTGAAAAGTGTGACCTGGTGATTGTGGGCATGGGACCGGGCATTACCGGCACGGGAACCAGGTACGGCTTTACCGGGGTGGAGCAGGGGTACATCATAGATGGAATAAACACGCTGGGGGGTCTACCGGTGGCGGTGCCCAGGATAAGCTTTTCGGACACCAGGCAGCGGCACTGGGGTATAAGTCACCATTCGCTGACGGTGCTGGGAAGAATTGCAAAGACAACATCCCTCTTGCCGCTGCCGGAACTTGAAGGTACAAAGCTTGAATACATAACGGGACAGCTAAGGGAGCACGGTATTGAAAAAAAGCACATAATCGTGTTTAATAGGGGAGAGGAAGTCCTGCAAGCCATGGAGGATTATGGCCTCAAAACCACCACCATGGGAAGGAACGCCGAGGAGGACAGGGATTTTTTTTTGGGCGTAGGCGCATCGGTAATGGCACTGCGCGGCTTGCTGCTATAGATGCATCTGCTCGTCAAGGTACTGTTTCAACGTAGTGCCGGGTATGCTTATTGATGCAAGAAAGTCCAGTACATCCCTGATGTTGCCGATAAGGTAAAGCCTGCCGGCGGTGGTTATCTTGTACATAGGTAAAGCCTCCCATCGATTATTAAGTATTATATTCAAAAGGTTACTATTTTATTACAGTGCGAAGGGGGAAGAAACTTGGAAAAAACCTTGGAAAGCAAAAGGGTGTACGAGGGTCGAATAATAAACTTAAGGTTGGACAGTGTTGTGTTGGAAAACGGCAATACCGCTATGCGGGAAGTGGTTGAACACCCCGGGGCGGTGGGGATTGTTGCCCTAAAGGAAAACGGTGACATAGTAATGGTTAAGCAGTACCGAAAGGCGGTGGAGCAGGTGCTGTTGGAACTGCCTGCGGGAAAGCTGGAGCAGGGTGAAGACCCAGCGGACTGCGCCGCCAGAGAACTAACCGAGGAAACGGGATACACCGCCGGGGATTTGCGCTATCTGGTGTCCTTTTACACTTCACCGGGTTTTTCAAATGAAGTAATGCACATGTTTTTGGCAACCGATCTAAAAGAGGGAAAAAATGACCCGGACGACGACGAGATGGTGGAGACGGTTGAAATAAGCCGTGACAGGGCGATAGACATGATTCTTAAAGGTGAAATAAAGGATGGAAAGACCATAGCCGGGATACTGCTGCTGGGCATTTTGAAATGAAATGACATAAAGAAGGACAAACGGGCATAACATTTACTAAAGCATAAAGCCAGGAATGCTGTCTATGCCCGGAGGTGCTTCTTGGAAAATGGTATTAAAAAAAACGATACAAAAGCAGGTTAAGAACAACCTGGCGCTCTACTTTTTGGTGCTGGTGTTTTTTGCGGCTGGAATAGCCGCCGGCGCTTTTACGGTGGATGCGCTGTCGTCGGTACAAAAGGAGGAGCTGATAAACTATTTCCAGAGTTTTTTTACTGTTTTGGACCAGGAGCCGGTGCAGTCGGCGGTCATATTCAAACAGTCCCTTATCAATAATTCGCAGTTTGCAATCCTTATATGGCTGTTGGGGATAACCGTGATCGGGGTGCCGTTAATACTGATGATTGTGGGCATCAAGGGATTCATTGTTGGCTTTTCTGTAAGCTTCCTGGTGGAAGGGATGGGGCTAAAAGGGCTCCTGTTTGCCGTAGCTGCAATTCTTCCGCAAAACCTTCTTATAGTGCCCGGCATAATAGCGGCGGCTGTGCTGGGTATCTCCTTTTCTATTTCTATGCTGCGCAGAAAAAAATCAAAGCCGAAAAAAAGCTTTGCAAGCGAACTGGCCATTTATTCAATAAATATTCTCTTTACTCTTCTTATACTTCTATTTGGCTCCTTGGTAGAAGGATACATTACCCCTGTGTTTATGAAGTTTTTCTAAGGCTTTAGGAATTTTCCCAAGCATTATCCTGCCGGGCGTTAAACGGGCACGGGAATAATGGGTATTTTTATTTACACTGTATAATTATTACTGCCGGATAGAGGAGTTTTAAAAAAAACATCGAATAAAATAAGTGGTTGTTATATAACTAGAACTGTTAGATATATAACATCCGATGATAACCATAAATAAACATGGGGGAGTGTGTTTTATGATTATTGGAGTACCAAAGGAGATTAAGGCAAACGAAAACAGGGTGGCCATCACGCCTGCCGGTGTCGAAGCCTTTGTCAAGGCAGGCCACAAGGTATTCATTGAAAAAACGGCAGGGCTGGGCAGCAGTATTACAGATGAGGAGTATATGGCGGCCGGGGCTGTTATGCTGGACACTCCAAAAGAAGTATATGAAAAGGCCGACATGATTATAAAGGTAAAGGAGCCCCTGCCGGCCGAATATGACCTTATGAAAGAAAACCAGATTATATTTACTTACCTGCACCTGGCACCCGAGCCGGAGCTTACCAAGGCAATGCTTGACAAAAAAGTTATAGGTATAGCCTATGAAACAGTGCAACCCGAAGACGGCTCACTGCCGCTTTTGGCTCCCATGAGCGAGATTGCCGGAAGGATGTCAATTCAGATTGGCGCGAGGCTTTTGGAAAAAATGTCAGGAGGAAGGGGAATGCTGCTTGGCGGAGTATCCGGTGTTGCCCCCGCCAGGGTGGTAATAGTAGGCGGCGGTAACGTTGGAACAAACGCAGCCAAGATGGCGGTCGGACTGGGCGCGGACGTAACGGTACTTGATGTCAGCATAAAAAGGCTTGCGTACCTGGACGACATATTCGGCAACAGGATAAAGAACCTTATGTCCAACAGCTACAACATCGCCCAGGCGTTGAAAGGGGCGGACCTTTTGATAGGCGCGGTATTAATACCCGGTGCCAGGACACCAAAGCTTGTAACCGAGGAAATGGTAAAAAGCATGAACCCCGGCGGAGCCATCGTGGATGTCGCGATAGACCAAGGCGGTACCGTTATGACCATGGACAGGATTACAAGCCATGCCGACCCCACCTTCATTAAGCACGGCATTGTTCACTATTCGGTGCCCAATATCCCCGGTGCCGTTCCGAGGACTTCCACCTTTGCGCTGACAAATGCAACTCTTCCCTATGCGCTCAAGATTGCCAACATGGGTGCAGAAGCTGCAATGAAGGCGGATATAGCGCTTAAGAGAGGGCTTAACACCTACAAAGGCAAACTTACATACAAGGCGGTTGCGGATGACCAAGGCTTGGAATATACCTGTGCGGACGAGGTGTTATAGGAAAAGCTTCCCCTCTGGGGAAGCTTTTCCCGTATAAGACCCTTGGCTGCCGGCCGAGGATGTTATGAATTTTTTGGAATAAGAGGGGGATAATACATAAAGAATAATTTATGTCATTAATATATAGAGGACTTTTCAAGTTTTTGTTGAAATATACATAAAACATAATATGTGGGTAAAGGAGTCCAGGTTAAATGAACCTATTGCTGGATAAGTTCACTGATTACATAGGCAGTGTAAGGAAACTGTCGGACAATACGGTGGAATCCTACTGCAGGGATATAAAACAGTACATAGAATACATTGAAAGCAAAAACATTCACAGTTTCAAGAACACCAACAAGACCACGGTAATAACATATCTTTTATATCTGCAAAAGAATGGCAGGGCTACTTCAACCATATCAAGAAGCCTGGCATCAATACGGGCTTTTTACCAGTATCTAACATCCGAAAGGATCTTGGACAGGGACCCGACGGTTGACCTGGAATCTCCAAAGGTGGAGAAAAAGCTGCCTACGATATTAAGCGGGAAAGAAGTGGAGCTTTTGCTGGACCAGCCTGATTTAAACACTGCAAAGGGAACCAGGGACAAGTCAATGCTGGAACTTTTGTATGCAACCGGCATAAGAGTATCCGAACTGGTTGCCCTTGACCTGGATGATATCAACCTTGAACTGGGCTATTTAAAATGCTGCAAGAACAACGACAAGGAGAGAATTATACCGGTGGGAACCATAGCCCTCGAAATACTCGGAAGGTACATCAGGGATGTAAGACCGGGTCTTCTAAGGGGCAAGCCCGAAACGGCCCTGTACGTCAACTATAAAGGGGAAAGGCTTACCCGCCAAGGCTTTTGGAAAATAATAAAAGGATATAAAAATAAGGCTAAGATAAACAAAGATATTACACCGCATACCCTGAGACATTCCTTTGCCGCCCACCTAATAGAAAACGGAGCAGACCTAAAATCGGTGCAGGAAATGCTGGGACATTCTGATATATCCACAACTCAAGTTTATGCCCAGATTACGAAAAACAGGATAAAAGAAGTGTACAACAAAGCACATCCAAGGGCGTAAAGCCCTTTTTTACATAGGTATAAAAACAATTGGGAGATTCTTAATATTGTTATGCAGGTATGTATATGAAGGGAGGAAGAAGGATTGTTCGACAGGGTTATAATTATAGTGATGGACAGCGTAGGCATCGGAGAGCTGCCGGACGCGCACTTGTACGGAGATGAAGGGGCCAATACCCTTGGGCATATATACAGGGATGTTGAGGGTTTTTCACTGCCAACCTTGGAGAAACTTGGCATAGGGGACATCCAGGGCACCAGGTACATTGGGAAAAGTTCCGCACCGATCGGATGTTTCGGCAGGGCGGCGGAGAAGTCGAAGGGTAAGGACACCATAACCGGACACTGGGAAATAACAGGGATAATACTGGATATGCCATTCCCGACATATCCAAACGGGTTCCCCGAAGAACTTATCAGGCGCTTTGAAAAACTGGTAGGCCGGCGGGTTCTGGGTAACAAGGCAGCGTCGGGGACGCAGATAATAGAGGAATTGGGAGCTGCTCACATGGAAACAGGCTACCCCATAGTGTACACCTCCGCTGACAGTGTCTTCCAGATAGCGGCCCATGAGGAAATTGTACCGGTTGAGGATTTGTACGGGATGTGCGAAGCGGCAAGGGAATTGCTGACCGGCGAGCATCGGGTGGCAAGGGTCATCGCACGGCCCTTTGTAGGAAAGCCGGGGGAGTTTATCCGAACGGCAAGACGAAGGGATTACTCGGTTGAGCCCCCGGCGGCTACACTGCTTGACCATGCCGTGGAGCAGGGTTATAGCGTCACCGCGGTGGGTAAAATATATGACATATTTGCCGGCAGGGGGATATCCAGGCACGTTCATACCGGCAGCAACCGGGACGGCATGGAAAAAACCATGGACTATATTAACGAAAACGGTAAAGGCATTATATTTACAAATCTTGTGGACTTTGACATGAAATATGGGCACAGGAACAACACAGAAGGGTACGGGGCCGCCCTAAGGGAGTTTGACAGTTGGCTTTCCGGCCTTTTGGACTGCCTGAAAGAAAAGGACCTGTTAATAATTACCGCGGACCACGGTTGCGACCCGACAACGGAGAGTACCGATCATTCAAGGGAATACGTCCCCATACTGGCCTATGGCAAAATGCTTCGAAGGGGTGTAGATATAGGTACCAGGGAATCCTTTGCGGATATAGGAGCAACCGCAGCCCAAGCCCTTGGCATAAAAGGGTTAGGTGTGGGCAATAGCTTCCTCGATAGTATTGTTTAATGGGGTGATGTGTTGTGAGGATGTATGATTTAATAAGGAAAAAAAGAGACGGTGAATCACTTGGATATGAAGAACTCAAATTTTTCATTGACGGTTACGTGGCGGGAACCATACCCGATTACCAGGCCGCGGCTTTTTTAATGGCGGTTTTCATACGGGGTATGACACTTGAGGAGACGGTTATGCTGACCCAATGCATGAGGGAATCAGGAGAGCAGCTGGACCTGTCGGAAATACCCGGCATAAAAGTGGATAAGCACAGCACCGGCGGCGTTGGAGACAAAACCTCCATAGCTCTGGCGCCCATTGTGGCGGCGGCGGGCATACCGGTGGCTAAAATGTCAGGCCGTGGCCTGGGGCACACCGGGGGCACCATAGACAAACTGGAATCCATACCCGGCTTCAGGGCCGAACTAAGCACCGAGGAATTCTTAAAGTCGGTTAAGAGAACTGGTATTGCAATCACGGGCCAGACCGGCAATATTGCGCCGGGTGACAAAAAACTTTATGCCCTAAGGGACGTTACCGCCACCGTTGACAACATATCCCTGATTGCCAGCAGCATAATGAGCAAAAAGCTTGCCGCAGGGGCGGACAGGATTTTACTTGATGTAAAAGTGGGAAACGGGGCTTTTATGAAGAAAAAGAAAGAGGCCCTTGCCCTTGCCAGGGTGATGGTGGACATAGGAAATTCATCGGGTAAAAGGACCATGGCGATTTTAAGCGACATGAACCAGCCCCTTGGGAACGCCGTGGGTAACGCCCTTGAGGTAAGGGAGGCGGTGGCCACACTAAGGGGAGAAGGGCCTGAGGACTTCTACTGCCTGTGCAGGGAGTTGGGTGCGGCCATGTTGATGCTGGGCGAAAAAGTCCAGGACCTCAAGCAGGGCAGGGATATGGTGGATCACCTTGTTTCAGCCGGAAAGGCGGCGTCAAAGTTCGAAGAATTCGTAAAAAGCCAGGGCGGTGACCCGGATGTGCTGGAAAGGCCGGACAGGGTGCTGCCCAAAGCGAAGCAGCAGGTAACGGTCTGTGCGGAACAAAACGGCTACATTACATCGCTTAATGCAGAGAGTATCGGTATAAGCGCGATGCTGCTCGGGGCCGGAAGGGCCAAAAAGGATGACGTAATAGACCCGGCGGTTGGGGTGGTTATGCATAAAAAATGCGGAATGCAGGTAACAAAAGGGGAACCGGTTGCCACATTGTTTGTAAATAAAAGGGATAACCTGGAGAAGGCCGAGCAGCTTATTAGGGATGCCATATTGGTAGCCGAGCAGCCGCCGCAGAAGAGTGAAATGATTTTGGGGGTGGTGGAATAGACTAAAATTTACATAAAATATTTATTGTTCCCTTGTCCAAAAAAGCCGCCGTGCGGCTTTTTTTGTGCAACTTCGCAGCGGATTGTAAACTTTGGTTATTGTATAACTCCATTTTAGGATGGTTAACCTAATAGTGAACCAATTGAAATGGAGGTAATATAATGAGAACCAGGTTATTGTGCGCAGTCATGCTGCTGGCGATATTATTCGTTGCATATCCTAATGCTGTGTGTGCAGAAGAGATAAAGGTGGATGCACAGGGCGCTGTTTTAATGGACGCGGGAAGCGGTGCAGTACTTTTTGAGCAAAACGCCCATGAAAAAATGTACCCTGCCAGCATCACGAAGATAATGACAACCCTTATCGCAATGGAAAGCCTGGAAAACGGCAAGATTGCACTGGATGACAGGGTGGTTATTAGCAGGAACGCAGCGGGCATGGGAGGAAGCCAGATATACATGGAGCCCGAAGAGGTAAAAACGGTAGAGCAGCTTTTAAAAGCCGTTGTAGTGGCTTCAGGCAATGATGCCAGCGTAGCCCTTGCGGAGCATATAGCCGGAACCGAAGAGGCCTTTGTGCAAATGATGAATCAAAGGGCAAAGGAACTGGGTATGCAAAACACCAACTTTGTAAACTGCCACGGCCTGCACCACGAGGACCATTATACCACGGCCTACGACGTGGCCCTGATGTCCAGGGAGCTTGTAAAGCACAGCAAGGTATTCGACTGGACCACCATATGGATGGAAGATATAGAAGTGGGCAGAGAGGGACGGTTTAAAACCTTTACAATGGTGAATACCAACAAGCTTCTTAGAAGGTACGAGGGCGCGGACGGACTTAAAACCGGGTCCACTTCCGTGGCCAAATACTGCATGTCCGCTACCGCCGTCAGGGGCAATATGAGGCTTATTGCAGTGGTCATGGGCAGCCCAACCTCCGAGGTAAGGTTTCGGGAAGCGGAAAAAATGCTTAAATACGGCTTTGCCAGGTACAATTCAGTACCGATAGCAAAAAAGGATGAGGTCTTACAGAGGCTTAAGGTAAACAAAGGCAGGGAACGGTGGGTGAATGTAAAGCCCGCTGAAGATATGAAAGTGCTGGTACTAAAGGGGGAGGAAGGAAACCTTGAGCAGGAGATGATACTTCCCAGCGACATTACAGCGCCGGTTGCCGGCGGGGAGAAGGTCGGTGAACTTATAGTAAAACAAAACGGGGAAATAGTGGGCATTGTGGACCTGGTAGCTGAAGAAACCGTGGATAAGGCAGGCATACTGTTGATGCTGAAAAGGGTGTTGCTGGACTGGATAACCCAGGCGGAACAATCCTAACAAAAAGGATAAAGCATACGATTGTACCCGGGCCTTTGGTCATGTTAAAGTGAACGGCAGCGTTTAGACGGTGGGGAACATGACCATTTGGCCCGGTTTTTTGTTGTTTTTCGTACAATTTGGATATGCAGGGTTGCTAAAGGTTTTTGTTTTGTCAAAAGCCGGAATTATGGTAAGATTATATTGCCCTTTATTTTTTTAAGAAGGATGCAGTGGAATGGGGATAGCATGATGGAACAATTTAAAGCCATGAACAGTATGCCCGGAGCAGTACGCGATATTGTTTACCGGATAAATGAGAGATGCATAAACCTTGGGTACAAGGCCTACATTGTGGGGGGAGCTGTAAGGGACATGCTGTTGGGAGTCGGGCTTTTGGACATTGATGTCACGGTGGTAGGGGATGCCCTAAGGCTTGCCGATGACCTGGAGCACCTATTCGGGTATAGGTTTATAGCCCATCCGTCCTTCAAAACGGTGACTTTGAATACAGGCCTTAACTGCCGCATAGACATAGCGACCGCAAGAAGAGAGGTATACCCGAAGCCTGCGGCGCTGCCGGAAGTTTTCCCCTCGGGCCTTTACGACGACCTTTTCAGAAGAGACTTTACAATCAATGCGATGGCAGTATCGCTGGAAGGATATCACCTAATAGACCCCTTTGGAGGAAAGAATGACCTTCAAAGCGGAACAATAAGGGTGATGCATAACAAAAGCTTCGTGGATGACCCAACCCGCATTCTTCGGGGTATAAGGTTTGAAACCCGCTATGGTTTCGAAATGGATAATAAGACTGAAGAACTTGCAAAGGCATCGGTAGAGTTGGGATACCCGGGCATGCTAAGCGCCGAAAGAATATGCGCCGAGATGGAGCATGTTTTCAGGGAGCCGCGATACACTGCCATACTGCGTCGCATGGAGGGTTTGGGTCTTTGGAAGGCCCTGTTCGGGGCCGGTAAAATTCCCCCTTCAGTCTACCGGAAACTTCAAAAGATACAAAAAGGATGTCCCGGGAACGTAAAGTTTCCCATACTTGCTCTTCTTGAGGGAGTACATGGAGGGAAAGTTGTCGAGGTTTTTATTGCCTACAAAACGCTTTACCGAAAGCTCTGTGAATACAGTGCAAGGGAAAAGGCCCTCAGGTTTCCGGTGCGCGATAAAATGATGGAAAGGGGTATGCTTTACAGATTGTTTAACGGGGTGGAAAAAGAAATCCTGGAGTACCTTTATTGGACAGCCTATACCTGGCAGTATAAAAATAATATAATTAAATATATGCAGGAGGTCACGGGCTTTAATTTTCATATTGGCGGAGGCGACCTTATATCCCTCGGCGTGAAACCGGGGCCGAGGTACAATGACCTCTTGCAGCGGGCTAGACAGGAGATAGTGGAAAGGGGAGCCACCGACCGAAGCGAGCAGATGGATATATTGAAATCCGTAGTGACAAAGGGGGAAGAGGACCTTGGGAATTAACATGAGCATGCTTTTTTATATACTACCGGCGGTTATAATCATACTTACAGTGCACGAGTACAGCCACGCCAAGGTGTCGGACATGCTGGGGGACCCCACGCCCAGAAACAGAGGGCGGCTTACTTTGAACCCCCTTGCCCACATAGACCCGTTGGGCCTTTTAATGCTGCTGCTGGTTCGGCTGGGCTGGGCCAAACCGGTCCCCACCAGCCCTATTTATTACAGGGATCGGAAAAGGGGAATACTTTATACCGCCCTGGCGGGACCGGCCTCGGGGATACTTATTGCGATTATAAGCAGGGCTGTTATGATGTCCGGGGTGATTCGCCCTTACGGGACGGCCTTTTCTTTTTTCAACGTCCTGTATTATTATAGCCTTGTAATATCGGTATTTAACCTTCTTCCGGTATACCCCCTGGACGGCTCGCGAATATTACAGGGCCTTTTGCCGGACAATAAGGTGTACAAGCTCATGCAGTATCAAAACCAGATACAGGTTGTATTCATGCTGGTAGTATTCCTGGCGGGCAGGCTGTTGTGGGCCTTTCTAAATCCTGCAATAGCTGCTCTTGACCTTGTTATAACCCGGGGTGTGGGAATGTTTTTCTAAGAAGGGTTTTTTAAAAGGGATAGCTTGATGTTGATAATTGGTATGGAACAATATATAATATTGTGAAATGGATGGGGAGGAATGTATATGGCGAAAGACATTATAATGAGCGGTATGCGACCTACTGGCAAACTGCACTTGGGAAACTATTTCGGGGCTTTGGAAAACTGGGTAAAGCTCCAGAATGATTATAAAAGCTTTCATGCCATAGTGGACTGGCACGCCCTTACCACCGCTTACGAGGATACATCGGAGCTGCAGCAGAAC
>JAAYEV010000205.1 GCA_012728565.1 Clostridiales bacterium
CCTGGTGGTAAAACAACTCCACCCTGCCTATATCCTTAGAATGCAGCGACACCCACTTGTCATTGTCGGTTACATAGTCCTTAAGCACTTCCGCATTATAGTTGTACAGCGTATAATTGCTTAGAAAAATTACATAATTGCCATATGCTTCTATTTCCATGTACCTTCTAAGCTTCCCGGCATAAATCACTTTGTCCGCCGGAATATAGACCATGAGCCACAAACCGTATTCAAAGTCCACAACACCGCCCCAGATACCCGACCTTAAGGTCTTGTATATGCCAAGCTCAAACAGTATCCGCTCAAACCTCTCGCTTATGAGAAACCTTGCCCACAAAAGCCCCACTGCCGCCGAGGATGCTATCACGGTATTCCGGAACGCGGGGCTGCACAGCGTCTGGGTACCGGGAAATACCAGTTTCCAAAGGGTCTCCTCCAGCGAAACAAAAACAAAGCTTACCACGAGGCTTTTTAAAAGTATATACTGGTCATGGTCTGCTTTTTTTGAAAGCTGGAAATTACTTATGCGAAGGATGATGTACCCCGGCACAATGTATATCATTATAAGCGGTATGGCATCCACCATTCCGCTTATATTATCCAGATTCATACTTTACCACCGAGTGACAGGCTGGTTTTTCGGACAACTCGTAACAGGCCGAGGGCACCTTTGCCTCAATCATGGCCTTTACCGAAACCTTGTTTTGCGCCTTGTTTTGCCGCTTTTTCTTGTCCTTTTCCGGTCTTCTGTCCATGCCCACTCCTCCTTTCAATACCATAATACTTGCGCAACACATTATTTGTTAACTTGTCCGTCTATTTTCCCGTCAGTAACACCCTTGTCCAGCGGACAGGAAATAAAAAAACCTCCGTATAAACGGAGGCAAACTTGTCCTGTTCCTCGAAAGCTGTCAATTGGGTGCACTCATTTGGCATGTTCATAGTGTGACACGTAAAGTGTGAAGCATAACAATGGCGGGAGTATGTGGGAATCGAACCCACCCCGGACGCTACTAACGCCCAGCGACTGGTTTTGAAGACCAGGGGGCACACCAGCACCCATCTACTCCCAAACTCAACCGCAAGCCCTATTATAGCAGTGTTTTTTGTTATTGGCAAGCCGGTAGTTTTAGGCTGTTCTCCATAAGCCTGCACCGCACCAGTTTCACCAAGGAAGCCGAGGTGCGAGGCCCCCGGTTACCTGTACAATACCCTGTTGTCCCCCACCCTTTTGGTTATCCTCTCCCTGTCCATTTCTTCCAAAAGGGCCATTGCATATTTCCGGCTGGTGCCCAAAAGGTCCCGGAGGACCGCAAGGCTTATGCTGCCTTCTTTTTTGATATGCTCTATGGCAGTATTCACTGCATTTTCAAAATATTTTGCCAGGAATACCGTGTCCTCTCCGATACGCTTTATTTCGCCGGATTCCACCAGCATATCCAGGACTTCTTCCATCTCATCTTTCCTGTATGATGCCTGGTTAATTATCTCGCCTTCCCCCGGGGGTGAATACCCTCCCCTCTCAAGAAGGCCGAGTATGTATTCCTTTATTTCCTGCTGGACCGGTGTAAGTTCTATTTTGAACCCGCACAGGGACACCGCCCGGGAAGTAATGCTTATTACTTCATCCTTCTCCATGCTTCTTAGTATCTCATCGGTAAATGTTCCCTTCCGGCTTCCGAAAAGCCTGCTTCTTAACTCCTCCGGCGGCATGCCGCTGCGCAGCGGATAGCGCCGGTGATATTCCCTTAGTATTGAACCCGCCTCTGCCAGCAGGCGGGAGTAATGCTCGCTGTGCACGAAAACCTGCTGGCTGCCGCTTTGGAATGTTCTTACAGCCCTTCTTTCAATTAGCTTTTCCAGCATGGGCTCCAGTTCCTCTTCACTTTTACCCGAAAGCTTTACAAGGTCATGTATACCTGGGAAGGAGCCGCTGTTTAAGTTTATAATTTTTTCCAACACCTCTATTGGGCTTCCGCTTTCCTTTAGTTTCAGTTCCTCAATGGTCTCCCTGTTAAACCTCTTTCTTTTTGGCGGATTAGGCTCCAAGACCACCCCGCCACCTATGGTTTCCATGGGGGAATAGCTTCTAATAACAAACCGGTCCCCCCTCAATGCCACCGTCTCTTCCTCCAGCCTAAGCTGCACATAGCATTCCTCACCGGGAGCGAGGCTTTCCTTGTCCAGCAGTACGGCCCTGCACAAAAGCTCCTTTGTTCCTAAATGCAGCCTAACCCTATCCCTGTTTTCAAGGGTCCATCCGGTATCCCGAACAAGCCTTAACCGGCAGTCCAGCATCATGGTGGGCAAAAACGCACCAACCGGCGCTAAGACGTCCCCCCTTTCAACCTGGTCCCTTTTTATCCCGGCAAGGTTTAATGCAAGCCTCTGGCCGGCATAGGCTACTTCCACGTCCCGGTCGTGTACCTGCAGGTTTCTTATCCTGCTTTCTATGCCGGCGGGATATATACAAACCCTCTGGCCCTCTTCCACTTTGCCGGAAATGAGGGTGCCGGTAACTATGGTGCCGAACCCGGATATTGAAAAGGCCCTGTCGACATTCAGCCTGAATATGGTATCGTAATTCCTCTCTTTAATGCCGGCGGTCATTTCGCCGATGGCCTCAATCAGCAATTCAATGCCTTCACCGGTAACCGATGAAACGGGTATGACCGGGGCATCCTCCAGGAAGGTGCCCTTTATTCTATCCTTCACATCCTCCATCACCATGTCCAGCCATTCCTGTTCCACCATGTCCGCCTTTGTAATAACCACTATGCCGTTCCTGACGCCTATCAGGTCCAGTATGTTCAGGTGCTCCGCCGTCTGCGGCATAATGCCCTCGTCCGCCGCAACCACCAGCAGCACCATGTCCATTCCCCCGACCCCCGCCAGCATGTTTTTAACAAACCTTTCATGGCCGGGCACGTCTATTATGCCGGCTCTCCTTCCGTCCGGCAGGTCAAAATAGGTAAAGCCCAGTTCTATGGATATACCCCTTTTCTGTTCCTCCTTAAGCCTGTCGGTGTTTCTCCCGGTAAGAGCCTTTATAAGCGTGGTCTTGCCGTGGTCTATATGCCCCGCTGTGCCAATAATTACGTTGTTCATCGGTCACCACCCCCTGACAGCACCATCGCAAGCATCTTGGCCAGCACCGGCAGTTGGTGGTCGAATACCGTTCTTACATCTATCAGGAACCTGTCCCTTGCAATCCTTCCTATAACGGGCGTGTTCGCCATCCTTAAGCCTTCCTCCAGTTGGTTCAAGGTCATCGACTTTGGCTGTACCGACAGCACCCGTGTTTCTATCCTTTCTAAGGGCAGCGAACCCCCGCCCACCTGGGAGTATTCTGTCTCAACCGCTATTTCGGCATAGGGTTCAATGCCCGCCAAAAGCTCCACAAGCCTTTCAGCCCTTCTCTTAAGTCTATCCACTGGCATTGTAAGCATGCTGAGCACCGGTATCCTTTCAACCACCCTTTCACTCTCCGCATAAATCCTGAGGGTGCTTTCCAAAACCGACAGCGTCAGCCTGTCCACCCGAACGGCCCGTGCCAGGGGATGCTTTGCAATTTTTCGTATGTATTCTTTTCTTCCGGCAATTATTCCCGCCTGGGGCCCCCCCAGCAGCTTGTCGCCGCTGAAAGTTACTATATCCATCCCCGAGCGTATGCTGTCCTGTACCGTGGGTTCATGGCCTATACCGTACTCCCCAAGGTCAACAAACATACCGCTTCCCAGGTCCTCCACCACCGGTATGCCAAACTCCCTGCCCAGGGCCGCCAATTCCTCCCTCGACGCCTGCCGGGTAAACCCGCAGATACGGTAGTTGCTGGTATGGACCTTAAGCAGCAGGCCGGTGTTTTCGTTAATAGCCCTCCTGTAGTCTTCGATATAGGTTTTGTTGGTGGTGCCCACCTCCACCAGCCTGGCGCCGCCCTGCTCCATCACCTCCGGTACCCTGAAGGAGCCCCCTATTTCAACCAGCTCTCCCCGGGACACTATGACCTCCTTTCCGGATGCCATGGCGCTTAATACCAGCAGCACCGCCGCCGCGTTGTTGTTTACCACCATGCAGTCCTCCGCACCGGTAATATCGCGTAAAAGGTCCCTCACTATATCGTGGCGGGAACCCCTGCCGCCGCTTTGGAGGTCGTATTCAAGGTTGACATATACCCCGGACAGCCTGGCAAGGTCGTCCACCGCCTTTTCCGCCACCGGAGACCTGCCAAGGTTTGTATGTATGACCACCCCTGTACCGTTTATGACTTCCCTGAGTTTTCCCCGGCTTTCCTTTTTAAGCCTTTCATCAAGGGCCCTGACAAGTCTTCCCTCAATGGCCCCGGCGCTTATTTCGCCGTTATACTCGTCCTCCATAATGCTTTGCCGGGTTTCCTGCAACACCCTCCTTAGGGCTTCGGTGACGGTTGCCCGGGCGTGTCTTTCCATCATATCTTGCACTTCCGGTTTTCTAAGCATCTGGTCCACCGAGGGCAGTAGCCTCAAAACATCTATACTGTTCATATCTTTTCATTCCTCCCGGGTATCCGACTTTCTTCCATATACCCTATTCTCCCATATACCGCAGGAATATTCAAGAAAAAAGCCCCGGATTGACCGGGGCCCTTTGTGCTAAACTTCTTTTTCCTTGCTGAAGTACTCCTTGGTAAGCTTGATTATTACGCCGCTCAAGCCAAGCACACCGATAAGGTTGGGGATAGCCATGAGCCCGTTAAGCGTATCGGCAATATCCCATATCGTAACCAGTCCGCCGATAGCTCCGATTACTATGAAGGGTATGAACAGAATCCTGTAAGGAAGAATTACCTTGCTGCCCAAAAGATACTCGGCACAACGCTCTCCGTAATACTCCCAGCTTATTATGGTGGAGTACGCAAACAGCAGGACACCAACTGCGACTATACTGCCGCCTATACCCGGGATAGCTGTGTCAAAAGCCAAGGCTGAAAGGGCTGCACCGGTTTCGCCGGTCTGCCAGACGCCCGTTACCATTATGGAAAGTGCGGTTATTGAGCATACTACTATGGTATCCATGAACACTTCGAATATTCCCCACAGGCCTTGTCTTACCGGGTTGTCAGTGGTTGCCGCAGCGTGGGCTATAGGCGCACTACCAAGGCCGGCTTCGTTGGAGAATACTCCCCGGGCAACCCCGTACCTGGCTGCCATCATAATGGTCGAGCCGGCAAATCCGCCTACCGCCGCTGTGCCCGTGAAGGCCTGGCTGAATATAAGCCCGAAGGCTGCCGGAATTCTGGCTGCATTTGTTACCAGTATTATGATTCCCCCAAGGACATAAAATGCTGCCATGAACGGAACGAGTTTTTCAGTAACCTGAACGATTCTTTTAAGTCCCCCCAGCACAACCGCCGCCGTTGCCGCTGCTACTATTATCCCTGAAATCCACTTGTTCACTCCAAAGTTGGACTCCAGAACGGCTGCCACAGAGTTGGCCTGGGTCATGTTGCCTATACCGAAGGCTGCCAGTGCTCCAAATAACGCAAAAATCGCTGCAAGCCATTTTAAGTTAAGGCCGTTTCGGATATAGTACATGGGACCTCCCACAAAACGACCGTCCGGGGTCTTCTCCCTGTACTTGATGGCCAGCACGACTTCGCCGTATTTCGTGGCCATTCCGAATATCGCGGACAGCCACATCCAGAATACGGCTCCCGGTCCCCCCAGTGCGATGGCAGTAGCCACGCCGGCTATGTTACCGGTACCAATGGTTGCTGCAAGAGCTGTTGCAACAGCCTGGAAAGGTGTAATCTCCCCTTCCCCAACGGTTGACTTGTCGAACATTTTAAGAAGAGTGTTTTTTAATACATATCCGATTTTTGTAATAGACATAAAATTAATGCGGGTAGTCAGGTACACACCGGTACCAACTATAAGCACCAGCATAGGGGGGCCCCAAACCAAGCTGTTGAGCTTGCTGTTTAATTCCATGAAGAACTCCATAATTTCCCTCCTTATCAACATTTTTTGATATATAACTACATTCTGCAGTTATATAACACATTGTATATATATTCTCCCTGTTTTCTAAAATTCCTTTATGGTGGCACAAAAAAATAATTATTCCGGGCTCTTTTTTCTTTTCCCGGAATAACCGTTCCACAGCTTATATACCTGGTACTACAATACCTCCACCGCAAAAGCTTCCCTTTCCCTTACCTCCCCTATTACAGCACACCTTCGGACCGTTTCAGGAGATAGGAGACCGAGGAAGCGCTCCGCCTTGTCTTCCGGCATGGATATTAGAAGCCCCCCCGAGGTTTGTGGGTCGAATACTATGTCCTCCAGGTCGGTTTCCACCCCTTTTAGATTCACCCTGCCGCCGGCATAACTCTTGTTTGAATAGGCCCCCGCAGGGACCATACCCATTCGGGCCAGTTCCCTGGCACCCTCCAGCACCGGGATTTTGTCTTGCCGCAAACGGATGGACACGCCGCTTGCCTCCGCCATCTCCATGCAGTGCCCCACAAGACCAAAACCGGTAATATCGGTGCAGCCCTTGGCGCCCACCTGCTGCATGGCTCTAGCGGCATCCCTGTTTAGGGCTATCATAACATCCACTGCACTTTTATAAATCTCGTGACTGACCAGGTCCGCCTTTATTGCGGTATTTATAATCCCGGTACCCAGGGGCTTTGTAAGCACCAGTACATCCCCGGGCCTGGCCCCGCTATTCATGACAACCCGGTCGGGGTGAACCAGCCCCATCACCGAAAGCCCGTACTTGGGCTCATCGTCCTGGATGGTATGCCCCCCTGCAAGCAGCGCCCCGGCCTCTTTAACCCTGTCGGCGCCGCCCAAAAGAATATCCTTTAATACGTCCAAGTGCAGGCACTTCGGGAAGCAAACAATATTCAGCGCAAGAACGGGCTCTCCGCCCATTGCGTAAATATCGCTCAAGGAGTTTGCCGCTGCAATCTGGCCGAAAACAAAGGGGTCGTCCACCACCGGCGTAAAGAAATCCAATGTCTGAATAACAGCGGTATCATTATTTATTCTATAAACCGCCGCATCATCCGAACCGGAAAAACCCACCAATAGGTCCGGATGTTGGACTGCCTGTAAATGACGCAGAACCTGCGCCAGGGCATCGGGCCCTATTTTGGCCGCTCACCCGGCACTGGTGGTAAGAGAAGTCAGCCTTACCCTGTCTTTACTTGACACAGCATTCACCTCACCGTTATACTGTCCTTAATGTTTTCGTAAACCTTCGGGCCTATGCCCGACACCTTCATTATATCCTCTACTCTTTCGAATCGGCCTTCCCTTTCCCGGAAATCAACTATCCTCTGGGCCAGCACCGGGCCTATACCCTGAAGTGTGTCAAGCTGTTCCGCTGTGGCCGTGTTTATATTGATTTTAGCATTTACTTCATTATATCCCAAGTATGCGTTATTATCCAGAATTTCACCCACCGCCGGGACATGCAGTTTTTCGCCGTCTTGCATCACCTTTGCCAGGTTGATCCGGTCAAGGTCCGCGGTATCAAGGGCTCCCCCCGCCGCTCTTATGGCATCCAGGGCGCGGGAACCCTCATTTATGTATATAAGCCCCCTTTCCTTTACCTCGCCGGTCACGTGCACCGCTATCTGGGCCTTCGCATAGTCTTCCTCAACAAAGTAGCTGTCCAGTTCCTTTACAGATACATCCCCTTTGCCTGCGCTGTCGATCTTTAGAATAAGCCCAACATTTACCGCCAATAATACAATAACAAGGCCTGTCAGTACCAACTCCCTCTTAGAAAGGTTCACGCCGCCACCTCCCCCCGAGTCGTTTGGTATGGTTATTTATTCTACGCATTTCCATTTTTTCCTTCACAGTCGGAGTTGCATGCCTTTCAATGTATTTTTTGGATTTATGCCCTTTCGCCTGTAAACATAAGCGTTCATCTGTTATACTATTACTATATTCGACATTCTTACATAACGGAGGGAATCATGAAAAAATACACAGCCGTAATATTTCTTACTATACTTCTAACCTTCCTTGCAGGACCCGTGGAAGCCTTTGCTTCCTTTGATATCAGCTCCCAGAAAGCGATTCTTATTGACGCTCAAACAGGCCAGGTACTGTACAGTAAAAACGCCCACACTGCTTCTTACCCCGCCAGCGTAACCAAAATAATGACAGCGGTCCTAGCCCTTGAAAGGGGGACGCTGACCGATTATGTACCGATAAGCATGAGGGCTTCCTACATAGAAGGCAGCAGAATATACCTGCTGGAAGGTGAGAAAGTAACGCTGGAGCAGGTTTTGTACGGGCTGATGCTGGAGTCGGGTAATGATGCGGCCATTGCCATAGCGGAATACATAGCGGGATCGGTTGAAGAGTTCGCGGTAATGATGAATGACAAGGCGGTGCAACTGGGAGCCAAAAACACTCACTTCACCAACCCCAACGGGCTGCATGACAAGGAACATGTAACCACTGCCTATGATATGGCGCTTATTGCAAAACATGCAATGACACTGCCCAAGTTCAGGGAGATTGTAAACACGGTAAGATACATCATACCTGAAACCAATATGCAGGATACCCGGTATTTATACAATGGGAACAGGCTTATAAAGAATACATCGGATAATTACGAGGGCGCAAACGGTATAAAAACCGGCTACACTACTGCGGCCAAGAACTGTTTTGTAGGGTCCGCCCAAAGGGGCGGCAGGGAATATATAACTGTAATACTAAACGAGCCGAATAACAGGGCACTGTGGTCCAATACAAAGGCCCTCCTGGATTATGCCTTTGAAGGCTTCGCACAGGTGCCGGTGGTGGAAGCGGGTGAGGTGGTAGACAGCGTGGAGTCTTTAGGCTCCAAATCGGAAGTTAAGGTTGTAACTGAACAGGGTTTCCACTACAACTATCCGGCCGATGGAGAAAAACCCGGCATCCAGGAAAACATCGTAATGGATACTATAAAACCCACCATACACAGCGGGGAGCGCGTCGGGTATATTGAATACAGCATCGGCGATGAGATAGTGGGGACCGTCAGGCTGATTGCCCAAAGGGATAACGGCCAAAGCAATATACTGGCTTCGGGAATGCTCAAGGGGGAGACAGGTAGTTCTAAGACCGGCCTCTGGGGCCTCCTGCTGGTTTTACCGGTTTCGCTGCTGGCCTTTAGGTTCCTGGCAAAAAACCGAAGAAGGCGAAGGTCTATGTATATAAGGAAAAGAAATATATTTAATAGAAAATAAAGGGCGGGAAATCCGCCCTTATATACTTACAATGCCGCTACAACTTCAATTTCCACCAGCGCTCCCTTGGGCAGCCTGCCCACTTCGACACAGGAACGGGCCGGGAAATCGCCGGTAAAGTACTCTGCGTACACTTCGTTTACTTCGCCGAATTTATCCATGTCCACTATAAACACCGTAGCCTTTACTACATTTTCAAGGCTTGTACCGGCAGCCTCCAGCACAGCCTTCAGGTTGGCGAATACTTGATGGGTCTGCTCTTTGATACCCCCCTCCACCATTTGTCCCGTTTTGGGGTCCAGTGCTACCTGGCCTGCGGTGTATACCATGCCGCCGCATTTAACCGCCTGGGAATAAGGTCCCACCGCACCGGGCGCATTCTTGGTCGACACTATCTCCTTTTTCATAAACGGTCAGCCCTCCTTTTTTACTCTCCTACCCGTACTTCGTCAAGATAATTATACACGGTATACCTTGAAACACACAACACCTTTGCAACATAGTCGATGGCTCCCTTTATCAGGAATGCTCCTTTTTGGTCCAAAACCTTTACAATATCCACCTTATCCTCCTTGGTCATGTACGCCACCGGCTTGCCGGATGCTTCCAGAACGCTGTTTACAAGGTTGCACAGCACTTCGTTTATACTGGCTCCCTGGTACCCCTTGTCTTCCTTCATTTCCTCCGGCTCGTCGGTATGGCATAGCGCGTTTATTGAATTTCTCACCATGACAAAATCGGATAGGTCAAAGTTTATGCAAAGGCACCCTATAGGTTTTTGGTTCTCATCCCTTATAACTATTGTCGACGATTTTAGTATCCTCCCGTCGGCGGTTTTTTTCGTATAGTTGATCTGGTCCCGGGTGAATCCTCCCGATGCGATAGCCTCAATATTCGCCTGGGACATGGCTCCTCCCAGCTCCCTGCCAGTAACGTGCGAATTCTCAATGGCCACTATTGAATGATAAGGGTCTGTTATATCATGAAGCACCACTTCACAGCTTTTCCCAAAGGTTTTGGCTATACCCCCGACTATGGGTATCATGCTTTTTAGAACTGGGTGAATCCTTTCATTCATATTCCTTTACCCCCCTAATACCACATTGACCAGCTTATCCGGAACCACAATTACCTTTCGGATACTGCGGCCGTCGGTATAGGCTTTTACCCTTTCGTCCTCCAGTGCCAGTCCTTTCAGTTCTTCTTCATCGGTCCCCGAAGGCACCTGAATACGGCTTCTAACCTTTCCGTTAACCTGCACCACAACCGTTGTCATGTCCTTTACCAGAAACTCTTCGTCAAAGACCGGCCATTTCTGCCGGTGAACGCTGCCTTCTCCCCCCGTCATTTCCCAGAGTTCCTCGGTTATATGCGGTGCAAAGGGCGCCATAAGCACCACCAGTTTATTGACACCTTCGCTGAACACCGCTGGATTAAATGCTTCCCTTTCCCTGTATTGATACAGGGCATTTACCATTTCCATTATAGCACTGATGGCGGTATTGAAATTGAATCGGCCTTGTATATCCTCGGTTACCTTCTTTACGGTACGGTTAATAACATAGAGCATTTCCCTATCTTCCGCATTCAAAGACGCGCGGTCCATCCCTCCGACACCCTTGATGGAATTTACATTCTCCTCCACCAGCCTCCAAATCCTGCCCAGGAAACGGTAGCAGCCTTCCACTCCCTGGTCGCTCCATTCCAGGTCTTTTTCCGGCGGTGCGGCAAACAGGATAAACAGCCTGGCAGTGTCCGCCCCGTACCTTTCTATTATATCCTCGGGGCTTACAACATTGCCCTTGGACTTGGACATCTTGGCACCATCCTTAAGCACCATGCCCTGGGTCAGCAGGTTCTCGAAGGGCTCGTCACAGGAACACAGTCCCAAATCGTACAACACTTTTGTAAAGAACCGGGCGTACATGAGGTGGAGTATCGCATGCTCTACGCCGCCGATGTACTGGTCCACCGGCATCCAGGCATCCGCCTTTTCCTTGGCAAAGGGCGCCTCGGTGTTTTTCGGGTCGGTAAACCTTAAAAAATACCATGACGAACACACGAAGGTGTCCATAGTATCCGTTTCCCTCTTCGCCGGTTTGCCGCACCCGGGACAGGTTGTATTTACAAACTTTTCGCTCCTTGCAAGGGGTGAGGCCCCTGTACCGGTGAGCTCTATATCAATGGGCAGTATGACCGGCAGGTCCTTTTCCGGCACCGGCACTTCGCCGCAGTCGGGGCAGTAAACGATTGGTATGGGCGCGCCCCAGTACCTCTGCCGCGATATCAGCCAGTCCCTCAGCCTGTATTTAATCTCTTTTTTACCCTTCCCTTTCCGTTCCAGGTCTTCCACGATGCTGTCCATTGCCTCGGTGTAATACATACCGTCATATTTCCCCGAATTAACCATGGTGCCGGGCCCTTCATAGGCCTGCCCCTCCGGGGCTGCTTCCTCCGCTTCAGGCCGCACCACTTCCACGATATCCAGTTTGTATTTAACGGCAAACTCGTAGTCCCTCTGGTCGTGGGCGGGCACCCCCATAATGGCCCCGGAACCGTATTCAAGAAGTATATAATTGGCGGCGTATATGGGCAGCTTCCTGCCGCTTATCGGGTTTACTGCGTATTTTCCCAGGAAAACCCCTTCCTTTTCCAGTTCCGTTGAGGTTCTTTCTATTTCGGACATTCTCTTTATTCGCTCAAGAAATTGTGTGAAGTCCTTTTCATAGGCGGTGCCGCTGACAATCTGCCTGCACAGCGGGTGCTCGGGAGCAAGGGCCATAAAGGTCGCGCCAAAGAGCGTATCCGGCCGGGTGGTAAACACCCTTATCTCTTCTCCAAGCCCTTCTATGGCAAAATCAACCGATGCCCCTTCGCTTCTTCCTATCCAGTTTTTCTGCATCAGTTTTACCTTTTCCGGCCAGCCTCCCAGCTTTTCCAGGTCATCCAGCAGTCTTTGGGCGTAGTCGGTGATTCTAAAAAACCACTGCTCCAGCTCTTTCTTGGTAACCGTGCTCCCGCACCTTTCGCATTCCCCCGATACCACCTGCTCGTTGGCAAGAACGGTGGCGCAGGACGGGCACCAGTTTACCTGGGACCGCTTCTTGTATGCAAGGTTGTTTTTGTAAAACAGCAAAAACAGCCATTGGGTCCATTTATAATAATCGGGGTGGCAGCTGGCCACTTCCCTGTTCCAGTCATAGCTTATCCCCAGTTTTTTTAGCTGCGACCTCATGTTTTCTATGTTGTTCCAGGTCCATTCGTTGGGGTGTGTGTTATTCTTTATAGCCGCGTTCTCGGCGGGCAGGCCGAATGAGTCCCATCCCATCGGGTGCAGCACCGTACTGCCGTTCATGGTTTTGAACCGGGACACAACGTCCCCTATTGAATAGTTTCTCACGTGTCCCATGTGAAGTTTGCCCGAAGGATACGGGAACATTTCCAGCGTATAATACCTGTTTTCGCCGGAATCGCTGACGGTATAAAGGTCGTTTTTTTCCCAGTACGACTGCCACTTTTCCTCTATTCTCCTGAAGTCATATTTCATGGTATTCTACCTCCGTAGCCCTTTATTATATAAAGAACCTCCCGCCCCTTGCTTTAGGGACGAGAGGTTGAATGCTCGCGTTACCACCCTAATTGACAGCTAAAAAGCTGTCCCCTCGGCTGATTGTTAAGGAAATCACCCCTGTATCCTTTGTCCAGGCGAGTTCAACCTTTAGCCCTGGCGGTTTACACCAGCCACCGCCTCTCTTTGAGGGTCCGCCGGTTTACTACTCCTGAAATACAAAAACCTATTGAAATTTAAAAGTATTATATGGTATTTTTATGCCGCTGTCAACATTTACGGTCAAAAGGCCAGTACCCTGGCATCGCCCCACAGCTTTTCTAGGTTGTAAAACTCCCTCTCCCGGGCATGAAATACGTGCACCACCACGTCCAGGTAGTCCAGCAGAATCCATTTCTCCTCCTTATAGCCTTCCACGTGGTCCAAAACATATCCGATTTCCCGCATCCTCTTTTTAATCTCGTCGGCAATGGACTTTACCTGGGTGGAGGAACTCCCGCTGCATATTACGAAATAGTCCGCCAGTATGGACACGTCCCTTATATCCAGCACCGTAATATCCAGTGCCTTTTTGGCCGCGGCAGCCTCGGCAATAATCCTTGCTATTTCCTGTGTGCTCTTTATATTCACTACCTCCCTGCTATAAATTGCTTTTATCCTTTCCAAGGATAACCGTTACATCGGCATTAGTTTTGTCATCCAGTTCCACCTTGTATTCATTCACGTCCAATATTTCAGCTATTCTCTTTGCCTTTTCGCCGTTTCCTTTGCGGTCGTATATATAGGTGCTGCTGTATTCGTTGCCCTCCGCATTGCCTACCTTTATCACGTCGCACCCTTTATCCTTCAGCATGTCGCCTACCCTTGCGGCAAGGCCCGTAACTCCGCTTCCGTTCAGCACCTCCACTCTCACCGTGCCGTCTTCGCCGTCCGGTTTGCCAAGTACCATGGATATGAGTTCCCGGGTCTTTTCTTCGTCGTGCAGGAAATACGAAATACCGTTTATATACTTGGCGTCCCCCGGTATCCGGTACATGTTGATGGATTCCTTGTTTATACCCGCGGCCCTGAAGGCGTACTTGCTCATCTCGGAAGGAGTCATGTTGGTGCTTAGATGGCTGCTAAGGGTATCGGCAAGGGCAGGCAGCCTGAGTATGGTACCCGCGCTAAGAACCTTGTCAATAACCGCATCTATTAGGGCCTGTTGGGCCTGGATCCTCCCTATGTCGCCATTGGGATAGCCCTCGCGGTTGCGGACATACTGCAGCGCCTTTTCGCCGTTTAACGTCTGCCATCCCTTTTTAAGGTTTATTCTAAGCGGTGGGTTGTCGTAGGGGTCGTAATAATTCATATCAAAGGGTACGTTAACCCTTACTCCTCCAAGATTGTCTATGAATTTCCTGAACCCCGCATAATCAATTTTAAAATAATAGTGTACGTCTACATCGAGGAAATTGCTCACCGTATCCATGGCCAGGCCAACGCCCCCGTAAGCGTGGGCGTGCCCCAGCTTGTCGAGGCCTTTCCCCTTTATCTCCACCCTGGTATCCCGGGGCAGTGAGATCAAATCCAGTTTCTTTTCCTTGGGGTCAAAGCTTGCAAGTATCATGGTATCCGTCCTGCTGGGGGCCCTGCTGTCGGTCGGGTCCCCCAGGTCGGTGCCCATAACCAGGACATTAACCCTTTCATCCTTTTCGGGAGGCTCCGGCATTTGGAATTCCGGCTCCTCGGCCACGTCCTCCGGCTGTTCCGGGCCCAGCGAATGCAAAAAGAAAAAAACCGCGGAAGCCACTACAATTACTAAGGCTAGTATTACTATTCCAGCTATTTTAAGAAATTTTTTCATTGAAACCACCCCGTTTATGATTGGACCAGGTAAAAATAGTTTCTGGCATCTACCGTATCCAAGTGTATAAGCTGCTTTTTGTCCAAGAGATACTCAATTGTGCTTTCCATCGCATACAGTACCGCCCCGTCAAGGCTGTCCTTTAGGATGGTCCTTGCCCTGCAGGCGCCGGGAAAGTCCCGGAAGGGTTCTGTATAATCCGCTATGAAAATTATTTTCTCAAGTAAAGACATACCCGCCCTTCCCGTTGTATGGTACCTTATAGCATCAAGCACTTCCCGGTCGTCTATATTATACTCATGTTTTGCTACCGCCTCACCTGTAACAGCGTGAATGATGCCGGGAGAGTTTTTCGTAACATTATCTAATATAATACCAAATTTGTTCGCCACAATCAATGCTTGCCGAAGGTCCAGGTCCCTTGTGCAGTCGTGCAGCATTCCCGCCATTTCCGCCTTTTTCACGTCGGCTCCAAATTGTTTGGCAAGCATTACCGCCAGTTCCGCCACCCGCATTGAATGCATAAATCTTTCATGGGACATCGCTTTTCTTAGTTTTTCTCTTATATCATCCATCGACCTCAGTCAAACCACCCCGTTTTTCATCTTGGATTATACTGAAATTTGGACGAAAGTTCCCAATCTTTGTTCCGTTATATAGAGCCGTAAGTCATAGTTCGCAGTACAAGGCTTGCAATCAATATTCCCTTAAACCCGTGCCCTGTCACCTGAACTCATTTATACAGCCCCTTTTCAAGTATATACCTCTCCACTTTTTCAGGTAAAAGGTATTTTATGGTAATACCGCTTTTTACCCTTTCCCTTATCTCTGTCGATGAAATGGCAAGGGCTGGCACCTCTATCAGGTGTATATTGCTCCTGTGCACCCTTTCCAGTTCATCCACCATGCTTCTAAACTTGTTTATGTCCGACCCCGGCCGGTAGGCTGAAACTATCCTACACAGCTTCAGGATGGTGGATACATCCTTCCAGGTCAGTATTTCCATGACGGCGTCGGCACCGGTAATAAAATAAAACCGGGTGTTTTCCCCGTATATCTTAATGAATTCCTTCAGCGTATCAACGGTATAGGTATAACCGTCCCGCTTAAGCTCGATGTCGGAAACTTCAAAAAATGGGTTATTGGCGGTAGCCAATACCGTCATGTTAACCCTGTCAATGCCCGGGCTTATTTCCTTGTTTTTTTTATGCGGCGGATTGCCGGACGGAACGAATATTACCTTGTCCAAGCAGAATTTCTCCCTTGCCGCTTCCGCCGTAACAAGGTGCCCATAATGAATGGGATCAAAGGTCCCGCCCATGATACCTATCTTATCCGGCCCCATTTCAGCATTCCCACCTCCAGTTATTGCTAACAATACGTACACCTAACATTATACAGTATTGTCGACAAAATACCAGCACCAATGCACAGTCAAAGTATTATATACCCCAAAAAAATGATATTATTATAATATATCCCTCAAAAATCCAACGAAAGGAAAGTGAAGGCCTTGCTAAACATACAATCGATATGGGAAGCGGACAGAAACATTAGGGACTTTGCCATGGTTACGCCGATACTGCACTCGGAGGCACTGTTTCGGGACCTTGGCTTCCGGCTTATGCTAAAGGCTGAAAACCTCCAAACCACCAATTCCTTTAAGATAAGGGGAGCAAGCAACTGCATATTAAACCGGGCAAAGGCTTCCCCGGGCATTAAGGGCGTTGTCACCGCATCCTCGGGAAACCACGGTCAGGCAGTGGCCTATGTTGCCTGGAAGCTGGGTCTGCCCTCGGCCATCATTATGCCGGAAACCGCGCCCAAGGCCAAGGTGGATGCGGTATCCCGGTGGGGAGCCCGCGTGGAGTTCTGCGGCACAACTTCACAGCAGAGGCTGGCCCGTTCGAAACAGGTGGCCCTTGAGGAAGGGTACATTGAAATCCCTCCCTACGACCACTATGACGTTATTGCCGGTCAAGGTACCATCGGGAAGGAAATACTGGAGCAGGTACCGGATGTCGACATAGTACTGGTCCCGATAGGCGGCGGGGGGCTTATCTCGGGCATATCAACCTTTATCAAGAATATCAAACCTCAGGTGCAGGTAATAGGCGTGGAGCCGGAAAACAGCAATTCCATGTGGGTATCCATTAATAAAGGCGAGATTACCCAGCTTGAAAGAACCGCTTCCATCGCCGACGGGCTGCTCACCCTAAGGCCCGGCTCGCTGACTTTCCCACTGGTGAAAAAATACGTTGACCGGATAATGCTAGTCAGCGAATCCGAAATACTGGATGCCCTTCGCACCTGTATCCAGTATTTTAAAGCTGTACCCGAGCCCTCGGGGGCCGTGAGCATAGCGGCAGCACTAAAGGGAAATTGGGGCAAGGATAAAAAGGTGGTATCTGTGGTAAGCGGCGGCAACTTTGACATGGACAAACTGCCCGGCTTTTTAGGTGTTTAGTCCTAAGTACGCAGTGTGCCCGGGGGCGGACAGCGGCCTACTCGGTCTCCATTACGTTGTCCAACCGGATGCTGTTTTCCGCCTCCTCCCTCAGCCTTTCTACCTCCCATCTTACAAGGGCGGTCACCGAAAGGCACAGAAGTATAAGCGAAACCAGGATATAGTATAGGGTATAGGGCACCATGACCGAGTATGCCGCAATCAATATGCTGAGCACCGCATAGGTTCTTATCCGCCTGAAGGCAAGGACTTTTCCCAGGCTGTGCCTCTCTTCCAGGTCTTGCTCCAGGGCCCTTTGTTCCATCTGAGATTGCAAATCCTCCATGGAAAACACATATCCTTTCCTGATAAAAGCCCTGTATATCGCGCCGGTATCCGCAATATACAGATTGAAGCTTTCAAGCCCTGCCGCAAACTCCCTGGCGGAGTAGTCAAAGGAACCGTCGGCTATGTATACACCGTTTTCAAGGCCCCTGCTAAGGCAGTACTGCACGAATTGTTCGAGGTCTTCTTTTTTGACCATCGTGTCGGGTTTTAGCTTTTTAGCGTAAACTCCCGTTCTTTGACCCATAAATTCACCGGTTATAAGCAGCGGTCTGTCGTCGGTGTCCCTTAGGACTTTTGAACCTGAAAAAAGGCCGCTCCTGTCAAGCCATTCCTTTACCACGTTGAAGAATTCGCCGGAATCCAGGTCCTCGGTATGCTTTAAGAACCTTTCCACCGCCTCCTTCTCCAGCATCCTTTCCCTGTTCCTGCGTACTCTTTTATCCCGCCGGAAGTTGGCTGTCAAATGAAACAGGTATGTACAACCCGCGGCGAAAAATAACGCAGCAGGTATACTTTTAACCAATAAATGAGCTCCGAATGCGGCGGCGGCAAAGAACATCACACGGGAAAACATGCGGTCTATACTTCGCGCCCGCCGGTTCTTTAGAGCTTCACCCCCGCTGTAGTAATAGTCCTCTATGGATGCCTCTCGGCTGCGCCTTTTATACCATTCGACTGCACGGCCAAGCAGCCGTTTTATCTGTACAAGCCGCTGTTTTATCCAGGATAATACTCTCATCCCAACACCTCCCCGTTCTATTATTCCATCAAGCTGGAAAAACATTCATAAAAAGAACAGGCCGCAGCCTGTTCCTCTATACTTCTATTTCGTTTTTTCTCAACTTCCTCCTGTGGGTTTCGTAGTTGGGATGACCCTTTTTCCATCCGGTCCGGGTTTTTTCTGTTTTGGGCGTATAATTGGTATTAACAACTATGTCGTTGCGGGCGAAACAATAATAGGTCGGTTGGTTTTGCTTGCAATTATTGCAATTGATGCACTCCATTGCCTTTTCATGACCCCCAAATCTATTCTAGGTACTCAAATTCGGTTTGGCCTATCCTTACAGTATCGCCATTGCTAATACCCATTTTCTTCAGTTCATCAATGATACCCCTCTTTCGAATGACCTTCTGGAAATACTTAAGGGATTCATCCCGATCAATATTTATGCCCGCCATCAGCCTGTCCACCCACTTGCCCTTCACTTCAAACACCCCGTCAATCTTTTCAATGGTATAGGGTTTTTCCTGTTTAAATCTATAATACCTCATCTTCTTTGTTTGTTCAATATCTTCTTGCGGCTGCTGCTCCATGGTGTCTATAAGGTCGGCGGCCCTGTTCATGAGACCGTCAAGTCCCCTGTTGGTGGCGGCGGATACTTCGAAAACCTCGTAGCCCTCCTTCTCCAATTCCTCCCTAACCCGGGCCAGGTTCTCCGCTGCGCCGGGAAGGTCCATCTTGTTGGCGGCAACTATCTGCGGCCTTTCGGCCAGCTTGCTGCTGTACCTTTCCAGTTCCCGGTTGACCTGGCGAAAGTCCTCCAACGGGTCGCGACCCTCCGAACCGGATACGTCCAGAACGTGTATCAAAAGCCTCGTCCTTTCAATATGCCTTAAAAAGTCATGCCCCAGGCCCACGCCCCTATGGGCTCCCTCTATGAGGCCGGGGATGTCGGCCAGCACAAAGGTCCTGTCCCCGTCAAGGGCTACCACCCCCAGGTTGGGCGTGAGGGTGGTGAAGGGGTAGTTCGCAATCTTGGGCTTGGCCCCGGTTACCACCGACAGGATGGTGGATTTGCCCACGTTGGGAAAACCGATAAGGCCCACATCGGCAATAAGTTTGAGTTCGAGCACCAGCCACCTTTCCTCGCCGTCGTACCCGCTTTCGGCAAAGGTGGGCGCCTGCCGCACAGCGCTTGCAAACCTTGCATTTCCCTTACCGCCCTTACCGCCCCTTGCCGCCACCACCCTCTGTCCTGCCGTGGTCAGGTCGGCGATTACAATACCCGTATCCGAATCCTTTATTACGGTACCTACCGGCACCTTCAGGACAAGGTCCTCCCCGTTCTTCCCGGTCTTGTTAAAACCGGCACCGTTTTGGCCATTCTCGGCCCTATAGCGTTTTTTGTACCTGAAGTCCATCAGCGTCTTCATTCCGGGGTCGGCTTCGAATACAATGTCACCGCCGCGGCCACCGTCTCCGCCGTCCGGTCCCCCGGCGGGAATATATTTCTCCCGCCGGAAGGAAACGGCCCCGTGCCCGCCATTTCCCGCAGCCGTATGTATCTTTACCATGTCCACGAACAATTAAACCACCACCCATATTAGTTTTGCCGGGTACTGCCCCTTTCTATCCACCGGTCGGGTGTAAAAAAAGAACCTTCCAAGTGGAAGGTTTTTAAACTATCGCCTCTTTTGGATACACGCTAACCTGTTTTTTGTCCCTGCCCTTTCTCTCGAAGCGTACCACTCCATCTACAAGAGCAAACAGCGTATCATCTCCGCCCCTTTGGACGTTAATACCGGGGTGAATCTTTGTACCTCTCTGCCTGACCAGGATGTTTCCCGCCAGTACATACTGGCCGTCTCCCCTCTTTACGCCAAGCCTTTTGGCTTCGCTGTCCCTTCCGTTCCTTGAACTGCCCACTCCTTTCTTATGGGCAAACAGCTGAAGGTCTATTTTAAACATACATTACACCTCCATTTCAGATATCGAAATGTTTTCCGGGTAGCTTTGTTTTATACTAATAAGCGTATGATACATGGTATCCAGCAAAAGGTCCGCTTCCCTCCTGCTCTTATTGTCCAGCGGAGGTATTATACAGTGCAGGTCCCCGTCTTTAATCCAATACCTTGGCATAATGCCGGCCACCTTTTCGAGGCCTATTATCACCGCCTGGGAAAGGGTGGATACGGCACTGCACACTATATCCTTTCCGTACTCATCGTGCCCTGAATGGCCGGTGACCCTGTATTCAACAATACTTTTTTGTTTATCCCTTTTTATGCTTACCCTTATCATACCAATTGCCTATCCGTTTATTTTGGTTATTTTCACCCTGGTAAACGGCTGGCGGTGGCCCTGCTTTTTCCTGTAATTCTTCTTGGCCTTGTACTTAAACACTATTATTTTCCTGCCCTTGCCGTGAAACAGCACTTCGCCTTCAACCGCCGCCCCTTCCACGTAGGGCTTGCCAACCTTGATACCGTCTTCGCCGCTTACAAGCAGCACCTTGTCAAAGCTGACCTTTTCTCCTTCTCCGGCACCCAGTCTTTCAACCGAGAGAATGTCTCCCTCTTGTATCTTGTACTGTTTGCCACCGGTTTCAATCACAGCATACATTTCCGGTGCACCTCCTCCTCCCAGTCTCGCCGAATACGGGTACGCGGCATGCGTTTAAATAACCCGAATCGTGCGGCTACATACAACTTCAATATTATAACATCCAAAAGGCGGCCTGTCAAACAAGTTCTGCCTTTGCATAGGTTTTATATGCCTTTACAATCCTCACTCTTACCCTTTCGCCCACCATTTTCCCCGCCCGCTCCACGTTTATCACATATCCTTCCAACCGACCTATCCCGTCATTATTATTTGCAGCATGGGGCTCGGTTATTAATAGGTCCCGGATTTCGCCCTCCCTGACCGGCAGGGCACAGCTTTCGACGTATTCCTTCCGACCGGTCACCTTCACCTTAATATCCTCGGGATGCAGATGGGAATCTCCTTTAATATATATATGCCTTTGAAACTGCCTTTCAAGGTTGGCGAGGTGCTCGCCGCCGCTTCCTATAACCAGCGCGGCCACCGACGGGTGGACCTCTATTAATGCCGCTTCGGCGCAAGAATCCGAGAACACCCTCTTTAATTCCCTTTCTATCCTGTTGACCATGGTCTCTTCCGAAAGCACCCTTCCGGTACCTTCGCAAAAAGGGCACTGTTTCTGCAGTATGGAATCAATTCTTCTGCCCACCTTTTTCCTGGTAATCTCCACCAGGCCCAGCTGCGTCATACCCAGCACGTTGCTCCGTGTCCTATCCCGCTTTAAACTTTTTTTAAGCTCCTCCAGCACCATCCTGTCGTCCTGGCTGTTTTCCATATCTATAAAGTCCACTATTATGATTCCGCCTATGTCCCGAAGCCTGAGCTGCCTTGCAATCTCCCGTGCCGCTTCAAGGTTGGTCCTTCGCACCGTGTCCTCAAGGTCAAGGCTGCCTACATATTTCCCGGTGTTAACATCTATTGCCGTCAGGGCCTCGGTCTGGTCTATCACTATGTATCCGCCGCTTTTCAGCCACACCTTCCGGCTCAGGGCGCTTGCAATCTTTGGTTCCACTCCGTAATAATCGAAAATGTTTCCTTCCTGGTCAAACAAAACCACCCTGTCCTTAAGCTGTGGTGAAATGAGGTCCAAAAGCTCCAGGACCTTTTCGTACTCCGACCGGCTGTTTATAATGAAACTATCTATGTTGCGGGTGAACATATCCCTTACTGTCCTTAAAACCAAGTTGAGGTCCCGATGTATAATCCGTGGTGCGCTGTAGAACCTGCTCTTTCTTTGGATGGACTTCCACAGCTTAAGCAGTACCTTCAGGTCCTGCTTGAAGTCCTTAAGGGTTTTCCCCTCCGAGGCGGTTCTTATTATAAGCCCCATGTTATCCGGTTTTATCTTAAGCGCAATCTCCCTTAACCGGCTGCGCTCTTCTTCACTTTCTATCCTTCTTGATATGCCCACGTAATTGGCATTGGGTAAAAGGACCATGTACCTGCCGGGCAGCGTTATATTGGTGGTCACCCTTGCACCCTTGCCGTCCAAAGGCTCCTTTACCACCTGCACAATGACCTCCTGGCCCTTTTTCAGTACGTCCTTTATGGACACACTTTCCCCTCCGCCCGCCGCCTCGTAAAGGTCCTCGTATCCCACAAAGGCATCCTTTACATACAAAAAAGCGTTCTTTTCAAGACCAATATTTACAAAGGCTGCCTGCATACCCGGCAGAACGTTTTCCACCCTGCCCTTGTAAATACTTCCGACGTTCCTCATGCTGCCGGCCCTTTCGATATATATTTCGTTCAGCTCGTTGTCCTCCAGCAGTGCAACCCTTGTCTGTTCAAAACCCACATCCACTATTATTTCATTCATTCCATCAACTCCCCGAAAGCCGATTAAACATCACAAAGCCCATTCCTTTCTTTCGAAAAGGGATGCCTTTCCTTGTACCGACCTCTTTAATTAATTCATAAGCTCCAACGGTGAAAAATACCTCCCCCCTCTCTTGACGAAAAGTCCCTTCCTATGTATACACACATCCTGGAATTGAATGTCGGTATCCCTCTCCAGCGCTTCCACCAGGTCCGTGGGCTTCAGGTTGCTCCTGCTGCCCGTGTCCAGTACAACGTCAAGCAGCACCCCTCCGTCGGTCACCAGCACCTTTTGAATCTCCGCTATCATGGGCTTAATATCAACCTGTTTTTTTCTGCCCTTTTTATCGGTCCTTTCAATAAAAATACTTTCCTTTTCGAAAAAATCCCTAAGTTTTTGTTCCAACCCCTGGGTCCATACGGCGGGCCGCCCGGTTATCCTGTATGCGGCTGCACCTATCACAGCGTTTAGCGACGGTGCACCATCGGGCAGATATTTTGCCGCGGTCACCCTTATTCCGGCAGGCAGGCTGGAATTAAGCCTTTCTACCAGCCCGGTTTCCTCCACCGGGCTTTCAAGGCTCATGTCCAGGTATTCCGCGCTGCTGCTTATACCAACCGCCAGGGCCGGGCCGTAGGCTATTTTTGAATGGGGATTAAACCCCTTGGAGTATTCGACGGGGACGCCCGCCCTCCTTACGGCCCTTTGTATGGCCCGTATCAGGTCCAGGTGTGAAATATATTTTGCGTTTCCTTCCTTAGTAAACTCTATTCTGATAACCGGCATCACAAATTCCTCCACCAAAAAGTTCCGTTATACCGCAGTTTATGCAGCCCTCCCGGCAGTAAGGGGTGGCCCTGGCCTTTACCGCCCTTTCATTCTCCCTTTTCAAAAACTCCCGGGATACGCCCACGTTCACGTGGTCCCATGGCAGTACCTCGTCATAGCTCCTGGGCCGGGTCGCATAAAAGTCCGGGTCTATGCCGCAGTCCGCAAAGGCTTTCTGCCATTTTGCAAAGTCGAAGTGTTCTTTCCACCCGTCAAAGCGGCAGCCCAGTTCCCAGGCCCTTATTAATACCCTTGTCAGCCTCCGGTCCCCCCGGGCAAAAACCGCTTCCAGGTAACTGGTCTCGGGCTGGTGCCAGTTATAGGTTATCGCCCTGTGCTTAAGCCTTTTTTTCAGCCTGTCCTGTTTATCCCTGAAAGACTCAATGGTATCCTGGGGCTGCCATTGAAAAGGGGTAAAGGGCTTGGGCACAAAGCAGGAGGTGCTGACTGTTACCTTAAGCCCCCTACCCCTTTTTTCTCTGTCGGTGGCGTAATATCTGTCCACCACCTTGAAGGCCAGGTCCGCTATACCGTCGATATCCTCCACAGTTTCGGTGGGAAGCCCCACCATGAAATAAAGTTTTAAGTTGTTATAACCGGCTGAAAAAGCAGCCCCCACCGAGGTCATCAGGTCCTCCTCGGTAACCCCCTTGTTTATTACATCCCTCAGCCTTTGGGTCCCGGCCTCCGGCGCAAAGGTTAGACCGGTTTTCCGCACCTTTTGTATCTCCCTTATGAGGTCCAGCGAAAAATTGTCAATCCTGAGGGACGGCAGCGACAGTCCCACCCCTTTTTCTCCGTGGGCCGCTATAAGCTGCTTTACCAGCGGCTCCAGGTGCGTATAATCGCTGGTGCTAAGGGATGCCAAAGATACCTCCTCGTAGCCGGTATTCTTAATCAGCCTTTCAGCCTGGTCTGCCAGCACCTCCGGGCTTTTTTCCCTTACCGGGCGGTATACCATCCCCGCCTGGCAGAACCTGCAGCCCCGGGTGCAGCCCCTGAAAATCTCCAGCATAACCCTGTCATGTACTATCTCTGTAAAGGGTACAATTATCCTGTCCGGAAAAAAAACCTTGTCAAGGTCCTTTATAATAACCTTGTTAATCCGCTCCGGAAACCGGTCGCTTACCGGCAGTACGCTTTTTATCGTACCGTCCTCGTTGTACCGTACGTTATAAAGCGAAGGTACGTATACCCCCTCGATAAGGGCGACTCTTTCCAAGTATTCCCGGCGGGTACCGCCCCTTTTCTTCCATTCAATGTATGTATCAAGGATGGGGGTTAATACCTCCTCCCCTTCCCCCAGCACAAAAAAATCGAATATGTCCGCCAACGGTTCCGCATTATACGCACAGGGGCCGCCACCAATAACAAAGGGGTGGCCCTCTTCCCTTTCATTCGCCAGTATGGGTATACCCGCCAGCGAGAGCATGTTTACCACGTTTGAATAGCCCATTTCATACTGCAGCGTAAAGCCCAGGAAGTCAAACTCCGACACCGCGTCCCTGCTTTCCAGCGCGAACAGCGGTATTCCATTCTCCCTCATAAGCTTTTCCATGTCGGTCCATGGAGCAAAGACTCTTTCGCACCACGTGTCCTTTCTTTGGTTGAGCAGGTAATAAAGTATCCTGAGCCCCAGGTGGGACATGGCGATTTCGTACAGGTCGGGGAATGCAAAGGCAAACCTTACTTCTACTTCCCTTTTATCCTTGTACACGCTGTTGTACTCGCCGCCGGTATACCTGGCCGGCTTTTCCACCCTGTTCAGCAGCCCTTCAATATCCACCGATGTCATTATATGCCCTCCCGTGTCCCGATCTTGTGTTTTTCAAAATTAGTATTCCTAAACCGCTATCTCTTATTACCGGCGGTCAATACCGCCTTAGGGCGCCTCTTTTTCCATTTGTTACAATTATTATATAATAAAATGACGGCGGTATCTATTGATTATGCATTCTAATTATTTGTTCCATTCTCACGTTGTACCCGTAGCGAATCATTCCGCTTATTATCTCCTGTTCGGTCGCCTTACCCAGCACTTCGCCGTTTTTGCCCACCACGAACACTATGTTATAACAGCCGGGTACAAAGCGGCTTATCACCCTCTTCCCGCTGGCATTATAGGCCGCAACAAAAGTTTTGGACCTTAAAAGCCCCTTTTTTTGCAGCAGGCTTTCCTTTGAGCCCGCCTGGGTTATCGCAAGGGATGCCGCCATCTTCCTTTCCCGGGCCCCTGCAAAAAACAAAAAAACGGCAGCCGCTGCCATGGACAGCCCCAAAGGGCTTCCCGGCCCCAGGCAGAGCGCAAGCAGTGCCAGCAGACCGGCAATAATATTTCCCGAAAGGTACACCGCCCTTGTGGCATCCACTATACCCAGCCTGAAGGACAATATGCCCCTAAAAAGTCGTCCGCCGTCCAGCGGAAGAGCGGGAAGCAAATTTATCAGGAAAATCATTGTATTTATCGCCACAAAAAACTCCCCATCGGGAAGCGATATAAGACCGTAGTCCTTTAGAACCATGGCAAACATTGACATGAAAATGCTGGCCACAGGGCCCGCAAGGGCAATAAAGGCCTCCGCCGCCGGGTCATACCCGGACATGCCGCCTATTCTTAGGCTCCCCCCCAGCGGGAACACCCTGATTTCTTCCAGCCGGTACCCAAGTAAAAAAGCCGCCGCCCCATGGGCCGTTTCGTGGACAACAACCGCCGCAACCAGTAAAAGCCCCCGGGTCAAGTATCCCAGGCAGGCGGCGGCCGCAAACAGAACTATTACCGGGGGATTTACCAGTATATCAGTCCCTGCTACCCTGGCTATCCTCAACTGCCCGCCTCCCCCTTAGGTATCCTTAAGCCCCGGGTTCAATTCGTTGACGGGGTCCACCGGCCTGCCGTTTCTCCAAACTTCGAAATGCAGGTGTGGGCCGGTACTTATCCCGGTGCTGCCCAGCTGCCCAATAATCTCGCCTTGGGATACCTCCTGGTTCTCCTTGACCCTGATATTGTCCAGGTGGCCGTACAGTGTTTTCAGGTCGGTATTGTGTTCAATTATTACGATGTTCCCGAATTGCGGGTGGGACCCGGCTTCAATAACCACCCCCGCCAAAGCAGCCCTTACCGGCTCCCCCGGGGGAGCGGAAATATCTATACCTTCATGCCTTAATTCAACATTGAACACCGGATGAGTCCTCATCCCGTATCCGGACGTAATGACTCCTTCCACCGGCATTTCCATCGGGCCGGAGGGAATGTCATCGTTAAAAACCCTCAGGATGCTTCTTCGAAGCGTTGGAATGGCACCCTTAAGGGATGAAATTCTTTCCCCTATATCGTATTCCCTGGTTATTATGGCTTTAATGCCGGCGGTGGCCCTTTGAGCATAGGAAAAGGTCATATTCTTAAGGAGCAGTATTATTAATACCACCACTATACAAATGGTAAGGTTTCTTATATTACTCCTAAGACGGCTTTTATCCTTGACACTCTTTACTCCGTACCTTCTTCCCGGATTGGTTCTTCCAAAGGTCCTCAAGCTTCTCCCAAAGGCTCTCTTCATGGGTTTCCCTCCCGAAAGGTTTTAGTATAATATATTTTCACCCCTGGGAGAATATGAGGACTATCAGAAATTGATTCTCTGCCGTCTCATGCCGACATTTATAACAAGGCCAATGGCCAGCATATTTGCCAGCAGCGAGCTGCCGCCGTAGCTTACAAAGGGCAGCGTAAGACCGGTTATGGGCATTATGCCTATGGTCATGCCTATGTTTTCAAATATTTGAAACGTAAACATGGAAAGAACCCCTATGACCACCAGGTACCCGAACCGGTCCTTGGCCTGCCGTGCGGCATCCAGTATCCTGTAAAGCATGAGGAAAAGAAAGAATATAAGCACCACCGCGCCGACAAAGCCCAGTTCTTCCCCCAGCACCGAAAAAATGAAGTCGGTATGCTGCGCCGGCAAAAAATCCAGCTTGTTCTGGGTGCCCTGGTAAAGGCCCTTGCCCAGTAAACGCCCCGAACCCACCGCTATCATTGACTGAATGACGTGGTAGCCCCCGCCTAAGGGGTCTATCCCGGGGTTTAGAAAAACCAAAAGCCTTGTTTTCTGATGTTCCTCCAGCAGGAACATCCAGGCGGGGGGTATGGCGGCAATGCCTGCGGCTATACCCCAGAGTATCAGCCTATAGCTTATGCCCGCGGCAAAAACCATGCCTGCGAAAATGGACAGGAATACCATGGCACCGCCCAGGTCCGGCTCGGTAAGCACGAGAGCCGTCGGAACGCCCACGAAAACCGCCGGCAGTATAATATCTTTTACGGTTTGAAGCTTTTTTTCGCGATTTTCCAGGAATTTGGCAAAGGAAATTATAACCCCGATCTTCGCAAACTCCGAGGGCTGTATGCTGGAAAACCCAAGGTCTATCCAGCTCCTTGCACCGCCCCTTACCACCCCTATTCCTGGCACCTTGACAAGCAGCAGGAACAATATGCAGCCTATATATATAATATAAGACACATTGCCCAGCGTGTTGTAGTCCATCGTAATTACAACAAAACCCGCTACTAGGCTTATTACCGCCCATGCGGCCTGCCGCTTGACAAGACCGTAGTCCCCGGTGGTTGGTGCATGGGTTGCGCTGCTTATGACAATTATCCCTATAACGACCAGTGCAAGTACTGCAAAAATGAGCGTATAATCTATATTCCGCACAAGTTTTCTATCAATCAAAGGAACACCCCCGCTGACCCTAATTCATATCAATTATACCACAGCCCTTGGGGACCGGCATTTGTAAAATAAAACCGGCCAGGATTACAGCCGGTCATCGGATAGCGCCCTTCATGCGCTTTATCGGTATGTTTGCCACCAATGCCGGGACCAGGGTGTCGTCCTCGTCCCTCTTGGTTTTCGTCATTTTAACCTCCAAGTTGTCCTCGTCTATTTCCATGTAATCGGATATTACCTTTATCAAGTCTCCCTTTATCATTTCCAGAAAGGTAGAGGAAACATTTACCCTGTCATGGACCAAAACCAGTTTCAACCTTTCCTTGGCAACATTCTTGCTGCTGGTACTATGCCTTGCGCTAGACCTGAACAGGTCCATCATAATTCCTCCCCCCCTCATTATCTTTTACTTATCAATTTTAGCAGCTTAACAAGAAAACCTTCGTCCACTTCCAGGTCCAGGAACGGAACTTCATGTCCCAAAATCCTCAGGGCAATATTGTTAAAGGCTTTGCCCGCCAGTGACCTGTTATCCCCGACAGCCGGTTCACCCCTGTTGGTGGAGACCACTATGCTCTCATCATCCGGTACTACGCCCAAAAGGTCTATCGCAAGGATGTCAATCATATCCTCGGTATTCATCATGTCGCCCTTTTTAACCATGTCTATCCTTACCCTGTTTACCACCAGCTTGGGGCTGCCCAGTTCCGATGCTTCCAAAAGGCCAATAATCCTGTCGGCATCCCTTACCGCGGATATCTCGGGAGTAGTAACCACTATTGCCCTGTCCGCCCCCGCGATTGCGTTTTTAAAACCCTGCTCAATGCCGGCGGGACAATCTATCAGCACAAAATCGAACTCCTGCTTAAGCCTCTCACACAGTTCCTGCATCTGGGCGGGGGAAACGGCATTTTTATCCTTTGTCTGGGCTGCGGGGAGCAGAAAGAGGTCCGGGTACCTTTTATCCTTGATGAGTGCTTGACGCAGTCGACACACTCCCTCCACCACGTCCACCACGTCGTATACAATCCTGTTCTCCAGCCCCATAACCACGTCCAAGTTTCTCAAGCCAATATCGGCATCCACCAGCACCACTTTTTTGCCGTTAACGGCAAGGGCCGTCCCAATGTTTGCGGTGGCGGTGGTTTTTCCAACCCCGCCCTTCCCGGAAGTTATGACTATTACCTCACCCATAGGTTATTTCCTCCCTTATTTGTGTTGTATGCTGACAGTATTATTTCCTATCGTAAATGGGTCTAACGTACATTCTTCCCTGCTCTATGTACGCCATTTCCGGCTCACTGCTGTATGTTTTTTCATCCGGCCACCGGACTGCTATCTCCCCAATCCGCAGCTGTATCGGTTGCAGCAGTATTGCAGACACCGAGGCATCGTGATTGTCCGGCACTCCCGCCCTGGCACTGCCGCGCAGTGCGCCCATTACCACGATGCTGCCCCCCGCTTCAACCTCCGCCCCCGCATTTACGTCTCCAAGGACAACCACGTTTCCCTCGTAGGAGACCCTTTGACCCGACCTCAGGGTGGAATACACAAACTTTGTGACCCTGTCCCCGTTTGTCTCCGGCCGGGACGGCGATTCCTTGCTGGAAAGGGGACGCTTAATTTTTATGCCGTACCTGTTCTGCAGGGTTTCCGCCAGTATGTCCTCCTCAATGTCATCCAGCTCAATGCCGTAAACGCCTGCAAGGTATGCTCCTTCAAAAAAACTCCCGGCGCTTTCCAGTTTAGCCTCCAGGGCACCCAAAAAGTCCTCAAAGTTGGTTGGGCCCTTGTACACCGCGTACAGCCCTTGTTTCAAACCCTTGAACTCCAAGCTGACTTCCTGCATAGGCTATTCATACCTCCGTTTACTATTCTTCACAAAGCCCGTAATTCCTGCTATATTTTTGTTTATCTTGCCATGACGTTGCCGGCTTCCATCCGGGCTCCGGAGCTGTTGATTTTAAGGTATTCTTCTATTATTGCCTTTGCCACCGGGGATGAATAGTTACCGGAGCCGCCCTGTATTATTACCACTGCCACCGCTATCTGCGGGTTTTCATAGGGAGCAAAGCCCGCGAACCATGCGTAGCCGTCATAGCCAGGGTTCTGCGCGGTACCGGTCTTGCCGGCGATATTAACCTTTGTGTCCCGGAAAGCGGAGCCCGCGGTCCCCCCGGGCTTTGTAACCGCCAGCATACCGTCGAATATCGCCTTTAGGTTTTCCGGCGAAATGTCTATCCTGTCCAGCACCTCCGGCTGAATATCCCTGTACTCCCCGGTCTGCTGGTCGTATATTTTTTTTACCAGGTGCGGTTTGTACCTGGTACCCCCGTTTGCAATGGTGGCTATATAATTTGCAATCTGCAGCGGTGTATACATATGTTCGCCCTGGCCTATGGCC
>JAAYEV010000206.1 GCA_012728565.1 Clostridiales bacterium
ATACCGATCCCAACGTGACGGTTAAGCTGAACGGGATTAGCTCAACCCTTGCAAGCATCGCCGCGGGGCAGCAGGGTACCTTCGGCATAAAGAATGACAAAATTGTCTCTATAGATGTGACAAGCAAGGCAGCGGCCGATGAAGGCATTGTGAAGAGCGTGTATGACGGCGGCGAGTACAAAAGCATAACTATAGAGGACGACGACGGCGACAGGACCACTTACAGGGTGACCGCAAGCACCATCATAAGGCTTGACGGGGCGGCGGCGGTTCTTTCGCAGATAAGCACCGGCGACAGGGTATCCATTACCGCCAGTGGCGAAACCGCCACCCGAATAGAGGCGGAAACGAGAGAGAAAACCGTCCTGGGAATCTTCGGCGGATTAAAAACCGAAACCAACCTTATACTGGTACTCAAAAAGGGTACCCAGGAGATTGAATACCAAGTGGACGACGACGTGGAAGTTAGAAGGGACGGAAGGAGAAAGAGCATAGAGGACCTGCGCAAGGGTGACGAGATAGAGATAACCCTCGAGTACGACATAGTGACAAAGATTGAAGCGGAGAGCCAGGACAGGGACGTGGAAGGGAAAATATTCTCCCTGATTATAGCTAGACCCCATCAATTGACCATAATAAACGAGGACGGGGACCAGGAGACCTTCGTGGTGCCCATTGACGTTGAGATTGAGCTGGACGGAAAGCCCGCCGGAATATACGACCTGCGGCTGGACTATGAAATAGAGGCCGAGGTGGAGAGCGACGAGATAGTAAGAATCGAGGCGAAGTCCGTTGCATTCCAGGATGACTTTATTGGCAGGGTGGAGTACGTGAATACCAGCGTTAACGTTATAACCCTTAAGGTTGCGGACGGCAGCATCAGGCAGATAAACGTTAACGATGACACAAGGATTATGAACAGCAGCGGCACCAGGAGGTATTTAAGGCACATAGAGGTAGGGGACCGGCTCATGGTGACCGGGCATACCGAGCTCGGGGTGTTCATAGCCGATACCATAGTGATATCAAGCCAGTAGAAAAAATGCCGGAACGGCCTTAATAATGGATTTCCCGGCAATAAGGGGACGGCGAACGATACGGGGGACGAAAAGCCGTCCCCTGTTTTGCACCATATTCCCCGGTCCTTTTTGTACCACCGGCCAAATAATTGCGGCGAATCGGCAGGAATCGGGTATCCTTTGGAGAATACTAAAGTACCGGGGGAGGTGTGGGATATGCTGATCGATAAAAAAACAGCGATGGCGGTTAGATGTCCCTGGTGCGGCAGTGTTAGTATAAACAGCGTCAACCCTTTCGAGGTTCCGATGGGAGAGGGTCTCACTGTAGAGTGCATGTGCGGCCAGGAATTGTTTACCCTTAAAAAGAGAAAATCCGGAGGCTATCAGTTGAAGATTTCATGTATAGCCTGCGATTATGAGCATATCTATAAAATAGGATACAGGGAACTGTGGAAAACCGACCTGTTTATTTTGAACTGCCATTATACCAACATGGAGGTATGTTTCCTGGGCAGTAATGCCCAAGTCAAGGAGGCAATTGACCGGTACGAAAGGGAAATGGAGGAGGTAATCAGGGAACTGGGGATAGAGGAGTTCCTTGAGGATGACGACCTGTGGTCCGAAAGTTTTACAAGGTTTTTAGACAGTGTTGAAAAGGTTAATTATAATAAGGATTTGGGGAAAAATATAGTTGACCTGATAGTGAAAGGGCCCAAGCACAGTAAGTAAACCCTTGTGTTAGGGCCCGTAGGTGTCTAGTGGTATAAGGTACGGGCACTAAAAATCGAGGGTTAATAGTAGGAGGCGGGGCTGTGAAGCTATTCATTGACACTGCAAACCTTGAGGAAATAAAAAAGGCCAATTCCATGGGGATAATAAGCGGCGTGACCACCAACCCGACGCTGGTGGCGAAGGAGGGCGCCGATTTCAAGACAAGGGTAAGGGATATAGCGTCCATTGTGGACGGGCCGATTAGCGCCGAGGTTATATCCCTTAAAGCCCGGGAAATGGTGGAAGAAGGACGGGAACTGGCCGCCATACACCAAAATGTCGTTGTGAAGGTACCCGTTACCGCCGAGGGCCTTGAGGCTACCAACGCCCTGGCGGCCGAAGGAATAAGGGTGAACGCCACCCTCGTGTTTTCCGCCAACCAGGCGCTGCTGGCGGCGAGGGCCGGAGCGGCCTTTGTAAGCCCCTTTGTAGGCAGGATGGATGACATAGGAAACGACGGGATGGAGATAGTAAGGGATATCGTGGACATTTTCCGTATCCATGGTATAGCCTCGGAGGTTATAGCGGCAAGCATACGCCATCCCATGCACGTAACGAAAGCCGCCCTTGCGGGGGCACACATTTCCACGGTACCCTTTTCGGTGCTGAATGCGATGATAAGGCACCCGATGACCGACCTTGGCATAGAAAGGTTTCTGAAGGACTGGAACCAAATGAAGGACAACGCGTGACAAACCCGAAGGCTTGGGATAATGACAGGCCGGATTTTTGACGAGAAAAATCGGAAAGGACCATTAAGCCGGGGGTGTACCCGGCTATTTTAAGGGGGTAATTTTGTTGGATAGGGACCTTGCGCTAAATCTGGTCAGGGTAACCGAAGCGGCAGCGCTGAGGGCTGCCAAGTTCATGGGCAGGGGAGACAAGAATGCCGCCGACCAGGCGGCGGTGGACGGTATGCGGCGAATGTTCGATACCATCCACATAAACGGGGTGGTGGTTATAGGCGAAGGCGAGATGGACGAAGCCCCGATGCTGTATATCGGGGAAAGGATTGGCTGCCGGGCGAAGGACGACGTCAAGGTGGATATAGCGGTGGACCCCCTTGACGGCACGTCGCTAATAGCAAAGGGCAGGCCCAATGCCATATCGGTGGTCGCCATTGCGCCGGAGGGATGCCTGCTGCATGCACCGGACATGTACATGGACAAACTGGCGGTAAGCGCCAAGGCAAAGGGGGCGGCCGACATTAACGCACCCCTGGAGGACAACCTGAAAAATGTCGCCAAGGCGCTCAACAAGGACATTTCCGACCTGACGGTTACAATGCTGGATAGGCCGAGGCATGAAGAGATGATAGATAGGATACGGAAACTAGGGGCAAGGATAAAACTGTTCAGCGACGGCGACGTTGCCGCGGCGATAGCCACCGGTTTCGAGCACACCGGCGTTGACATACTGATGGGCATAGGCGGTGCGCCGGAGGGCGTTATTGCGGCGGTTGCCATGAAATGCATGGGAGGGGACTTCCAGGGCAAGCTTGTCCCCTACACCGAAGAGGAAAGGGAAAGGTGCCGCAGGATGGGAATAGACGATACCAACAGGGTGCTTTACCTGGACGACCTGGTAAAGGGCAGCGAAGCTTACTTTGCGGCCACCGGCGTTTCGGACGGAGAGCTGTTAAAGGGCGTGGTGTACTACGGAAACCGCAGGGCTAAAACCCATTCGGTAATAATGAGGGCGGAGACCGGTACCATCAGGTTCATAGAAGCCATTCACCAACTCGATAAAAAACCCGAATATGCAATTTAATTTTAAAAACGGGGCTATAAACCGCCCCGTTTTTGTCAAAACTTCAAATAGTTCTTGTAATGTTGAAAAAATGAAGTATAATATGGTTGTGTCTAACTGCTCATCCACTTTTAATCTCATTCTGCCGATATTAACTATATAATACATTGTGCACGTAAACATGGAGGTGCTGTTTATTGAACCAGTCGGAACTGGAGAATAAGACTATTGCTGAATTAAGAACCATAGCCAAGGGGTTAAATGTAAAAAGCCCTACCACCTATAAAAAAGCTCAGCTAATCCAACTGATACTGGAGAAACACCTGGAGAAATTAAAGGGAGAAAAAATGAAGCAGATTGCCGTCCTTGCCGAGCCGGACCTTGTGACGGGAGTGCTGGAGGTTTTACCCGACGGCTACGGTTTCCTTCGCTCATCCAATTACCTTCCCGGGTCAGACGACGTATACGTTTCACCTTCCCAGATAAGAAAATTTAACCTGAAAACCGGCGATTTAATCACCGGCAAAACCAGGGCGGCAAAGGACACCGAGAAGTACCAGGCCCTGCTGTTCGTGGAGGCGGTAAACGGCGACAAGCCGGAAGTCGCTGCAAAAAGGCCGGACTTTGATACGCTGACCCCCATTTACCCGGATAAAAGGATAACCCTTGAACACAATCCTGCGGACCTTTCAACCAGGCTTATCGATATAATTTCCCCCATAGGCAAGGGCCAGAGGGGACTTATCGTGGCGCCGCCCAAGGCGGGTAAAACAATACTGCTCCAGAAGATTGCCAACAGCATAGAAAAAAACCATCCCGACCTTAAGGTTATTGTGCTGCTCATTGACGAGCGGCCGGAGGAAGTTACCGATATGAAAAGGAGCATAAACGGCGACGTCGTTTATTCCACCTTCGACGAAGTACCGGAGCATCACATAAGGGTTGCGGAAATGGTGCTGGAGCGGGCCCAGAGGCTTGTGGAGCAGAAAAAAGACGTGATAATACTGCTGGACAGCATAACCAGGCTGGCCAGGGCGTATAACCTCACCATACCCCCGACCGGCAGGACGCTGTCGGGAGGCCTTGACCCGGGCGCGCTGCATAAGCCAAAGAGATTTTTCGGCGCTGCCAGGAACATAGAGGAGGGGGGCAGCCTTACCATACTGGCCACCGCCCTTATAGAAACCGGCAGCCGCATGGACGACGTCATTTACGAGGAGTTTAAGGGTACCGGCAATATGGAGGTACACCTTGACCGCAAACTGTCCGAGCGAAGAATCTTCCCGGCTATAGACCTGAACAGGTCGGGCACGAGGAGAGAGGAAAAGCTGCTTGACCAGGACGAATTGGAGGCGGTATGGCATATCAGGAAGGCGCTGGGGGCGGGGCAGACCGCCGAGGTTGCCGGGTTCCTGATAGACAGGCTGACCATGACCAAAACCAACCGGCAGTTCATAGAGATGATAAAAAAGATGACATTCTAATCACGGGGACGGTTCTTTTTAATCATAGGGACGGTTCTTTTGATTACAAAACCGGGGTGGAGATATGTCCACCAAACAAGTACCCCGCCGGTCGGCCGGCGGGGCTTATTTTTACAGCAATTCTTTCAGGGCTTCTCCCATCCTGGTTATGCCCTCTATTATCTTTTCCTCCGGCATGGCCGAGAAGCTGAACCTTGCGGTGTTTTCGCCGCCGCCGTTGGGGTAGAAGGGCGCGCCGGGGATGTAGGCGACGTTCTTTTCCAGCACCTTTGGCATAAGCTCGGTGGTGTTTATATGCTCCGGGAACTCCACCCATAGGAACAGGCCGCCGTCGGCTATGTTTATTTTTACCTCTTCGGGGAAGCATTTTTTCATCTGCTGTACCATTACTTCCCTTCTTCTCCTGTAAACCTCTATAAGGTCCTTTATCCTGGAATCAAGGTCGTACAACTCCATGTACTTGTTTATCTGTCTCTGGGTCAGCGAATTTACCTGCAGGTCCGCCCCCTGCTTTATCAGGTTGTACTTGTTAAGTATTTCACTGCCGGCACATACCCAGCCTATCCTTAATCCCGGGGCAAAGGTTTTTGAGAAGGTGCCCAGGAATACCACCCTGTCCTCGGTATCAAAGGATTTAACCGCCGGCTTGGGCTCTCCCGAGTACCTGAGCTCGTAATAGGGGTTGTCCTCCACTATCACGGTGTTGTACTTGTTGGCCAGCTCCACCAGCTGCTTTCTTCTCTCGGTGGACCAGGATTTTCCCGTCGGGTTCTGGAAATCGGGGATGACGTATATGAACTTGACATTCGGGTGGGTTTTTAATGCATCCTCCAACTGGTCCATAAGCATCCCTTCGTCGTCCATCGGGATATCCACGAACTTGCACTCATAGGCCTTGAACGCGTTTATCGCCCCCAGGTAACTGGGCCTTTCGCAGATAACCACGTCCCCGGGGTCTATGAATACTTTGGCGCTGAAGTCAAGCCCCTGCTGCGAGCCGGATGTAAACAGCACGTTATCCGCCGTGATGCCCTTGATGCCAATCCTGCCCAGCCTTTCGACAACCTTTTCCCTTAGGGGACGATAGCCGTCGGTGGGGCCGTACTGCAGGGCTTTTTGCCCGTCCTCCTCCAGGACTTTGAGCGTGACTTCTTTCATTTCGTCAATGGGGAAGAACTCCTCGGCCGGCATTCCGCCGCCAAAGGAAATGACCTCCGGCCTTTCGGTAAGCTTCAACACTTCCCGTATGGTTGAAGCCTTTATGTTTTTCATTCTAGTCGCGAATTTGAAAGCCATTATATCACCTCCGGAATTATTGGCTAATGTTACTATTATTGTAACATTGATTACAAATTTTTGATAGATGGTAAGAAGCGTTAAAAATCCATTTGCGGGGGAATAATAGTTGTGTTATAATACTATAGTTGAATTAGCGCAATATTGCAGAGAAAGAGGTGAACCAGCGTGAAGGAAGGTATCCATCCAGAATATAAAAAAGCAGTGGTACGATGCGCTTGCGGCGAGACCTTTGAAACCGGTTCAGTGAAGGAAGAGCTTAGAGTGGAAATATGCTCCAAATGTCATCCCTTCTTTACAGGGCGCCAAAAGTTTGTAGATACCGGTGGCCGTGTTGACAAGTTTAAAAAGAAATACGGTTTATCCGATGATACGGAAGCTTAAATAGCGGATATGGACTGGTGGCCGAGCCAGTCTATATTTGTATGGGGGAATATAAATGGCTGACAAGGGAAAGGTTTGTCCTACCAGCATGGGGGGCCAGGCGGTTATCGAGGGCGTTATGATGAAAGGACCCCGCAGCTACGCCATTGCGGTAAGAAAGGCAAGCGGCGAAATACTGGTGCACCGGGAGCAGCTTAAGGGTATAGACAAGAAATACCCCATTTTCAAGCTGCCGGTTTTTAGGGGCATGTTCGCGCTCATAGATACAATGGTGCTGGGCGTAAAGGCGCTGGCCTTTTCCGCCGAGCAGGTGGAAATGGAAGGCGGCATGGAGCCGTCGCGGTTTGACAAGTTCCTGGAAAGGGTTTTTAAGGATAAGGCGGAGCAGGCCACCATATACTTTTCGGTGTTCCTTTCGCTGGTGCTGACGGTGGGGCTGTTTATTGTACTTCCCACCTTCCTGGTACGGTTCCTGAACTTTGCCGTGGGCGGCACTGTGCTCATGAACCTGATGGAAGGGCTTTTAAGGATTGGAATATTCCTTGTATACCTACTGGCGGTCAGCAGGATGAAGGACATCCGGAGGGTGTTTGAATACCACGGGGCGGAGCACAAGACAATACACTGTTACGAGCACGGTGAAGACCTTACGCCGGAAAATGCCGCCCGCCATCCGCGGCTTCATCCCCGATGCGGGACCAGCTTCCTGCTTATCGTGCTGGTGGTGAGCATTATAATGTTTTCCTTTATAGGCTGGCCCAACATGGCGGTGCGGATAATATCCAGGATTCTGCTTATGCCGCTGGTAGGAGGCATATCCTATGAAATAATAAAGTGGGCAGGAAGGAGCGAAAGCCTGCTTGCAAGGGTGGTCAGGGCCCCCGGCATGTTCCTGCAAAACCTTACCACCAGGGAGCCGGACAGCGGCCAACTGGAGGTGGCCATTGCCTCCCTTAGGGCGGTGGCCGGCGAAAAAGAAGGGGCGCAGCATAAATGAAGCAGGAAACGATAAGGGACTTGGCCCAAAGGGGTTTTACAAGGCTTAAGCGGGCCGGCGTGGACAGCCCGCGGCTGGACGCCGAGCTGCTTCTTGCCAAGGTCCTGGGGAAGGACAGGGTCTTCCTGCACCTAAACCCGGACCTTTGCCCGGAGGACGGGGCAGTGCGCGAATTCCTTGCCCTTGTCGAGCGAAGGGCCGCCGGCGAGCCGGTGCAGTATCTGACCGGGGTCCAGGAGTTCATGGGGCTTGAATTTGCCGTAAATCCTTCGGTGCTAATACCCCGGCCGGATACCGAAACGCTGGTGGAGGCGGTGCTGGAGCGGCTGGAAGCGTACCGTAAAACGAGGGGCCTGCAGTCAACGGAGGCGGCTGCCGGCAGGGAGCCGTTTCCGGGTGTGATTTGCGGCAGCCAAGCGGCGCCGGGGCCGTGGGCGGGCAGCAGGCGGGAGGCGGTGCCGGAGCGGCTTAAACGGTGCGAAGCGGCGGGCAGGGCCCATGGCGACACCGTCCATGACGATGCCGTTCTTGCCCTTGACCTTGGTACCGGAAGCGGAGCCATTGCGGTAAGCCTTGCATACTACTGCAAAGGGCTTTCGGCGAAGGCGGTGGATATTTCCGCCGAAGCGCTTCGCCTTGCGCGGGAGAACGCCCTGAGGCACGGCGTGGCGGACAGGGTTGAATTCATCCAGGGGGACCTGTTTTCGCCCTTTGAGGGGACAGGAATTAAGTTTGACCTTATCGTATCAAACCCTCCCTACATTTCCGGGGAGGGCATGGAAAGGCTGCAGAGGGAGGTCCGGCACGAGCCGCCGCATGCGCTGCACGGGGGGGCCGACGGCCTTGACTTTTACAAAAGAATAGCGGCGGACTCTTCCCGGCATATAATAAGGGGAGGTCTGCTGGCCGTCGAGATTGGGCATGACCAGGCGGAGGCGGTGCAAAGCATTTTGGATCAAACCGGTGCCTATACCGGCATAGAGGTTATAAAGGACCTGGCCGGACGGGACAGGGGGGTGCTGGGCACAGCCCTTTAAAGCTGAAATATTACAATAACCATATTCAACAGTAATGAACGGTAGGGGTGAGAAAAATGCTGGAAAAGCTTGATTTTCTGACGGACAAGTACAAGGACCTAAGCAAAAAGATTTCCGATCCCGAAATAATAGCAAACAACACGGTCTGGACCAAGTACGTGAAGGAGCACGCGGAAATCGAGCCGGTGGTCACAAAGTACCAGCAGTACAAGAAAACGGTGTCCGAGCTTGCGGAAGCCAGGGAGATGCTGGCGGACGCGAAGGATAAGGATAAGGAATTGGAGGACCTGATAAAGAGCGAGATAGCCGAGCTGTCGGACAGGAAGGAAGCGCTGGAGGAGGAGCTTAAAGTGCTGCTTCTTCCGAAGGACCCCAACGACGAGAAAAACGTGTTCGTGGAAATCAGGGCGGGCACCGGCGGCGAAGAGGCGGCGCTGTTTGCCGGCACGCTGTTTAGGATGTACAACAGGTATGCCGAGCGAAGGGGCTGGAAGGCCGAGATAATAAGCGCCAACGAGACCAATATAGGCGGTTTTAAGGAAGTGGTCTTCATGCTGGAAGGAAAGGGCGCTTACAGCAGGCTTAAATACGAGAGCGGTGTCCACAGGGTGCAGCGGGTTCCCACCACCGAATCCGGGGGCAGGATACACACCTCCGCCGCAACGGTGGCGGTACTGCCGGAGGCCCAGGAAGTGGACATTGAGATAAACCCCAACGACCTTAGGATTGACGTGTTCCGGTCGTCGGGCCACGGCGGGCAGAGCGTAAACACGACCGATTCCGCCGTAAGGATAACCCACCTCCCCACCGGGCTGGTGGTGTCCTGCCAGGACGAAAAATCGCAGCTTAAGAACAAGGAAAAGGCTCTGAAAGTATTGCGGGCCCGGCTGCTGGACATGGAGATTGCCAGGCAAAACGAAGAGATAGCGCAGTCCAGGAAGAGCCAGGTGGGCTCCGGGGACAGGAGCGAGAGGATAAGGACCTACAACTATCCGCAGGGAAGGGTTACCGACCATAGGATAGGGCTTACGCTGTACCAGCTTGAAAGCTTTTTGGACGGCGACCTGGATGAGATGATAGATGCGCTGGTTACCAGCGACCAGGCGGAGAAGCTGAAAAACGCCGAATGATGCAAGGGGACGATTCGCGCAACACGCGGGGACGGTTCTTGTGTGCTATTATTGTCCGGGAGGGAATAGAATCATAACAGCGAATTCTTCTTAAGGAGTGAATCCGGATGAATACTGTTATTACCTCCACCCTCCTGGGTTTTGCGGTTGGCATTATAGGCACCGGCGCAGGCGGTATTGCCGCCTTCATGCTCAAAAGGCCGTCCCGGCGGTTCATGGGTACCGTCCTTGGGCTGGCGGGGGGCCTTATGATAGCCGTGGTGTGCTTCGAGCTTTTGCCGGAAGCCTTTGAAATGGCTGGTTTAACCACAGGCATAGCTGGTATAATATTAGGTGTGGCACTGGTTACAATAATTGACCTGCTGGTCCCGGACAGGGACTTTACCCAGAGGAGTTTCCGCGACTGGGGCTATATAAGGGCGGGAATAATCCTGGGCCTGGGGATTGCCGTGCATAATTTCCCCGAGGGACTGGCGATAGGCTCGGGCCTTGCGGCGGACCTTCGGCTGGGTTTAAGCCTTGCCCTTGCCATAGGCTTTCATAACATGCCGGAGGGGCTGGCCATGGCGATGCCCATGATGATAGGCGGCTATTCCAAGGTCAGGGTATTGCTCGCCACCATTATAGCCGGTGTGCCCATGGGCTTTGGGGCCTTTGTGGGCATGCTGCTGGGGGAGATTTCCCCGCAGCTGGTTTCGCTGTGCCTTTCCTTTGCCGGCGGGACCATGCTTTACATAACCTGCGGCGAGCTTATACCAAAGTCCCAGAACGTGTACCGGGGCAGGGCGTCGGCCTTTGGTATAATACTGGGAATCATAGCCGGGATAGCGCTGTCCGCCCTCTGAACCGGGACACGTTATAAGACAGGATATAGGAGGCATACTTCTTAATGAATACAAGGGTTGTGAAAATAGACCCGCAAAACATAGACCATGAAGTACTTAGGGAAGCGGGAGCCCTTATAAGGAACGGGGGCCTTGTGGCGTTTCCTACCGAAACGGTATACGGGCTGGGGGCCAACGGGCTTGACCCCGGTGCGGTAAAAAGGATTTTCCAGGCTAAAGGCAGGCCCTCCGACAATCCATTGATTCTGCACATTTCCCGTGCCGAGGAGTTGGACAAGCTGGTGGAGGGTATTTCTCCGACGGCGGAAAGGCTTATAGAAGAGTTCTGGCCGGGACCGCTGACGCTCATTTTTAAAAAGTCGTCCCTGGTGCCGGAGGTTGTTACGGCGGGCCTTGACACGGTGGCTGTTAGGATGCCGTCGCACCCCGTTGCCATGGGTATGATACGTTATGCCGGGGTGCCGGTGGCGGCGCCCAGCGCCAACCTGTCCGGGAAGCCGAGCCCCACCCGGGCGGAGCATGTTATAAAGGACCTCCTTGGAAAGGTGGACATGATAATAGACAGCGGCAGCGTCATGGTGGGGCTGGAATCCACCGTGGCGGATATAACCGGCGGCGGTGTGGTGGTGCTGCGGCCCGGCGGCATTACGCCGGAACAGCTGAGGGAGGTGACCGGGGACGTTACGGTGGACCCGGGCCTCATACCCGACGGCGACACCACCATACCCAAGGCTCCCGGTATGAAATACGCCCATTATTCGCCGGATGCGCAGGTTATCATAATAGACGGGGACATGTACAAGGCGGCGGACAAAATCCAGCGTATGGCAAAGGACCTGGAAAGTCAGGGCAAGCGGGTGGGCATAATGGCCACCGAGCAAACCAAGGCCCTGTACAAGGATGCCCCGGTGGTATCGGTGGGGGACAGAAAGCGGCCCTATACCATAGCCGCCAACCTGTTTGCGGTTCTAAGGGAGTTTGACGCGCTGGGAGTGGACGTCATACTGGCCGAGGGTGTGGAGCGTCAAGGCGTGGGGCTGGCGGTAATGAACAGGCTAATGAAGGCTGCATCCCATAACGTGGTCAGGGTATAAAATATTAACGGGAGGTATTCGGGTGAAAAGCATATTGTTTGTCTGCACGGGCAATACCTGCAGGAGCAGTATGGCCGAGGCAATCTTTAAAGATATGCTGAAAAAAGCCGGGCTGGAAGCCGAGGTTTCCTCTGCGGGTACGGCGGTGTTTTATGAAGGGGGCGCGTCCGAGCAGGCGGTGGAGGCCATGAGGGAAAAGGGCATAGACCTGTCCGGCCACCGGTCGCGGCCGGTGGGCAGAAAAGAGCTGGAAAGGGCGGACCTGGTGCTCACCATGACCCGGGCCCATAAAAGGGCGGTGCTGGATATGGCCCCGGACCTTTCGGACAAGGTATTCACGCTCAAGGAATACGTATGCCGGGAGCAGGAGGACGAAGAATGCGGCGGCGACCCGGATATAGCCGACCCTTTCGGGCGACCGGTGGAATATTACAGGGCCTGTGCCGAAGAGCTTGAAAGGGCCCTGGAAAGATTGGTGGAAATGATTAAGGCCGAAGGATTAGAAACCGAAAAGGAGGGTCCCGGGAAGTGAAAATAGCCATTGGCAGTGACCATGGAGGTTTTGAACTGAAGGAGTGCATAAAAGAGTTTTTGCAAAGCGAAGGCATAGAATACAAGGACTTCGGCACCCATGACACAGGTTCGGTGGATTACCCCGACTTTGCGAGCAAGGTTGCCTCCGCCGTTGTGTCGGGAGAGTGCGATAGGGGAATACTGTGCTGCGGCACCGGCATTGGCATTTCCATCGCGGCAAACAAGGTGCCCGGAATCAGGGCGGCCCTGTGCGGGGACTGCTATTCCGCCAAGATGTCCCGGATGCACAACGATGCCAACATACTGTGCATGGGCGGACGGGTGGTGGGCAAAGGCTTGGGAGTTGAAATTGTAAAGGTCTGGCTGGAGACGGAATTTGAGGGAGGCCGCCACCAAAGGAGATTGGACAAAATCCTTGATATTGAGCGTAATCACAGGTAATCACAGGGACGGTTCTTTTGATTAGAAAACCGGGGGCCGGTTCCTGGGATTTAAAAAAAATAAAAGCGGGGGGATTTGTATGGAACAAAGAGTACATGTTATGGAGCATCCACTGATTCAGCACAAGCTTTCGATGATAAGGGACGTCAGCACCGGGCCAAAGGAGTTCAGGGAACTGGTGGAGGAACTGTCAATGCTTATGGCCTACGAAGTAACAAGGGATATTCCCGTTGAAGAGGTGGAAATACAGACGTCCCTTTGTAAAACCAAGGGCAAAAGCGTTTCCGGCAAAAAACTGGGTATCGTTCCAATCCTCCGGGCGGGGCTTGGAATGGTGAACGGCATGTTAAAGCTAATTCCCACCGCGAAGGTAGGGCATATCGGGATTTACAGGGACCCGGAGACTTTGCAGCCGGTGGAATACTACTGCAAACTGCCCCCGGATATAGAGGAAAGGGACCTGATACTGCTTGACCCGATGCTTGCCACCGGCGGTTCCGCCTGTGCCGGTATACAATTCCTGAAGGAAAGGGGAGCAAAAAGCATAAAGCTGATGTGCCTTATTGCGGCCCCGGAGGGAATTGATGCGGTTTGCTCGGCCCATCCCGACGTGGATATTTATACCGCCGCGGTGGACGAGTACCTGAACGACCACGCCTATATAGTTCCGGGACTGGGCGACGCCGGCGACAGGCTGTTCGGCACCAAGTAAAGGAAAAATTAAATTTTGTTTACAATTTGTGCCTCCGTGTTGACAGTCTTGTCCTGTTGCTCTAGAATTAACAATAGGACTGATATTGAGGGGGCACATTCAAGTGGAAAGATACATTATAGCCTTTTTGGCCGCTTTGACGGTTTCATTTATAACAACACCTTTCATAAAAAAACTGGCATTAAAAATCGGAGCCATAGACGTACCTAAAGACGACAGGCGCGTGCATGACAAGCCGATTCCCAGGCTGGGCGGCTTGGCTATTTATATAGCCTTTGTGGCGGTTATACTTGCATTGGTCCCCTACAGTCCCAAAATGTTCGGCATACTGGCGGGGGCCACAGTGATTGTTATACTCGGCGTGGTGGACGATATCAGGCCGCTTCCTTCAAAACTGAAGCTTTTGGTGCAGGTAGCCGCGGCGGTTATACTGGTTGCCAGCGGCGTCAGGGTGGAATGGGTTACAAATCCCTTCGACAACGTGGACGGCATGGCATACCTGTCCTATTTCAGTTATCCCATAACCATATTCTGGGTGGTGGGAGTTACAAATACGCTGAACCTGATTGACGGGCTGGACGGCCTGGCGGCGGGGATAGCTTCCATAGCGTCCCTTTCGCTGCTTGCGGTATCGGTAATGAACGGGCACCCGGTTGTGGTGATATACACGGCGGCGCTGGCCGGAGCGGCCATTGGGTTTTTGCCGTACAATTTCAACCCCGCTAAAATTTTTATGGGGGATACCGGCTCCACCTTCCTTGGTTTCGTGCTGGCGGCCATATCCATAGAGGGCGCGATAAAAGGGGCTGCCACGCTGGCCATAGCAATACCGATACTGGCGCTGGGCCTGCCCATTTTCGATACAACCTTTGCGATAATAAGGCGGGCGGTAAACGGCAAGCCCATCATGGAGGCGGACAGGGGTCACCTGCATCACAGGCTGCTGGCCCTTGGGCTGTCGCAGAGGCAGGTGGTGTTCACCCTTTACGCGGTGAGCGCATTCCTGGGGCTGGGGGCCATAGTGATTACCCAGGACAATCCCGTCAAGTCCATAGCGGTGGTGGGGTTTGTCGTTGCGACCATGGTGCTGGTCATGACCCAGATGGGGTTCCAGGAGCCCGAGCATAAAAGAAAGCTTGACCAATAAGCCGGGGATTAACCCGGCTTTTTAGCTATAGCGGGCGCGGTATAAGCTGAACCGCCGCAGGGTTTCGACAGCGAGGGGGCGAGAGCCTAGGCAGCGATGAGCGGTTCGTGAGCCCGGCGGCGAAGGGACGGTTTGAAAGTTTCGACAGCGAGGTGCGGTTGGAGGACTTTGGCAGCGAGGAGCGGTTTGAGAGTTTCGACAGCGAGGAGCGGCTCGTGGGTTCCGGTAGCGAGGTGGGGTTCGAGGGCCCCAGCGGCGAGAATCACTTTGAAGGTTTTGCGGCAAAGGGGTCATTTGCAGTTTCCGGCGGAGCCGGCTATAAGCCGGCGGGGGCCAGCTTTCATAGAATAAGGAGGCGGAGCATGAACAGGATAAGGGTAATGACGGTTTTCGGGACAAGGCCGGAGGCGATAAAGATGGCGCCCCTTGTGAAGGCAATGAGGGGCTGCGGGCGTATTGAGACGGTTGTATGCGTTACCGCCCAGCACAGGGAGATGCTGGACCAGGTGCTGGAGCTTTTTGGCATTGTTCCGGACTATGACCTGGACATAATGCGTAAGCGGCAGACCCTTACCGACATTACGGTGAGAGCCCTTACCGGCCTTGAGAGGGTATTGGACGAAGTAAAACCGGATGCGCTGCTGGTTCACGGTGATACTACCACCACCTTTGCCGGAAGCCTGGCCGGTTTTTACCGTCAAATAAGGGTGGGGCACGTGGAGGCGGGGCTTAGAACCCTAAACCGGTACTCGCCTTTCCCGGAGGAAATAAACCGCAGGCTGACCGGCGCGCTGTCCGACATGCATTTTGCGCCCACCGCCGGGGCCAGGGAAAACCTTTTGAAGGAAAACGTACCCGAAAAGTCCATAGTGGTTACCGGGAACACCGTAATTGACGCGCTGATACAGGTGGTGGACAGCGATTACCGTTTTTCCGGCCTACCCCTTAGGGACATTGATTTTGGCTCAAAGAGGGTTATACTTTTAACATGCCACCGGCGGGAAAACATCGGGGAGCCCATGGCGGAAATTTTCAGAGCGGTGGCGGACATTGTATCCGCATACAGCGATGTTGAAGTGGTGTACCCGGTGCACAGGAATCCCGCGGTGATTGACACTGCCCGGAGCATCCTGGGCGGCAGGGAGCGGATACACCTTATAGAGCCGCTGGATTATCTCCCCTTTGCCAACCTCATGGGAAGGTGCCACCTGGTTATGACGGATTCCGGCGGCATCCAGGAAGAGGCGCCGTCGCTGGGCAAGCCGGTGCTGGTGCTGCGGGAGGTCACCGAGAGGCCGGAGGCGGTGCAAGCGGGCACCGTAAGGCTGGCCGGCGTGAAAAGAGAGCGGGTGTTTGAGGAGGCGTCGCGGCTGCTGGAGGACCAGGGCCTGTACAATAAAATGGCCCACGCGGTAAACCCCTACGGTGACGGAAAGGCATCCCAAAGAATCGTGGACGCGCTGCTTTATTTCTTCGGCATAAACGAAAACCCGCCGGAGGACTTCTGCCCGGCAGCGGGGAAATAACCCGGAAAGCATTCCTATCAAAAACCTCAAAAAAGATTACAAAATAATAAACGGTAATACAATTTTTTGATAAATGTTTGACAGGAATTTTAAGTATTATGTAGAATGTATACATGTATTAATGGGGGCCTTCGTCCCTTATTTCATGCATGTAATTTTTATTATGTAAAATTTTATAGTATAATAAAGGTACATTGGAGAATCGTTCCCATGTATCGCAGAGAGGTGGTGAGCATCCGTTGGCATACCAGGCAATAGAAAACATCAAGGACGCTGAAAGGGAAGCGGCTTTGATGGTTACAGAGGCCAGGAAGAAGGCCGCCCAGATGATGAAGGATGGCAGGGAAAAGGCCGATGCCATCATTGAAAAGGCCCAGAAAGAGGCCGAGGATAAAAGCCGCCATATGGTGGATGAGGCCAGGAAGTCCTGCGAGGAGGAGGTAGATAAGCTTAAGGAAAGGTACAGGGAGGAAGGCAGTTTCCTTGAGCAGTCGGCCGCTAGGAATATGGACCGGGCTGTTGATTTTATTGTGGAGAGGATAGTGACACAGTATGGCGAAAGTTGATGTAAAAAAGATGTCGGTTATTGCTCTCCGAAGGGATAAGGGTAAGCTTGTTGAGATTTTGCAGAAGCTGGGAAAGGTTGAGATAATAGACATAAGGGACAAGATACCCCAGGAGGAATGGAGTAAGCTTTTTGAAACCCATGAGAGCGCCAGGGAACTTAACGAGATACAGGGCAAGCTGGGAGAAGTGCAGTTTGCGCTGGAGTTTCTGGCAAAGTATGTTCCCGTCAAAAAGTCATTGTTTGCCGAAAAGGAAGTTTTTGACGAGGCCGCCATGGAAAAGCTGTCCCGCTCGGAAGAGCTGTGGGCGGCGGTTAAAGAGTGCAGGGACCTCGAGGCAAGGCTTAACGCTCTAAG
>JAAYEV010000207.1 GCA_012728565.1 Clostridiales bacterium
AATTTTACCTCTAAAATAATCGTCGATTTGTTTCCATGTACGTATTTCGCCTCTTTAGGTTGAGTAGACAACTTGGATGTACTCCCGAAAACCCAGTAAAATCAAGGCTTACAGCCGCGACATCAATGTTACGCACTCAACGTGTGCTGTATGGGGGAACATGTCCACCGGCTGCACTTCCACAGCTTTATAGCTCCTACCGTCCAGGTACTTCAAATCCCTTGCCAGGGTTGCGGGATTGCAAGATACGTATACCACCCGCTCCGGCTGCATGGATACCACCGCATCCAAAAGTGCTGTTTCGCAGCCCTTCCTGGGCGGGTCCAGCACCACCACCTGGGGGCGTACCCCTTGTTCATACAGCCGCGGCATTACCTCCTCCGCTAAACCGACTATAAACTCGGCGTTTTCAATGCCGTTAATTCGCGCATTGGCCCGGGCGTCCTGCACCGCCGCTTCCACCACCTCTATACCGTACACCTTGGCCGCCCTCCGGGCTAGAAACAGAGATATGGACCCGGTGCCGCAGTATGCGTCAATCACCGTTTCATTTCCCTTAAGCCCCGCGTATTCCAGCACCTTGTTATAAAGGACCAGGGTCTGGACCGGGTTGACCTGGAAGAAGGAAAGGGGTGAAATCCTGAATTTAAGATTACCTATTACTTCAGTTATATAATCCTGCCCCCAGAGGGTTATGCACTCCTCCCCCAGTATCACGTTGGTACGCCTATCATTAATGTTCAATATAATTGCCTTAATCCCATTTATAGTTTCCCGCAGCCTCCCTACCAGTTCTTCATTTCCCGGGAAATATCGACGGGCGGCAACAATTACCACCATTATTTCCCCGGTCATAAAGCCAATCCTTGTAAGAATATGGCGTATGACGCCCTCGCCGGTTGTCTCGTCATAGGGGGCAATGCCGTAGGCTTCCATGTACTCCTTTACCTCTTTTATCACACGGCTGTTGATTTCATGCTGTATGATACAATCGTCCATGTCCACTATGTCGTGGGTCTGCCTGGCATAAAACCCCGTCACAATCCCCTGCGGTCCCCTACCCACCGGGAACTGGGCCTTATTCCTGTATCTCCAGGGCTCTTTCATGCCCAACACCGGACGCACCAAGATTCCCTCAAGGCCGCCTATTCTCTTTAAATGGTCCTCCACCTTCTGCCTTTTGTGCCTAAGCTGCCATTCGTAGTCCATGTGCTGTATTTGGCACCCGCCGCACTCCAAAGCCATCGGGCATCTTGCCCGCACCCTCTGCGCCGACTGCCGGACCACTTTTTTCAATCGCCCCCGGGCATAATTCTTTTTAACCTGGGTTATTTCAACCTCCACCCTGTCCCCCGGTACCGCATCCTCCACGAACACCGCGAGGCCCTCTATCCTGCCTATTCCCTCGCCGCCGTCTCCCATGCGTTCTATGTCCAGGGTATATGTACCGCCTTCCTTAACGGGTTTTTTCCTTTCCATTGCTCTTTTCCTCCCATGTAAAGGCACTTCAGTAAACGGCACCGCTTTCGGTAAACTAAACTCTGGTCTTTCCAAGCATAAACATACCCATTTATCCGATGTCCCGCCTCTGTTACGGGTCCTATTTAATTATTGTATCAAAAACCGGGTCGGTTGATTAGCCATGTTAAGAAAAATTCTGCATACACGGACTTCTCTTTATATAAACCGTCCAGTTAGCGGCAACAAAAAAAAGAGGACTCCCCTGTCCGGGCAATCCCCAATTCAACCGGTCTGTCGGGGTAATATCAAAAACTGCTGCATCCGATGTCCACTGAGGCCGTACCATACTGCATCCACTTCCCTTCCCGCGGACGCGCTAAAAAGCTCTACGGCCTTGTATCCCCGAGGGTTATATCCCTCTGCCGGAACAGGACCTCGTAAGTTTTGGGCCCCACAACCCCATCCGGTGTAAGGCCGAAGTCCCGCTGGAAGGCCATGACCGCCTGCTCGGTGGTGGAATCGTATTCTCCGGTTATATCCCCCCTGTAGTATCCCAACATCTGCAGAATTCTTTGTACCTCAGCGATATCTTCTCCCGGCTCTACCCCGGGTCTTAATATCCTGCCGGTAAAGGTGGTACCGACTATCCTGACCGGCGTCCCCAACGGAACTATATCATACAGCTCGTTCACGTCCTCGTTATACATCCTTACACAGCCGTGGCTGGCGGCAGTACCTATGGAGGACGGGTTATCGGTACCGTGTATGCCATACCCGCCCCATGGAACGTTTATCTTCATCCACCGGGTCCCGAAGGGGCCCCCCGGGTTTAACGTCTTTTGTATTATCCTCCAGTCGCCCAGGGGTGTCGGGGTGGAAGGCGCCCCCACCGCCACCGGATAGGTGTTTATAACGCTGCCGTTTTGGTTTAGAGTCAGCGTGAAGTTGGTTGTATCGATGTAAATGCTGTACCCTTCGGTGGGTACTTCTATTTCGTCCTCCGGTCCCAAGCCTATGGCGTTATAGGTATCCGGCCCCACTATGCCGTCCACCAGTATCCCGAAGTCCTCCTGGAAGGCCCTTACCGCGCCCTCGGTCTCCAGGTCGTATACCCCGTCAATCTCCCCGTCATAAAAACCCAGGTCGGACAG
>JAAYEV010000208.1 GCA_012728565.1 Clostridiales bacterium
CTGGAAAAGTCAGCCACGATGCTGCCCTCCGGCTGGTCCGGGTCGATATCGTTTAGCGCGCCCACCGTTATTACGTCGGGATGGGTGCCGGGGGAGTTTATGGTGCCTCTTTCGGGGCCGCTGTTGCCCGCCGCAACGCATACCACAAGCCCCGCCTTCCACGCCTTTTCAACCGCCTGGCACACCGGGTCGTTTTTATAGGAAAGGGTGGCATCGCTGCCAAGGGAAAGGTTTATTATCCTGATGCCGTAGGTGTCTTTATTATTTATGCACCATTCAATGCCCTCGATTACGGTGGAAAGGCTGCCGCTTCCCATTTTGTTCAAAACCTTTACTCCCACAAGCTTTGCTTCCGGGGCGGGACCTTTATAGCGGTGCCCCGATTGGGTTCCATCCGAGGCTATATCCCCGGCCACGTGGGTGCCGTGGCCATTGTCGTCGTAGGGCTCGACTTTCTGCCCGACCAGGTCCTTAAAGGCAACTATCCTGCCGGCCAGGTCGGGGTGATTGTATATCCCGGTATCCAGCACCGCCACCGTTACACCCCTTCCGGTAACCTCATCATCCCACAGGTCGGCGGAGCGGGTTGTTTTGGTAGCGGTGTCAAGCACGGCCCGTATTTCGCCGTCATACCATACCCTCTTAACGTTTTTATCCCTTACCAGGCTTTCAAGGCTCCTTGCATTAACGCTGGTAGAGAATGCGTTTATCAGCGCCAGTTCCTTTTTCAGGCTGCAGCGGGCGTTTTTCGCTACCGAGCGGGGAGTACATTCCTTGGTGCCGGCTTCCCCAAGCTGTACTATTATCGGGAGTTTCTTAAGCCTCTGTTTAGCTCCCTTGTAAGTACCTTGGAAAATGCAGGGCAGGCGCTTTGCCGGTCTGTACCATTCCAAAGCGGACCTTCTTAGGGAGGGGCAGAATTTATGGCTGTATGTGCGAATCCAGTCCACCTCATGGATTGTCATGAAATAATCCTCCTTAAATACTTGGTACAATATAATATGAAAGCCGGTTTCAAGGGGTGTGAATAAATATGGAAAAGAGCCCGCGCCTTTGATAGAATAGACCTGCAGGCATTAGACGAACAACCGCATAAAGTTTTGATAATAAAGGAGGGTTTATATTGCCAAGGTTTGCACAGCGTATGAAGACAATGGAAAAGTCCGCCAACATAATAAGGGGTTTGTTCGGCGCAATGAACGACCCGGAATTAATATCCTTTGGCGGTGGTGCACCGGCCCGGGAAGCCCTTCCGGTTGATATTGTCCGCGAGATTGCGGCAGATGTAATAACAACCGGCAAAAAGGGCATCCAGGCCCTTCAGTACGGCAGCGTAATGGGACTGCCGGAGCTCCGGGAGGTGGTGGTTGACCACCTGCTTGCCCCGAAGGGGATAAAGGCAAAGGCGGAAAACATACTGATTACCAGCGGCGGGCTGGAGGGCGTAAACCTTTTGTGCCAGGTCTACATTGACCCGGGGGATATAATACTGGTTGAATCTCCTACCTTTGTCCACTGCGTGGAAATATTCGAGATGTTTGAGGCGAAGTGTATCGCCGTCGACATGGACGATGACGGCATGAACACCGAGGACCTGGAAGCGAAGATAATAAAGTACAAGCCAAAGATGGTATACGTTATACCTACCTTCCACAATCCTACCGGCAGGACGCTTTCACTGGAGAGAAGGCAAAAAATCGCGGAGCTGGGCAGCAAGTACGATGTAATAATCCTGGAGGACGACCCCTACCGGGACATCCGCTACAGCGGCAGCGACCTTTTGCCCATTAAAGCCTTTGACGAGACAGGACATACCGTTCTTGCAAACAGCTTCTCCAAGATATTTTCGCCGGGCAGCAGGCTGGGCTACATATTGGCCGATGACGAGATTTCGGCAAAACTCTTCAATGCAAAGACTGCCACCAATTCCCATACCTCCATGCTGCCCCAGGTAATATGCGCCGAGTTCTTCAAACGGGGTTATTATCCCGCCCATCACAGGATGATTTGCGACCTTTACCGCCAGAGAAGGGACACCATGATTGAATGTATTGATAAATATTTCCCGGAGGGGACAAAGAGGGTATTCCCGGACGGCGGTCTGTTTACCTGGGCGGAGCTGCCGGGGGGAATAAACACCACCGAGCTTTTGGAAGAAGCGGTAAAAAACCCCGACGTGAAGGTGGCCTATGTTGCCGGGGAGGGGTTCTTTACCGAGGGCGGCGGTAAGGGCATAAACTGCATGAGGCTCAGCTTTGGAAGCGTTACGCCGGAAAAAATAAGGGTGGGTATGGAAAGGCTGGGCGGCCTAATCCGCTCCAAGTTGAAGTAAGAAAATCATATAAATCAGGGGGACGGGCGGTGATTCGGAATAAGACACAAGAACCGTCCCCTTGTCTTTTATGACCGCCGCTTTCCTTAGTGCGGGATACATCCGAGCGTAGAAACAGGGTGTTAAACCCGGTGGTTTCTAAAGGAGATTATATGTTGGTACCCTTAGGCAATAATTAGTGAATCATAAGAATTTGATTAGAAAAAAGCTTGACAGGTTTCGACGCTTGATATTGTTGGTTGGTTTGCCATTTCCCGGGTATATAAAAGAACGGATCAGGGCAAGGGGACAACCCATACAGAACACATTAAAGGGAAGGTGACGGGATGAACGGGGTAGTTTCCATGACGGAACTGGTTTTGTGTTTGGCGGAAATAGCCGACTTGGTGAACCCGCTTTTATCCGACCATCATAAGCGGGTGGCCGGTATAGCGTATAATCTGTGCAGCGAACTTGGCTTACCACCTTCCGAACAGGCCGATGTAACCTTTGCCGGGATGCTGCACGACGTGGGCGCAATTTCAATTGATGAAAGGCTGGACGCCCTAAGATTCGATTTTGAAGAGGGATATGGTCACTCGGAAAAGGGCTGGGCACTGCTTAGCACCTACAAGCCCTTTGCGGGGATTGCATCCATTGTAAGATTCCATCATACTCCCTGGGACTACGGCAGATGCTCGGGGAAGGACTGCGGCAGCATTCCACTTGGCAGCCATATTCTTAACCTGGCCGACAGGATAGCGGTTTCGGTTAAACCGGGAATGGGAATACTTGAACAGGCGGTCGAGGTCAGAAGGAAGGTATCCGGGGCCAGGGGCAAAACCTTTTTGCCGGAACTGGTGGACGTGTTTTTGGAAATTTCCGAGAAGGAGTACTTTTGGCTGGATATTGAGTCAGCTTCGCTGGAAGGCATTTTAAAGGCGGAGCCCTTCCGCAGAGGCTATACGCTGGGCGATGAGGACCTGCTGGAGCTTGTGAAGCTCTTTGGCCGGATAATAGACTTTAGGAGCCGGTTCACCGCAACCCATTCCAGCGGTGTCGCGGCGGTGGCGGAAGTCCTGGCAAAAAACGCTGGATTCGGAAAGGAGGAGTGCAGTATGATGGGGGCCGCCGGGTATATTCACGATTTGGGCAAACTGGCGGTGCCGGCGGAAATACTGGAAAAGCCCTCCGGTCTTACGAAACAGGAATACAGTTTGATTAAGACCCACTCCTATTTTACAGACAGGGTTCTAAGGGGGGTAAAGGGTTTTGAAACAATAAGGGAATGGGGCGCGCTTCACCATGAGCGCCTGGACGGAAAGGGCTATCCCTTCCACCTGGAAGCGGAACAGCTGTCAACCGGTTCAAGGATTATGGCAGTGGCTGACGTGTTTGTGGCGCTTACCGAGGACCGGCCGTACAGAAGGGGCTTGTCCCCCGAAAGGACTCTGAAGGTAATTCGGGAAATGGTCCGCTCCGGGGCGCTGGATTCGGAAATTGTCTCAATGCTGGATGACCTTTACCATGACATAAACGATATCAGGGCGCATGCCCAGTACGCGGCAGAAAGGGAGTACCGGGATTTTGCCTGCCTGTTCGGTTAAAGCCGGACATTAAGCCGTTGGACTTTGGCCTTTGCTTCATACTATAATATGTGTATGAAGCACTTGATGTAAAGACGGGATTATCCGAGGATTGACAAGGGACGGGTTGACAGGGGATGCGTGGAATGAAAAATAGACAAGCGAACCGTCCCCTTGTCTTTCATAGGAGGGAGCGAAATGGTGTTTGACCCGAGGCGGTTTGATTACCCGTCCAGGAGGAACGTGGTATACGCCAAAAAGGGGATGGTGGCCACGTCCCAGCACCTTGCCGCCCAAGCGGGGC
>JAAYEV010000209.1 GCA_012728565.1 Clostridiales bacterium
AGAGAACGGGGAACTGGTGATGAAATACATGAAAAACAGTACGGGGTTGAACAAAAAGATACTTATGCTTGCCTGGCCGGTTATAATGGAGATGGCGCTGCACATGTTTGTCTGGGTTTTTGACACCGCCATGGTGGGCAGGCTGAGTGCCGAGGCCCTTAACGCCGTAGGGCTGGGCGGGCAGATTGTTTTTACAATAACCGCCGTTTTTTCGGGTATAGGCATTGGCACGATGGTGCTGGTGGCAAGGTTTACCGGGGCGCAACAGAGGGAGGATGTCCAAAGGGCCGCTTCCCGGGGGCTAGGCCTGGGTTTTATTATTGGGCTGCTGGTTGCGGCAGGTACAGGCCTCTTATCAAAGCCGCTGCTGCAAGTGTTCGTCAAGGACCCGCTGGTACTGGGATACGCTGTATCCTACATGAGGATTACCTCGTCAGCCGTTGCATTCATGATTCCCATGAATGTTGGCAGCTATATTATGAGGGGTGTCGGCAACACCAGGACACCCATGGTTATAGCTGGTATCGCCAATGCCATTAACGTGGTGGGGGATTACGCTCTTATCTTTGGAAAATTTGGACTCCCGAGGCTGGAGGTGGTTGGCGCCGCCACCGCCACCGCCGCGGCGCAGATAATCGGTTCGGTAATTATCATCAGCCTTTTGCTGGCCGGCCGGCAGGGCATCCGGGTAAAGCCCGCGCTTATGTTCCGGCTGGACAGGGACTTTGTAAAAAGGATAATGAGGCGCAGTATACCCGCTTCATTGGAAGAGTTTATGAACAGCAGCGGCAGGGTCGTATCCTCGCTGTGGATCTCCGGCATGGGGGCGGTACCCTTTGCGGCCAATTCAATAGCGGTGGCGGCGGAGAGCATATCCTTTATGCCGGGATACGGTTTTGCCGTAGCGGCATCCACGCTGGTGGGCCAGAATTTGGGCGCCGTCAAAAAGGAGGAGGCGGAGGAAAGCGCCCTAAGGGCCATTTTAATGGGTACCCTGTTTATGACAGTCATAGGCCTTGTGTTTTTCTTCTTTCCCACTCTAATAATAGCCATATTTACAGACCTGCCCGACGTTATGTCGCTGGCGGCCAGGTGCATAAGGATTGGCGCCTTTGAACAGCCCTTTATAGCCCTCAGCATGATACTGGCCGCATCCTTGAGGGGAGCCGGGGACACCCGGGGACCCTTTGCGGCGGTTGCCGCCAGCAACTGGCTTGTAAGGCTGCCCCTTATATACATGGTAGTGTATGTTTGGCGGCTGGAAGTGACCTATGTCTGGGCTGCAACGCTGATACAGTTTATAGTCGAGACCGCGCTGCTGGCGTGGAGGTTTTTGGCAAGGCGTTGGAAGGATATTGACCTTAGGGATATTTAGTAATATAATATTCGAAGTCGAACAGACGTTCCGGATGGGAAGGTGAAAGTGTTGCAGGGAAAATTCAAGCTTGTTTCGGAATACAAGCCGGCGGGGGACCAGCCGCAGGCGGTAGACAAACTGGTATCCGGGATACAAAGGGGTTACAGGTTCCAGACCCTCCTTGGCGCAACCGGTACCGGCAAAACCTATACCATGGCAAATGTAATAGAAAGGGTGCAAAAACCCACGCTGGTTATTGCCCACAACAAAACCCTGGCGGCACAGCTGTGTACCGAGTTCAAGGGTTTTTTTCCGGACAACGCGGTGGAATATTTCGTGTCCTATTATGATTACTACCAGCCGGAGGCTTACGTGCCCCAAAGCGATACATACATCGAAAAGGATTCGTCAATCAACGATGAAATCGACAAGCTGCGGCACTCGGCCACCGCCGCCCTTTTCGAGCGGCGGGATGTCATTATTGTGGCCAGCGTGTCCTGCATCTATGGTTTGGGGGACCCGGAGGACTACAGCCAGCTGATGATTTCGCTGCGCCCCGGTATGGTCAAGGACCGGGACCACGTGATTAAGAAACTGGTGGAAATCCATTATGAGAGAAACGACATAAACTTTATCCGGGGCACCTTCAGGGTACGGGGGGATGTACTGGAGATTTTCCCTGCAGGGACCTCCAACAGGGCAATGAGAGTGGAGTTTTTCGGGGACGAGATAGAGAGGATTACCGAGATTGACAGCGTTACCGGTGAAATCCTGGGTTACAGGAGCCACCTGTCGGTCTTTCCCGCTTCCCATTATGCCACTTCCGGTGATAAACTAAAAAAGGCGGTTCAGACCATATCCGAGGAACTGGAAGAAAGGCTTAAAGAGCTGAGGTCCCAGGACAAGCTGCTGGAGGCCCAGCGGCTGGAACAGCGGACCCGGTACGACCTGGAAATGCTTACTGAAATGGGTTACTGCTCGGGGATAGAAAACTATTCGCGGCACTTAAGCGGAAGGGCGCCGGGCAGCAGGCCCTATACGCTGATTGACTATTTCCCCAGGGACTTTCTTGTCATTATCGACGAATCCCATGTAACGGTGCCGCAGCTCGGGGCCATGTACAACGGTGACCGGTCACGGAAAGAGACATTGGTGGAGTACGGTTTTAGGCTGCCCTCCGCCCTTGACAACAGGCCCCTTACCTTTGAAGAGTTTGAAGGCCTTGTTAACCAGGCGGTGTTCATAAGCGCCACACCGGGACCCTATGAAAGGTCCAAAAGCAGCCAGATTGTGGAGCAGATAATACGGCCCACCGGCCTTGTGGACCCGCAAATAGAGCTGAGACCGGTGGAAGGGCAGATTGACCATTTGGTGGGGGAGATTAACCAAAGGGTTGAAAAAAACCAGAGGGTGCTGGTTACAACCCTTACAAAGAAAATGGCGGAGGACCTTACGTCCTACCTTAAGGATATAGGGATAAGGGTCCGTTACCTGCATTCGGATATAGACACGCTGGAGAGAATGGAAATAATAAGGGACCTGCGGCTGGGCGCCTTTGACGTGCTGGTGGGCATAAACCTTCTGCGGGAGGGCCTTGACCTGCCGGAGGTATCCCTGGTTGCGATACTGGATGCCGACAAGGAGGGTTTTTTGAGGTCCGAGACCTCCCTTATACAGACCATAGGAAGGGCCGCCCGGAACGTGGACGGCAAAGTAATCATGTATGCCGACAGGGTGACCGGTTCAATGAAAAGGGCCATAGACGAAACCGAGCGCAGGCGAAAAATCCAGCTTGCCTTTAACAAGGAGCACGGCATTACTCCGCAGACCATAAGGAAAGCGGTGGCGGATGTTATAGAGGCCACAAAGGTGGCCGAGGAGGAGGTATCCTACAGCGTCCTGGAGGATGTTTTGGAGGGCCCCGGGAACATGGATGAAATCTTGAAAAAACTCGAGAAAGAAATGAGGGAGGCGGCCGCAAGGCTGGACTTCGAACTGGCTGCCGCCCTAAGGGACAGGATATTTAGCATAAAGAAAAGGTCTCATAAGGCATAGACAGTGGGAGTGAAACCATGGCAAAGGATAAAATAATCATAAAGGGAGCAAGGCAGCACAATTTAAAGGGTATAGATTTACAGCTTCCCAGGGATAAGTTTATAGTTATGACGGGGCTGAGCGGGTCGGGAAAGTCCTCGCTGGCCTTTGACACCATATACGCCGAGGGGCAGAGAAGGTACGTGGAATCGCTGTCCTCTTACGCCCGGCAGTTCCTTGGGCAGATGGACAAGCCGGACGTCGACTATATAGAGGGCCTGTCACCGGCCATATCCATTGACCAGAAAACCACCAGCAAGAACCCGCGGTCCACGGTGGGAACCGTTACCGAGGTTTACGACTACCTGAGGCTTTTATTTGCCAGGGTGGGGACACCGTACTGTCCCCAGTGCGGCACCGAAATAGCCCAGCAAACGGTGGAGCAGATGGTGGACAGCGTTATGGCCCTTGAGGAAGGGACCAGGGTTCAGCTCCTGGCACCCATAGTGCGGGGCCGGAAAGGGGAATACAAAAAGGTTCTTGAAGAAATAGGGAAAGCGGGTTTTGTTAGGGTCAGGGTGGACGGCGAGACCATGGAGCTGGGGGAAGAGATAAAACTGGAGAAGAATAAAAAGCATACGCTGGAGGTGGTGGTGGACCGCCTGGTGGTCAGGGAGGGCATAGAAAAACGGCTGGCGGATTCCATGGAGACCTGCCTTAAGATGTCCAAGGGCATCCTTATAGTGGATGTGCTGGGGGGCAAGGAAATGGTGTTCAGCCAGAATTATGCCTGTATTGAATGCGGCTTCAGCATGGAGGAGTTAAGCCCGAGGTTCTTTTCCTTTAACAGTCCCTACGGTGCCTGTCCCAACTGTAACGGGTTGGGGGAGTTTATGAGGGTGGACCCCGACCTGGTTATACCGGACCCGGGTAAAAGCCTGCGGGAGGGTGCTATTGCCGCCATATCGGGCTCCGAGGACAGCTGGTACTTTAACATGGCCCTGGCGGTGCTGGAGCATTTCGGCTACAGCAAGGATACTCCCTTCCGGGAAGTGGACCAAAAAACGCTGGATATCATCCTGTTCGGTTCGGGGAGCCAGAGGTTTAAGGTCAGGCATACCGGCAAATACGGTGAAAGGGTTTACAGTACACCCGTTGAAGGGGTTGTGAATAATCTCCGCAGGAGGTACAGCGAGACCCAGTCGGATTATATAAAAAATTATATAGAGGGGTTCATGAGCACGGTAACCTGCCCTACATGCCACGGCACCCGACTTAAGGCCGAGGCGCTGGCGGTAAAGGTGGGTGGCAGGAACATTGCCCAGGTAACAAACATGTCGGTGGCGGAGGCCCTGGAATTTTTCAAACGCCTTGAACTGGAGGGAAACAGGCAGGTAATAGCCCACCAGGTTTTGAAGGAGATAAAGGAGCGGCTTGGGTTCCTGGTTAATGTAGGCCTTGATTACCTGACCCTTTCAAGGGCCGCGGGCACGCTGTCGGGAGGGGAAGCCCAGAGAATAAGGCTTGCCACGCAGATAGGGTCAAGCCTGGTAGGGGTTTTGTATATCCTGGACGAGCCCAGCATAGGACTGCACCAGCGGGACAACCGCAGGCTCATTGAAGCCCTGAGAAAGCTCACCGACCTGGGCAACACCCTTATAGTGGTGGAACATGACGAGGAAACCATCCGATCGGCGGACCATATAGTTGACATAGGTCCCGGGGCCGGTATCCACGGTGGCAGGGTAGTGGCGGAGGGGACGTTGGATGATATCCTGGCGTGCAAGGATTCAATAACCGGCCAGTACCTTAGGGGGGACAGGGAAATCCCGGTGCCCCAGACACGCAGGAAGCCCAACGGCAAACATGTTATTGTAAAGGGGGCCGCGGAGAACAATTTAAAGAACCTGGACGTGGATTTCCCGCTGGGGGTTTTTATATGCGTAACCGGCGTATCCGGGTCCGGCAAAAGCACGCTGGTAAACGAGATACTTTACAAGGGCATTGCCCATAAACTGTACAATACCAAGGCAAAGCCCGGGAAACATGATGGGATTGAGGGTATAGAAAACATAGACAAAATAATTGACATTGACCAGTCGCCGATAGGCAGGACCCCCCGGTCCAACCCCGCCACCTATACCGGGGTGTTCGACCATATACGGGACCTGTTCGCCTCCACGCAGGAGTCCAAGATGAGGGGCTATAAAAAGGGCAGGTTCAGTTTTAACGTAAAAGGCGGCAGGTGTGAAGCCTGTCGCGGGGACGGGATAATAAAGATAGAGATGCACTTTTTGCCGGATGTATATTTGACCTGTGAGGTGTGCAAGGGAAAAAGGTACAACCGGGAAACGCTACAGGTTAAGTACAAGGGTAAAACCATAGCCGACGTGCTGGATATGACGGTGGAGGAAGCCCTCGAGTTTTTCCAGAACATACCTACCCTAAAAAGAAAGCTCCAGACCATGTATGACGTAGGGCTGGGGTATATCCGGCTGGGCCAGCCCTCAACGCAGCTGTCGGGCGGCGAGGCCCAGAGGGTGAAGCTGGCCACAGAGCTCAGCAGAAGAAGCACCGGCAAAACAATGTACATCCTGGACGAGCCCACCACCGGGCTGCATTTCGAGGACGTGCGAAAGCTTATTGGGGTGCTGTCCCGGCTGGCGGACGGGGGCAATACCATAGTGGTTATCGAGCACAACCTGGACGTGATAAAGACGGCGGACTATATCATTGACCTGGGTCCCGAGGGAGGGGACCGGGGAGGCACCATTATTGCCGCCGGTACCCCCGAGGAGGTGGCCCGGTCGGAGCGCTCCTATACAGGCCAATTCCTCAAAAAGGTTCTGAAATAAAAATCAAATAATAATTCCCCTGACCTTGCCGCCGGAGTCCAGGATAAAACCGCCGGTACTGCCTGTTTTGAGCTGGTAAAAATGCATGTTTTTTCTTCCGTTTTGCTGCATGACTATTACTGCGTCCCGATTTACCCTTAAGGGGTTGGTCACAGGTATGCTGTTGTCATCGAAATGCTGGTGTATGGTTATGGTATAGTTTTCGTAGTCTATGCCGGTTATTTCTCCGTATACGAATACCTCTCCCTCCTCCGGGCGGCATTGGGCCAGGGGAAACTTGAAATCGGGACCGTTGATTATCACGGTTTTCATTTTGCCGTTCCAGTCCACGTCCATTCCCAGGGCGCTGCTTACGAAGCGAAGCGGGACGTAGACCCTTCCGTTGTATATGAAGGGCTGTTCCTCAAGCTCCATTTCCCTATTGTCTGCCACAATTCTTATATCGCCGCGGTAGACTTGGATTTCTTCCAAAAGTTCCGCGGCGCTGATGGTCGCCGAGGTAATAATCACAAGGATAATTGCAGTGGATAGGATTCTTTTCAGCATCCGGAAGCCTCCTTTCCTTTACCCGGATTATTGCCCGAAGGTGCCGGTTCTATACAATAACCGATACCAATCACCATATCGGTTTGCCGGAAGGAAATAGGAAGTGGCGGATGCCATAAAGAAGAAGCGGTATTCGAAGAGGAATATTGAAGGGGCAGCGAATAAACTGCTGCCCGTTTTCCTATTTGGTGGGAGAGATGTTCCTGCAGTAGTCCATAAGTCCCAGCCGGACCAAAAGGGTATGAATTATTATGGGAAAAGTCAGCGTGTAAAACACCAGCGCTAAAATCCTTGGCAGTGCGGCAAGGCCCATGGGTATACCAAAAAGCACCTGTAAGAAATAGGGTGTTAAAAGGGTGGAGGTAGCAAGCTGGGTTACGAATACTATCCAGCCGATGTACAGCAGGCTCCTGCATCCCCTTTCGTTCAAAATCACCATAATGCCGGGTATTATCCCGCTCAGGGCTTTGACCAGCGTGAAATGGGGCATATAGGCCCCCATGGGGTTAATAAAATACCCGGTCAAATCGCTTAAAGCCCCCACTATACCCCCGGAAAGGGGTCCGAAGGTCATCCCTGCTAGGATTACCGGCAAATCCCCAAAACCGATTCTTATGCCCTCCACGCCCGCAAAGGCTATTCGAAGGCTTGCAATCCTTGAAAGTATAACGCTGACGGAAATCAGCAAAGCCATAAACACCAGCTGTTTTGTGGTAAATTTCATCTTTATTTCCTCCTGCATAAAAAAAGAATTAACTTGGCACACAAACTCGATACAAAAACACTTATATATTATAATACAATAGGGGAAGAAGCAATACAATAAGGATGTACCGGCAGAGGTGATGGCTGTGGACAGAGAAAAAAACGTTGCTCCCGGGGGGTTCCCTGACCAGCCCGGGGTGTACATCATGAAGGATGACAGGGACCGGATAATATATATAGGCAAGGCCAAGAACCTTAAGAAAAGGATTAAGCAGTATTTCCGGAATAAAGATAACCTGGATGTCAAAACCCAGGTACTGGTGAGCCAAATCGCGAACATTGAATATATTGTTACCGAAACCGAACTGGAAGCCCTTATACTGGAGTGCAGTCTAATCAAAAAACACAGGCCGCGGTACAATATACTGCTGAAGGACGACAAAAACTTTCCCTATATAAGGGTCACCATGGAGGAGGACTACCCAAGGCTTACGCTGGCCAGGAAAATGAAAAGGGACGGGTCCAGTTATTTCGGCCCCTACAGGAGCAGCTATTACGTTAAACAGACCATAGATGCGATAAACAGGCTTTTCAAGGTCAGGACGTGCAGTAAAAAGATTGGCCCCCGCAATAGGGACCGGGCATGCCTCAATTACCACATCGGGCGGTGCATGGCTCCCTGCCAGGGCGGCGTGGGCAGGGAGGAGTACAGGGGCATTATAAGGCAGATATGCCTGTTCCTTTCCCACAGGCTGGGGGAATTGATTTCAATGCTTGAAAAGGAAATGGAGCAGGCGTCCAGGAACCTGGACTTTGAAAAGGCCGCCAGGATTAGGGACCAGATAGAGGCCTTTAAAGCCATGGCGGAAAAGCAGATAGTTGTCACCACCAGCAGGACGGACCAGGACGTGCTGGCCTTTGCCCGCAGCGGGAACAGCGCGTGCATGCAGGTATTTTTCATAAGGGACGGGAAACTGCTGGAAAGGGAACACTACTTTCTTGAGGATATAGAAGGGGTATCCGACCGGCGGCTTATGACCGAATTCGTCAAGAGGTTCTATTCCGCCACCGCTTTTATTCCAAGGGAGATACTGCTGGGATGCGATATTGACGAGAAGGACATAATCCGCCAGTGGCTTAGGGGCAAAAAGGGAGGCGCGGTGGACTTGAAGGTTCCACAGCGGGGCGATAAAAAACAGATTGTGGAAATGGCCAAGGAGAACGCCGTACAGCTATTGGACAATTTCAGCGAAAAGATGAAAAGGGAAAGGGAAGAGGCCTACGGCGCGCTGGAGGAACTGTACAATGTCCTGGCCCTTGATGAGTTTCCTTTTAGGATTGAAGCCTTTGATATTTCAAATATACAGGGAGTACAGCAGGTGGGCTCAATGGTGGTGTTCGAGGAGGGCCGTCCCAAAAAAAACGACTACAGGAGATATAAGTTGAAGGAAGGCTTTGGACCGGACGATTACCGAAGCATGAGGGAAATGGTGGAACGAAGGTACAAAAAATGCATCGGTAATGACGGCGAGGAACTGCCGCAGCTGGTGCTGGTAGACGGCGGCCGGGGCCAGGTTTCGGCGGTGGAACAGGCCCTGAGGGAGTTGGGGCTTGACCTCACGGTATGCGGTATGGTAAAGGACGACCGCCATCGAACCAGGGGAATAATTAGGAACGGCAGCGAAATATCCCTGGAGGGATACAAAAAAGCCTACCGCCTGGTTGCATCAATCCAGGAGGAAGCCCACCGGTTTGCCGTAAGCTATCACAGGAGCCTGCGCAGCAGCGTCCAGGTACGGTCTGCGCTGGACGGAATCAAGGGTATAGGGCAAAAAAGAAGGAAGGCCCTGCTGCAGCACTTCGGGGACATTAATAAAATAAAGGAGGCCAATGTGGAGCAGCTTGCTGCGGTGGAAGGCATGAACAGGGCTGCCGCCCAAAGGGTCTATGAATTTTTCAATAAATAGGAAAAATCACCCTTGTAGTTTTGGGACAGAGTCTGCGGTTTGCGGACTGCGGATTACAGGTGGAAAATAATGAGCATTAACTTAGAAAAAAGTGATTGGAAAAGGGGGTACGTTTAGTGGGCAAAAAACTTTACAGGTCGCAAACCGACAAAAAAATTGCCGGTGTATGCGGAGGGGTCGCGGAATACTTTGGTATAGATTCAACGCTGGTCAGGCTGGGCTGGATTTTATTTACCTTTGCCGGGGGGTCAGGCATACTCGCCTATATTATAGCCTGGATTATTATGCCGGATGGAAATTAATGCAGTGCAGTATATATGGAATTAAACGGTAATATATATAAAGAGTGAAAGGGGTTTGGAGGTAGTACTATAATGAGAATGCCAAGGCCTTTTGCTCTTTTTTTATGTATTGGCATTGCTTTGTTCATGATTTTTGGGTGGAGAATGGTCCAAAACAGGGCCGGGCTCAACCTGACAAGGCCGGAGACTGTAGAAAAGGAGTGGGAGGGGATTATATCGCTGTGGGACTATCCCCGGCCCTTCCTTGGTGACGGAAGCAGATTCGGCTGGATGAGGGAAAGAATCAGGGAGTTCGAAAGGATGCATCCCGGCGTGTTTATCGAGCTTTATCCGCTGACCTGGGGCGAGGGAAGAAAACAGCTTGACCTGGCTGTGGACCATGGTACATGCCCGGATATTGCGCCGGTGGGGGACAATTTGGGTTACGCCGCCAGGGGGGTACTGGAGCCGCTGGGCCAATTCATCGCACCAAACCAGGTAATTCAATACCGGGACCACGTTCTGGCGGCGGTGAGCCATAACGGGGAGATATGGGGGATACCGGTATACTGTGCCGCTCCCAGCATGCTGCTGAACCTGGATGCATTCGAGGAGGCCGGGGTCAAGCCGCCGGAGAACGGCCGTTGGACCTACGACGAGTTTGTGTCAGCCCTTCAACGGCTTACCCTTGACCGGGACGGGGACGGAAAACCGGAGCAGTACGGGCTGGGAACATACATATCCAATGGGTACTATAACCTTTGGGGCATTCTGTTTTCGGACGGATGGAGAATCTATGACCCGGTAACCGGAAGGTATACCGTAAACACAACCGAAGCGGTGTCCGGCATGGAAAAACTGTTCCGGCTGGTACATGAGTACGGGGTTGTAAAGGACGACCTGGCGCTGTGTACCCAGGCTAGGGCATGGAAAGACTTTGCGGTGGACAAAAAAGTGGCGGTTTATCCCGAAGGGCCGTGGGCTGTTGAGGAAATGAGGAAACTGCAAAGCGAGGGCAGGGGCTTTGAATATGGCACAGCCCTATACCCGGCGGGAGACTCCGGGGTTTCTATAACGGTAGGGGATGTGGCGGCTTACGGGGTGTTCAAACAGCAGAACCCGGCAAAGAGAAAAATGTGCATAGAGTTTATATTATATATTGCCGGCAGCCTCGAAGGGGAAGAGGCCGCAAAAGCCGGGCTTTTGCCGGTGCTTAAGGGTGACCCGGCACAGCGGAATGAAGCGCAGGAATGGGAGAGTATAATGGTTATCCCAAAGCTGGAAAACTGGTATCTTGTGGAGGACATACTGAACGGCTGTATACGCCGGGTGGTGCTTGGACAGCAGCAGCCGGCCGAAGCTTTGGAAGAAGCACAGCGGGAAATTGACCGGTTAAGCACGGATGCCGGCATACCGGTTGTAAAATAGGATAAAATACTATAGAATAGTTACTGATTAATGGGAATTTCCTGGGAGTGGGATAATGGACATCGGACTAATACATCATCAGTTGAAGGAACAGATACCGCATCAATATATAAGGCTTGGCGAGTCCATGAAAGAGCATACTTCTTTCCGCATAGGAGGGCCTGCCGACATTATGGTTTTGCCGGACAGTGCCCGGCAGATAGTTGCCGCAGTGGAGATATGCAGGAAAAACAACTGCCCTTATTACATAATGGGTAATGGAACCAATCTACTGGTGCTGGACGGAGGTTACAGGGGCGTAATAATAAAGACGGCAGCCAACATGAAGGACTGTAAAGTGGAAGGGGAATGGGTCTACGGCCAGTCGGGAATACTGCTTTCCACGCTGTCCAAGCTGGTTACCGAAGCAGGCCTTGAAGGACTGGAATATGCCAGCGGCATACCGGGCACCCTGGGGGGTGCCGTTGCCATGAATGCCGGTGCCTATGGCGGGGAGATAAAGGACTCGCTGGAATGGGCAAGGGTGATGAACCCCGACGGAGACATAAAAACATATACAAAACAGCAGTTGGAATTGGGGTACAGGACAAGTATAATTCAAAGGGAAGGCCTGGTAGTGCTGGACTGCGGTTTGAAGCTGCGCCGGGGAAACAGGGAGGCCATAGAAGCGAAGATTAACGAGTATACAAGGATGAGGAAGGAAAAACAGCCCTTAGACCTGCCCAGTGCCGGCAGTACCTTTAAAAGGCCAAAGGGATACTATGCCGGAAAGCTGATTGAGGATGCAGGCCTTAAAGGAGCAAGGGTAGGCGGCGCGATGGTTTCCGAAAAGCACTGCGGGTTTATAGTCAATACGGGCAATGCAACTGCCGGCGATGTTGTTGCTTTAATTAACCATATAAAGAAACAGGTGAAGGAAAAATTCGGAGTGGAGCTTCAACCTGAAGTTAAAGTAATAGGCGAACCTTAAGATGAAGTATAACCCGGAGGGAGAATGTATTTGAATATATTCGCCGATTACCATACCCATACGATTTACAGCCACGGCAAGGGCACCATTGAGGAAAACGTTCTGGAAGCCAGGAAAAAGGGGCTCAAGGAACTTGCCATTACCGACCACGGTCCGGGGCATTTTTTATACGGTGTTTCGGTTCAAAACCTTTCCAAAATGAGAAAGGAAGTGGACCGGCTGAACGGCAAATATCCGGATATCAGGGTGCTGCTGGGGGTGGAGGCCAACGTAATATCCATGGAGGGACAGTTGGACGTGGACCAACGTGTACTTTCCATGTTGGATATACTGCTTGCCGGTTATCATTTCGGGGCGGTGCCGGCCACCCTAAGGGACGGGTACCATATCCATCTTAAAAATTTTGCCGGGCGGTGGACAGGCTGCGCCAGGGTGAGGGAAAACAATACCCGGGCCCTGATTGCGGCGATAAACAGATACCCGGTAAAAATAATCACCCATCCGGGGGCGAAGGCGGATATTGATACCGGGATGCTGGCAAGGGCGGCGGCGGAAAAGGGAGTTGCCCTTGAAATAAACTCCAGCCACCGGTTTATGACGGAAGACTATGTCAGGATAGCGAAGCAGGAGGGGGCAAAGTTTGTCCTGGGCAGCGATGCGCATACGCCCCAAAGGGTAGGGGACGTAAAGGCGGCCTTTGAGGTGGCTGTGCGGGCCGGCCTTACTCCAGGGGATATAATAAACGTAGAGGAGGAGGGGGTGTAGGGATGAGGTTTGTTATTATAACCGGCTTGTCGGGGGCGGGCAAAACCGAAGCGGTAAGGTGCCTGGAAGACCTCGGCTTTTTTTGCGTAGACAACCTGCCTCCGGTTTTAATATCAAAGTTTGCCGAGCTGTGCTACCAGACCGGGGGCAAAATAGACAAAACCGCCCTGGTTATAGATATAAGGGGAGGGGAGTTCTTCAACGAACTGCTCTCAAGCCTTGATGACCTTGAGAATGAGGGCATAAGAATGGAAATACTGTTCCTGGAAGCTTCCGACGAGGCCCTGGTTAAAAGGTTCAAGGAAAGCCGCCGGAGGCACCCCCTGGCACCGGAGGACAGGGTTCTTAAGGGGATAGAGGAAGAAAGGGAGCGGCTGCAGGAAATAAGGAAGAGAGCGGATTATATAATAGACACCACCAACCTAAGGCCAAGACAGCTTAAGGAGGAGCTGGCATCCGTATTCCAGGGCGAGGGGAAGAAGGAAGGCCTGCTGATATCGGTGGTGTCCTTCGGATTCAAGTACGGAATACCCCTTGACGCGGACCTGGTGTTTGACGTGAGGTTCCTGCCCAATCCATATTACAATGAAGTTCTAAGGGACCACAGCGGTGAAAACCCGGCGGTAAAAAATTATGTAATGCGGTCAAAGGAAACAAAAAAATTTATGGCCAAGCTGCGCGACATGATGGAATTTCTTATACCAAATTACATACGGGAAGGGAAGTCCAACCTGGTAATTGGTATCGGCTGCACCGGTGGCAGGCACCGGTCGGTGATTATAGCCAACGAACTGTACAGGATACTTAAGCGCAGCGGCCACAGGGCGATAATTGACCACAGGGATATTGAAAAATCCGCTGCAGGGGATGATAAAAGATGAATATGAGGGGATTCCTAAGGCCGGGGATTAGGATAAAAAGATGGTTATTCATAGGTTTTGTTGGGATGCTGCTGCTGGGGACGGGTTTTTCAGGTATATTCACGCGGCTGGGCCTGGGCGTTGATAAGGGCGGAACGGCGGCGTTGTTAATAATACTGGGGATATTGGCCGAATACACGGCCATAAGGGGATTTTTAGGCAGCGGTGCCGCCCAGAAAAGGACTAAAGGGCTGGGCACCGGCAGGACCGAGGGCAGCAGGAGGATTATCCACAAGCGAATACTCATGAGGGGTCCGCGGGTGGTGGCGATAGGAGGGGGCACCGGCCTTTCGGTACTGCTTCGGGGTCTTAAAAATTATACCTCGAACATAACGGCGGTGGTTACGGTAGCGGATGACGGGGGAGGGTCCGGGGTATTAAGAACCGACCTTGGAATGCTTCCGCCGGGGGATATCAGGAACTGTATCCTGGCATTGGCGGATACAGAACCGGTCATGGAGCAGCTTTTGCAGTACAGGTTTAAAAAGGGCCAGCTTGCCGGCCAGAGTTTCGGAAACCTACTCATAGCGGCCATGAACGGTATTTCCAGGAATTTTGAAGAGGCGGTGAAGAAAATATCCCAGGTGCTGGCGGTGACCGGCCAGGTTCTTCCCCTTACCCTGGAGGATATAATATTGTACGCCCAGCTTAAAAACGGTACCGTGGTCAGGGGGGAATCCAATATACCGGTTAAGGCGCAGGAGCATAATTCACCCATAGACAGGGTTTTTACTAAGCCCGAATCCCCCAAACCTCTGCCGGAAATACTGGAAGCGATAGAAAACGCCGATGCGATTGTGCTTGGGCCGGGCAGCCTGTACACCAGCGTAATACCCAACCTGCTGGCGGAGGGGATGGTGGACTGCCTGTACCGGGCCAGGGCACCAAAAATATACGTATGCAACATAATGACACAACCCGGTGAAACCGACGGCTATTCCGCCGGGGACCATATCAGGGCCCTGGAGGAGCATGCGGGCAGAAAGCTACTGGATATGGTTGTGGTGAACAGCGGAAGCATAGACCGGGAACTTCTTGAAAGATACGAGATGGACGGTTCCCGGCCGGTGGACGTAGACGGTGAAAGAATCCGGTCCGGCATCAAAGTCATATCGCAGGACCTGGTCTCAAGGCAGGGAGAATTTCTGCGGCATGATTCCATGAAGCTAGGGCGCCTTATTACAAAGCTGACCCCCGGCAGGGGGCCGGGCCTCTTGGAATATTATTACCATATTATCGATATGACACAAAAAAACCGGTCCTAATTTCTTTTATATTTTTCATCCAACAGATGGGCTATCAGGTCACCGGCGGTTTTCTTGTTAAGCTTTTCGGTATCCACCGGTATGTTAAGGCTTTTAGCCAGGTCGTTTATTGTCTGAAGCTGCCTTTTGGTAGGCGCAGACTGCTCGCCCGAAATGTTTGCCGATGCCGGGCTGCTGTGGAGGTCATGGCTCCTGTAATGCCCAGAGGACCCCTGGCCGCTTTCCTTTTCACCCAGGTCCAGTTCTTCTATAGCCGTAATGCCGATATTTGTCATATCCCGCAGCGCCCTGGCCTTTGCCCGGGTGGACGCCATTCTCAATATATGGGGCACGAGGTTCTGGCCTACCGAAGAAGGGCTCGCATCGCCAAAATCGGAGAAAATTTTGTCACCGGCCTTGGCTACAGCCCTGCATACCGCAGTCATGTTGTTTTCCTCCGAGGGCAGTTGGACAACATCCACCTTGATTGATTCCAGGCCCATCCGGTGGGCTTCGTCCAGCAGACCTTCATAGGTGACATAGTTTTTGCCCTGAAGCTGTATGATAAACCTTTCGTCCATTCCTGGACCGCCTCCTCTGTTTTTCAAGGTATCCAACAATCCTGTTATTAGTTTATATAATGCCGGCGCTGTTTTATCCTCTTTGCAAAACTTTAATTTATGGAAACAAAAAACTGCATATTACATCTTTTTTCTCAATACACAATGCGGAGTGTTACATTTCATAATTTACTAATAATATGGTATTATTAGATTAATGTAAAAACCAATTTGTTTGGGGGTTTCGCCATGATAACGCTCAAGGATATAAAAGAAAACGACAAATTTCGCACGCTTATAAAATGGGCTGCCAAATGCATGGAAGCCATAGGGTATACAGAGCATGGGATACGACACTGCTCGTATGTCAGCGCCACGGCGAGAAATATCCTGGAAAAACTGCATTACCCTGAACGGGTACAGGAACTGGCGGCTATAGCCGGATATATACACGATATAGGGAACTCGGTCAACCGTAAGAACCACGGTCCATCCGGGGCATGCCTGGCCTTTCAGGTGCTTACGGAAATGGGTATGGATATGGATGAAATCTGCATGATTACCTCTGCCATAGGGAACCATGAGGAAG
>JAAYEV010000210.1 GCA_012728565.1 Clostridiales bacterium
CATCTTGGGATTCACTTTTTCGACGGCACATACTATTGCAACCTTCGGGTTTATAATATCCAGCGCCCTGGCCGCCATTACCGCGTTCTCCAGGATCTGGACTTTTTGTCCAAGGTCCGGGGCAATAATCATTGCCGCGTCACTAAACACCAAAAGCCTGTCATATCCATTAACCTCCGCCACTCCCACGTGGCTTAGCACATTTTGGCCCCTCAGGGACTCATCGGCCAGCACCGCTTTTAGTATAATGGATGTATCCACCAGGCCCTTCATTACAATATCCGCCCTGCCCGAGCTCACCAGTTCCACAGCCCTTTGGCAGGCCGTCACTTTATCCGGTTCATCCATTATTTCGAACCCTTCAATGTCAATGCCCTGTTGTGCGGCTATGTTTAGTATTTCTTCCTTGTTCCCCACCAGGATTGAATTGGCTATTCCTTCCCGGTGCGCCCGGCTTACTGCAGCCAGCACATCGGCATCCTGGGCCACTGCAACGGCAATGGTTTTGGGACCCCTTTCCCTCGCGCTCTTAATAACCTCCGCAAAACTTTTAATCAACCTGTTTCACCTCTTCCTCGTAAATCTTGGCTTTCTCCTCGCCGCTAAGAACCCTGTAAGCGCCTTCGGCAAGGGCGCGCATCTCGTCCTCCCCGGGGTGGACCTTAACCGGAGCTATAAAACCTATCATGCCTGTAATCATCGAAACCAGTCTTTCGGAATGGGCAAGGCCGCCGGTCAGCACTATGTAGTCCACTTTCCCCTTAAGCACGGTAGCCATGGCTCCTATCTCCTTCGCTATCTGGTATGCCATTGCCCTGAACACAAGGGCCGCCTTTTGATCGCCCTGCTCTATCATTTTTTCTACTTCCCTTGCATCGTTGGTGCCAAGATAGCCTACAAGGCCCGCCTTTCCTATAACTTTTTTCTTGAGTTCCCCATGACTATACTTGCCTGAGTACGCGATTTTTACGAGGGCTTCCGTGGGCACGCCCCCTGCCCTTTCGGGCGAAAAGGGTCCCTGGTCATTTGCGCCGTTTACATCAATCATCCTTCCGTCCTTAACCGGCGCTATGGATATACCGCCGCCCAGATGGACCATAATTAGCCTAAGGTCGGTGAGGGGCCTGCCCTCTTCCTTGGCTACCCTGTGTGCCACCGCCTTTATGTTTAACGCGTGGCTGTGGGTCCTCCTTGGCAGTTCCGGAAGCCCGGATATCCTTGCTATATCATCAAATTCGTCCACCGACACCGGGTCCACGATAAATGCCGGCACCCCCGCCTGGTCGGCAATTCCCTTTGCCAGCATCGCCCCAAGGTTTGAAGCATGCTCTCCCCTGGCCGCTTTCCTAAGGTCATCTATCATCCCGGGGGTAACCTTGTAAGTCCCGCCGGGTATCGGGGCCAGCAAGCCTCCCCTTCCTACAACGGCGTCCAGGGAATCAAGGCCGGTGCCGGTTTCCCTAAGCCAGTCCAGGATAATATCCAGCCTGTACTGGTACTGGTCCACCACTTGGTCAAACTTTTCCAGTTCCTCCGCCGAGTGGGAAAGATTCTTTTGGTGCACATTCTGCTTGTCCATAAAGAGTGCCACCTTTGTGGACGTGGAACCCGGGTTTATTGTAAGAATGTATTTCCCCGTTTTCATCCTTTCCCTCCTTTATGATTTCTCTACTTTATAGATACGCAAAATTCGTGCCAATTTTTCCGGCTTTTTTCCCGCTGGAATATTATTCGCATTTATCGACAGGTTTAATCGCCAACCGGCCTATAAATAAAAAATGGTCTGAAAAAGCAGCATTCAGACCGTAATCCTTCATAACCATGCAGTTATATCGGGTTGTTTGCAACATATTGCATGCAACGTTTTGCATCAACGCAGGTTTATGCGCAGTTTATTGCATATCCAATTTGTACTTTTCAATCTTGTAATAGAGGTTCCTTATGGATATACCCAGTTTTCTTGCCGCCCGGGTCTTGTTGTATTTCGTTTCCCGCAGCACCTTTTTTATATATTCCCGCTCGGTATCGTCCAAGACCTTGTTAAGCGGCAGGGATGTATCCACCGCTCCCGGGGTGTATATTTCC
>JAAYEV010000211.1 GCA_012728565.1 Clostridiales bacterium
ACACCGCAAAGGCAATCCTCTCAACGTTTAAACCGGCCCGTACAAGGGATATGGAGAACATGACCACCATAAACGTAAGCAGCGCATTCTTGACGGTTTTTCTTTTCATATAGGGCGGTAGGTTGTTCCCCAGTGAAATATTCTTAAGGAAGTTCCCCAGAAGGGAGCCCCGGGGACAGTAGTGGGAACAGTGTATTTTCCCCCTGCCGCGAAGGGCTTGGTAAAGGGGTACCGTCATACAGATAATCCCCAGCAGCCCGAACCGAATATCAAGCACCGACAGCCCTATAAAGATAATCATGAACACCCAGGACCATTTTAAATAAGACTTTCGCTTCATAGCATTACCTCCGTAAAGTCATATATTAAGAGTCAAAGATACCATACATGGGTATAGTATACAACAAAGAAATTTGTCCAGTCAATGGGAAATAGTTGCAATAAGATATGAGACCCCTGTAATGCGAAATTTATGTGAAATGGGGCAAAACGAGAACCAAAGGTATGATGAGGGTTTCGGCGAACCTATTGCGAGGATAACTGAAAAAGCGGAGCAGAAGTACCATGATAAGTAAATATCTGGATTTATCGGTGTTTACAGTATATAATTAATAGTGGGATTCAATAAACAAGCTTATTTAATCATTTCTGCAGGGGGTAGCATATGTCGATTACAAATCAGAACGGGCAGCTGGAGTTTGAAGACAAACTGTGGCTAATGGCTGATAAACTCAGAAACAATATAGATGCGGCGGAATATAAGCATGTGGTGCTGGGCCTTTTGTTCTTAAAATACATATCCGATGCCTTCGAAGAGCAGTATGAAAAGCTGTCAAAGGAAGAATACGCCGACCCGGAGGACAGGGACGAATACGCGGCTCTTAATACTTTCTGGGTGCCAAAGGAAGCCCGGTGGAGCGTGCTTAAAGCAAATGCAAAGAAGCCGGAAATAGGGCAGATTATCGATAATGCCATGGTTGCCATAGAAAAAGAAAACAGGGAACTAAAGGGTGTACTTCCCAAGAACTACGCCCGTCCCGAACTTGACAAAACAAAACTTGGTGAGCTTATTGACCTTTTCTCGTTCAAGGTGGGGGATACCGAAAGCCAGGCCAAGGACGTGCTGGGCAGGGTTTATGAATATTTCCTGTCCAAGTTCGCCAGCGCAGAGGGCAAAAGGGGCGGGGAGTTCTACACCCCCCAATCGGTGGTTAAGCTGCTGGTGGAGATGATAGAGCCGTATAAGGGAAGGGTTTACGACCCCTGCTGCGGCAGCGGGGGCATGTTCGTGCAAAGCGAGCGCTTTGTAAAGGAACACAAGGGCAGGATTGGCGATATTGCCGTATACGGGCAGGAGTCCAACCCGACGACATGGCGCCTTTGTAAAATGAACCTGGCGATACGCGGTATAGACAACAACATTGGCGAGCATCACGCCGATACCTTTCATAACGACCTGCACAAGGGGCTTAAGGCGGACTACATACTGGCGAATCCGCCCTTTAACATAAGCGACTGGGGCGGGGAAAGGCTGGCCGACGATGCAAGGTGGAAATACGGAACGCCCCCCGCTGGGAATGCCAACTATGCGTGGATACAGCACATGATTTCAAAGCTTGCCCCGGACGGTATTGCCGGGTTTGTGCTGGCCAACGGTTCGCTGTCAACCAATACCTCGACGGAGGGTGAAATTAGGAAGAACATAATAGAGGATGACCTGGTGGACTGTATAGTATCGCTGCCAGGCCAGCTGTTCTATTCCGCCCAGATACCGGTAAGCTTGTGGTTTATAACGAGGAACAAGAAGGCTAAGGGTTTCAGGGACAGGAGCGGAGAAATCCTTTTCATAGACGCAAGGAAGCTGGGTTACATGGCGGACAGGACCCACAGGGAGCTTTCGGATGAGGATATAAGGAGGGTGGCCGCTACCTACCATGCCTGGCGCGGGGAAGCGGGAGCGGGCAAATACGAGGACATAAAGGGCTTTTGCAAATCGGCTTCTCTTGATGATGTGAGGGAACACGAATATATCTTAACTCCGGGGCGGTATGTGGGCATAGAAGAAGCGGAGGACGACGGTGAACCCTTCGAGGACAAAATGGCAAGGCTTACAGAGGATCTGTCTGAACTTTTCGCCAAGTCAAGGAACCTGGAGGATAAGATAAGGGACAATCTTGGGGGTATCGGGTATGGGTTTTAGTGAGTGGAGAGAAGTAGAATTAAAAGACTTATGCGAGTATTCAAGAGAAAGAATACCTGTTAAAAATATCAAATTAAGTAATTATATTTCTACGGAGAATATGTTGAAAAATAAAGAAGGAATAGAGATGGCAAGTAAACTGCCATCAAAAGGAAGTGTAATAAAGTATGAAAAGGGCGACATATTATTGTCCAATATTCGCCCCTATTTCAAAAAAATATGGCGTTCTACTAATAATGGTGGAGCTTCAAATGATGTGCTGGTAATAAAGAAGAATAAAAATAATGATTGTAATAATGATTATTTATATTACTATTTATGTAAAGACGATTTTTTTGAATATGTAATGGCAGGGGCAAAAGGTACAAAGATGCCACGTGGAGATAAGAATCATATTATGCGATATATGATAAAGTTGCCCCCTCTTGAAGAACAAGAAGCAATAGCAAATATCCTTTCAACATTGGATGAAAAAATAGAGGTCAACAACCAAATCAACAAAACCCTTGAAGAAATGGCCCAGGCTATATTCAAGCACTGGTTTGTGGACTTTGAATTCCCCAATGAAAACGGTGAACCATACAAATCCAGCGGCGGAGAGATGGTTGAAAGTGAGCTTGGGATGATTCCTAAGAAGTGGGAAATAGTTGAGATTGGCGAATTATGTAAGGCTCAAATTGGTGGTGATTGGGGGAAAGATGAAAGATTTATAAATTCAGTACCTGCGGTTTGTTTACGTGGAACAGACCTACAGAAACTTAAAGAGCTAGGTTTTTCAAGAGAAGCTCCAATTAGATGGGTTAAAAAGAATAGTATAGAAAAAAGAAGAATTAGCGAACTAGATATTCTAATTGGTGGCTCTGGTCTAGGCCCAGTAGGTAGAAGCCTCTGTTATAGTAATAATTTTGAGAGGCTATACGATTACCCAATTACATATTCGAATTTTTGTAAAAGAATAAGAGCAATAAATAGGCCTATGGCGATTTATTTAGAGCAAATAATAGAGGGCTTGCATAAAACTAATGAAATTAAACACTATGTAAACGGCACCTCTGTTCCTAATCTTGATATTAAAGGGCTGTTGAAACATAAAATAATCAAGCCCGATAATGAAGTAATTGAAGCATTCAGCGTAATAAAAGAGAATTATTTTAATTATAAGTATAGCAAAGAGAATCTAATATTATCACAAATCCGCAACACCCTGCTCCCCAAGCTTATGTCGGGGGAGATACGAGTACCAATAAAGTCCGGGAGTGAAATTTCATGAAATTCGGTATTAGAAAGCCGAGTTTAAAGAAACGAATATCTGCAAGGACAAGTATAAAAAGGCAGGTAGTACACCGGGCGGGAATAAAGATGCCAAGGGGATACGGGTGGATTAGAAACCCGAAGAAGTATGTCTACAACAAGGTATACAACAGAACATCCTTTGATATATTCAGTTTGATAAGGAAACTTTTCAAGTAACCCGGGACGGGAAGGGGGCGTGGCAATGTACAGGTTCACCGAGGCCGAACTGGAAAGGGCCTGCATTGAGTGGTTTGAAGAGCTGGGTTATGAATACAGGTTCGGGCCGGATATCTCTCCCGAAGGGGATTACCCCGAAAGAAAGAGCTATTCCGACGTTATACTGGATGACAGGCTTAAGAGTGCCCTGCAGAGGATAAACCGGCATGTGCCTTCAGAAGCCCTGGGTGAAGCGCTTAGAAAAATAAAGGTACCCCAAAGTCCCAGCCTTCTTATAAACAACAAGGAATTCCAGAGGATGATAACCGACGGTATGGATGTAAACTATAGATTGAAAGACGGCACCATAAAATACGACAAGGTTTGGCTGTTCGATTTTGAGTGTGCTGAAAACAACGACTGGCTTGTGGTAAACCAGTTCACCGTTGTGGAAAACCGGAAAGAGAAAAGGCCGGATGTCGTCATATTTGTAAACGGGCTGCCGCTGGTGGTGATTGAACTAAAAAGTTCATCCGATGAAAGTGTGGGACTGAGCGAAGGGTACAACCAGCTCCAGACGTATAAAGCAGCCATTCCGTATCTCTTTACATACAACTCATTTATGGTGATAAGCGACGGGATTAATGCAAGAGCAGGAACCCTGACGTCCAAAGAGGAGCGCTTTATGATGTGGAGGACCATAGACGGGCAGGACATTGCGCCCACAAGTATTCCGCAGCTTGAAGTCCTTATAAAAGGGATGTTTGAAAAGCAAAGGCTCCTTGATATAATAAAGCACTTTATACTGTTCCAGACCGACGGCAGGGAGATGGTAAAGATACTGGCAGGGTACCACCAGTACCATGCGGTGAACAAGGCGGTAAATTGCACCAGGCGGGCAGCCTCCGAAGACGGCGACAGGAAGATAGGCGTTATATGGCATACCCAGGGGTCGGGCAAGAGCCTTCTGATGGTCTTCTATACCGGCAAGCTTGTACTGTCCATGGATAACCCGACCATTGTCGTAATAACTGACAGGAACGACCTTGACGACCAGCTTTATACCACCTTCGCCAGGTCCAAATCGCTCCTGCGGCAGACCCCCGTACAGGCCGAGAGCAGGAGCCACCTTAGGGAACTGCTCACAAGGGAAGCCGGGGGTATAATATTTACCACCATACACAAGTTTGCCCCCGAGGAGAAGGGGGATACCGTCCCGGAGCTTACCGGCAGGAGAAACGTGATTGTTATTGCCGATGAGGCCCACAGGAGCCAGTACGGATTTGCTGCCGATGTAGTAGAGGAAAAGGACAGGGCATCAGTGAAATTCGGTTATGCCAAATACATGAGGGACGCGCTGCCCAACGCTTCCTTCATAGGTTTTACCGGTACGCCGGTGGAGCTTGAGGATAAGAACACCCCCGCCGTATTTGGCGATTACATAGACATTTATGACATGACCAGGGCTGTTGAGGACGGTACAACCGTAAAAATTTATTACGAAAGCAGGATAGCGCAGCTCGATATACCAAAGGAGGAACTGGACCTCATTGACCAGGAGTATGACGACCTCACCGAATACCAGGAACCGGACCAGAAGGAAAAGCTGAAGTCCAAATGGTCCCGGTTGGAAGCCCTTGTAGGGGCAAAGGAAAGGATAAAGCTGATCGCCAAAGACATGGTTGAGCATTACGAAAAGCGCCTTGAGGGCATGTACGGCAAAGCAATGATAGTTACCATGTCAAGGCGGATAGCCATTGAGCTTTATAAGGAAATAATTGCCCTTAGGCCGGAATGGCACAGCGATGACGACGACAGGGGTGCAATAAAGGTTATAATCACCGGGGCTTCATCCGATCCGCCGGAATGGCAGCCCTACATAGGCAACAAATCCAGGAGAGAGTTTTTGGCCAAAAGGATGAAGAACCCCGATGACGGGCTGAAGATTGCCATAGTGCGTGACATGTGGCTTACCGGGTTTGACGTTCCCAGCCTGCATACGATGTATATTGACAAGCCCATGAAAGGCCATACCCTCATGCAGGCCATTGCAAGGGTAAACCGGGTATTCAGGGATAAACCGGGAGGGCTTATCGTTGACTATATAGGTATAGCGGATTCCCTTAAAAACGCGCTTGCATGCTATACCAGCAAGGACAGGGAGACCGCAGGGATTAACACCGATGTGGCGGTAAAGATTATGCTGGAAAAGTACGAGCTAATAAAGGACCTCCTGCATGGTTTCGATTACAGCCTGTTTTTCAAAGGGAAAGCCTCTGACAGGATGAAAACCATAGCCGCTGCCGTTGATTATGTGCTGGGTTTGGGGGAAGAGGCCAAGAAGAACTACATGAAGTATGTAACAGAGCTTTCCAAGGCCTATGCCCTGTGCGCCACTACCCAGGAAGCCCGGAAGCTCAACGTGGAAATTGGATTTCTAAAAGCCGTGAAGTCGGGGATTATCAAGCTGATACCCGAACACACCGGCAGGAAGACGTTGGCGCAGCTGGATGCCCAGATAAGCCAGCTAGTGTCAAAATCCATAATCTCCGAAGAGGTTGTGGATATACTTGAAGCGGTGGGTTTAAATAAACCGGACATAGCGATACTGTCCGACGAATTCCTTGAAGAGATTAAGGGCTTGAAGCACAAGAACCTGGCGGTGGAGCTTTTAAAGAGGCTTCTAAAGGGCAAGATAAAGGCTGTAGCAAGAAGGAATCTTGTGCAGTCCAGGAAATTCTCAGAGATGCTTGAGCAGGCGCTTGTAAAATACAACAACAGGGCCATTGAAACCCTTATGGTTATAGAGGAGCTAATAGACCTGGCAAAGGAACTGAACAAAGCCGGCAAGAGAGGGGAGGACACAGGCCTTTCGGATGCCGAGATGGCGTTTTACGATGCCTATGCGGAAAGCAAGTCGGCAAGGGAAGTAATGGGAGATGAAATATTGAAGAAGATTGCCAGGGACCTTACTTATTCTTTGAAAAACAGCATGACGGTGGACTGGAACCTGAGGGAAAACGTAAGGGCCAAAATGCGTGTAACGGTAAAAAGGCTTCTGAAAAAATACGGATACCCGCCGGACCAGCAGCCACGGGCAATCAAAACGGTCATGGAGCAGGCTGAGCTTATGTGCAGCAGCGAAGCGGAATATTTGCTTCATGAAGAGCATGCACCGGCGGCGGAGGATTATGGGTATTATTATTGAATGGTGATGATATATTATACCGGGGGTGAGTTTAATATGGCACAGAAGTATGCTGTACACCAGCAGAGTATTGAAATTCTGCTATCGTGGATACAGGCTGGTGAGATTGCAATTCCTGAAATTCAAAGACCCTTTGTATGGGACGCAGTGAAGGTTAGGGACCTAATGGATTCTCTGTATCAAGGATACCCGATTGGTTATTTGATTGCCTGGAAAAACCCCGATGTTAAATTGAAAGACGGAAGTGTTTCTTCGGGCAAAAAGATATTGATTGACGGGCAGCAAAGAGTGACGGCATTGACTGCAGCAATACTAGGCCAGCCGGTGGTCAATAAAGATTATAAGAAGGTCAAGATTAAAATCGCGTTCAATCCTATTAGTAGAAGTTTCGAGGTATGCAACACTGCAATAGAAAAGGATGTCCAGTGGATACCTGACATTTCTGAAGTGATGAAAGCTCCAAGCATGATGAGAATGATAAAAAATTACTGCGACAAAAACACAGAAGCTGACGAGGAAGAGATTGAGAAATCTTTGGTAAACCTGAAAGAAATAAAGCAAAAACAGATAGGGATTATTGAATTAAACCATGACCTTGATATTGAAACGGTAACCGAGATATTTATTCGAATTAACTCCCAAGGCGTACCGCTCAGCCAGGCGGATTTCGCCATGTCCAAAATTGCTGCAAATGAAACTTACAATGGAAATGTGCTCAGGAAAGCTATTGATTATTTCTGTCACTTGGCGGTGGAACCGCAGTTTTATGACATCCTTAAGGAAGGCGACGAGGATTTTACTCGTACAGAGTATTTCAGCAAGATGAGCTGGTTAAAGAATGAAAACGATGACTTGTATGACCCTTCATATACCGATTTGCTAAGGGTGTCATTCACGAGTGAATTTGAAAGGGGAAAGCTGGCAGACCTTGTAAGCCTACTGTCGGGCAGGAATTTTGAAACAAGAACCTACGAAGAAGATATTGCAAGGGAATCATTTGAAAGGCTATCAAAAAGTACATTACGTTTTATGAATGAAAATAACTTCAAGAGTTTTATTATGATAATTAAATCTGCAGGTTTCGTTAGCTCGGATTTAATAGGCTCACAGAATGCTTTGAACTTTGCGTATGCATTGTACTTGAAAATGAAAGGGAAATACAGGCCCGAAGAGATAAACAATGCCGTGAAAAAATGGTTTGTGATGTCAATTCTAACGAGCAGGTATTCGGGTTCGGCTGAAACAATGTTTGACTATGATATTAAGAATATTAGTACAAAGGGGGTATTCGAATATTTAAAGGATATTGAAAACGCCAACTTGTCTGACGCTTTCTGGCAGTTTGAACTTGTTCAAAGGCTTGAAACATCGGTTAAGAGCAGCCCGATTTTTAATGTATTTCTGGCTGCCTTAATTAAAGGTAATTATAGAGGATTTTTATCGAAGGATATATCGGTGAAGGATTTAATCCTGCACAAAGGAGACGTCCATCATGTTTTTCCCAGGGATTATCTAAAGAAAAACGGATTAAACAGAGGAAGGTACAATCAAGTAGCTAACTATGTTATAATGCAGTCCGAGATAAATATACAGATTGGCAACAAGCCGCCGAAAGATTACATGGACGAGATGAGAAAGCAATGTGAGAGCAAGGTTACAAAATACGGGAACATAATTGATGAAGACGACCTTATAAATAATCTAAGGGAAAACTGTATTCCTGAAGAACTATTTGACATGGGTATTGAAGAATATGATAAATTCCTGGATATAAGAAGGAGATTAATAGCGGAGAGAATTGAAAAATACTATAAATCCTTATAAACATAAAAACAACTGCCCCGCACACACTTGCGGGGCAGTTGCTATTGGAGCCAACGATGGGACTCGAACCCACGACCTACGCATTACGAGTGCG
>JAAYEV010000212.1 GCA_012728565.1 Clostridiales bacterium
ATACATGCATCTTCAAAGCTGAGTTCATCCGGTATGGGGATAAAATTCTGTGCCGGTATTGCTATATACTCTGTAAACCCACCATCCAGCTCAAAGCCCAGCCGTCCTTTAATATTGCTGCAGAGAGTCTCCCTGTTAGTTTTACAGTATATACAATGACCGCAACTTAAATAAAAGTGGGCAATACCTCTGTCTCCTATTTTCAGGTCCTTTACTCCATGACCAAGTTCGACGACCTCACCGGCGGGTTCATGTCCCATGATTAACGGTAGTTCTTTTACCTTCTTGTGTCCACTCCATATTTTTATATCTGTACCGCACATTCCACATGCCTTTACTTTTATCAGGACCTCGTCGTTTTTAATCTTTGGTATAGGCACATCCTCCACTGAAAGAGGTTCCGAAAAATTTCTTAATACCGCTGCCTTCATATACATCCTCCCATGAGTGTCCGAAGTATAAGCATACTTACATACAGTCGTTTAAACAGCTTCTTATCTTTATCCTATACTTCCGTTTTCACGGAGCAATTTCATCAAAGATCGCTTTAAGTTCCATTTTGCTGTCAACCACCGGAAGCGTGACCATTAGCAGTATCCTGGCCTTAACGGAGGTAAGGTCGCCACCGTTTATAACACCGCATTGACGCAGGTCCCAGGGACCGCAGCCGCCACTGGCCCTGGACACAGAGGTCCCCATGGGCGAACGGGGAGTCTGGACAAATACAATATCTTGGCCTTGGGCCCTTCTTATACTATCCATTATTTCAGGGGTAACCCCTCCGCCCCCTGGCAGACTTTCGATTACTATCCCCTTATAACCTTCGGATATCATCAGGTCTAGTATTTTCGAAGTTGAACCCAGACTAACCTTCAGGATTTCTACATTTGTTTCCAATCTTTCAACCGGTGCAAACACCTTTCTGAGAATTGGATCCCGGTAAAATATCACCCTGTTATTCGATACCAGGCCCAAAGGGCCAACATTAAGGGACACAAAGGTATTCAAACTGGTTTTATGGATTTTGGAAACATCCCTTGCCGCATGTATCTCACCGCCCATGCACACAAGTACGCCCTTTCCTCTCGACTTTGGATTCGCAGCAACCAGTACCGAGTTTCGTACATTTCTTGCCCCGTCCCAGTCCCTTTCAGAGGCGTTTAGCATTGCGCCGGTGAAAACCAGGGGTTTTTCAACGTCCCACATCAAATCAGCCAGGTAGGAGGTCTCCTCCATCGTTGCCGTACCCTGCGTAACAACGGCTCCGGCATAGTCTTCATCAGCCAGCCTCGTCCTTATCATATTTACCAGTTCCAGTATCTGATTGGGTTTCAAGGCAAAGCTAAGCACGTTACAAAACTGTACCGTCTCAATATTCGCAACACCTTCCGCACCGCCAAGGGAAGAGCCCAGTTCCTGGGCGGATATGGCCGGTGAATAGCCCTTTTCCCCGTCGTACTTCGATGAGATTGTGCCTCCCGTAGAAACAATAAGTATTTTTTTCTTTTTCATAGCCTACTCCTCGTTACAATATACTACTGCCCTCATTACATTATCCAGCCTTTTGTCCATAACCTCAAAGGCCCTTGCTACCTCGCTCAACGGGAACCGGTGGGTAATAAGGGGTTCAATCTTAACCTTTTTCTGTTCCAATAACTCCACTGCCTTTGGATAGAACCCATATCCGCCCTTTGAACCAACCATCGAAATCTCTTTACTGTAGAAGTCTTTTTGCGGCAGTCCGTCAATGTTATTGAATGAGGTTCCGAATTGAACAACTGTTCCGCCTTTCTTGACCATCCTTACTGCCGACAATAAAGCCGGTACCGTTCCGGAAGATTCTATGCAAATGTCAAACCCAACGTTACCTGTCCTTTCAAGCACGTTCTTTTCCCAATCAGGGTCCTGCCGGTTGTTCCAGGTAAAGTCCGCCCCCAGGTCTTTTGCTATTTGCAGCCTGGAGTCCCTTGTTCCAACCATTCCTACATCCTTTGCACCGGCCAGCTTGCAAAGCTGCTGCATAATCAATCCACCGTATCCTGGCCCGATTAACAGTACAC
>JAAYEV010000022.1 GCA_012728565.1 Clostridiales bacterium
GAGCGATAGCGAGGGCAAAAGCCTTTACCCTTGACGGAATGGACGAATTTGGCTAAAATACCTGGGCAATGAGCGACAATAAAATCCTATGATTTTGTTAGCATTTAAGGCTTATTGTCCAAAATTAGGGGGTCAGTCCGCTGTGTCCACGAAGAAAGTATCTAGCCTACCTATAAGGAATTGAAACTTGCAAATAATATTCCTTATATTGTCCGTATTTACTTTGTATCTAGCCTACCTATAAGGAATTGAAACTTTTGGCAAGGCATGATACAAAGCCTTTACGTGCTGCGTATCTAGCCTATCTCTGAGGAATTGAAAACAAGTAATATCTGTGATTGAATTGTTGTCGCTGGATGAATTACTAGTTTAATTATAAGGATTTTAAGCTATTTTGCCCGTTTGTTTATTTGGATTATTCTGCGTCAAAACTAGCTAACATGTGAAAATTAGTATAAGTCTGCATGCGCTGGCTTATATTTATTTTCTTACTATTATTCCGGTTATTAAAATAGTTTATTTAGACAATAATCTCAAATAATGGAACGAATATCGTAGTTTACCTAATAGGAATTGAAAAAATATATAATGCTTTATTTAAGGTTGAATAATAATAGCCTACCTATAAGGTTTAACCGTAGCATGTATATTTTTCTGTGAAGAGGAAATTCTATAACCAATGGGACCTTAAATATTTAATGATTTATAGTCCAACAATACAAATCGTTATCGAATAGTTTCAAAAATAAATAAAATTCAAATCATGTAATTTACCGGTCGAATATGCAGGAAAAAGGTAGGCTATATAGAAATATAAGGGAAAAAAGAAAAATGAAAGGAGGTGTAAGTATGTTAACCGAATCTATAGTCAGGATAGGCAAACCGATCGTCCGCAGCGATTTGCCAGTTCGGGAACGAATTCGATGGCTAACAGATGTAAACAGCGATAATTGCAAAAACTTTTTCCAAAATGTTTTCCTGATAGAACTGGGCAATGAGAAGGATGCGTTACGTCGTCTGCAAATAGGAAATACAATTAAGGTCAAAAAGAAAGAAGTATTTGTCGTTGATGAAGGATGGAATACATCTTTTCCGATATTATATCCTAGCGGAGGTAATCCTCTTAATGCGCAGGGTATATATCCACTTCCGTGTTATCTCATGTATGATCCACATATGAAAAGTATGGTCAAACCTGATGAATTTGCCACTAAGGTATTGATGCCTCGTCTGCGAAGTACTATAGGCTACAAGGATTGGAGTGAAAAAGAAAAGGAAAGCATTTTAAGTCGCGTAACTAAGCTTCTAAAAAAAGAAGCGAGCTCTATGATTTCTGACGAGAAGCAGTTGGGAATATTCATGATATTTGACGAAAGACTGGCGCCGTTCAAGAAACTTAATGAAAGAAAAGATGACCCATCGCTATTGTGGGTTAGCGAAAGCGCTATTGATGAGGGTTGTCATCTGTATCTTAATGGGAAAGAAGTGTTAAAGGGAATAATAGACGCGAGATTCGACGAGGCAAGTTCCCTGGGCAAGAAGAAAAACGCAATATCCACCTTTACGAACAAAGTATGCGATGAAGTGGTATCGGTCTACAATAAATCGTGGTTGTGGCTCTCTCCTACATGGGAGATGCCAAGGTCAATATACTGGGATAGCAAGGATTGGACAAAGGGGATAAAGATTGACAGGGAAAGCTATGAAGCATATCTTTACGGTGCACAGTTCCTCAAGCAGATTCAAGTACCCATTTCAAGCAGCATATTAAAAGAAATGTTTGCACCAATAGAGAACGTTGAGGCTAAAAAATACAAGAAACTATCAAGCTATGAAGCTATATATGGTATTCCGATGGTATTGCCCCTGCTGGACAGTGACCTGGGGGAATCATACAAAAAGTTTCGCCGGATGCTCAAAAAGGACGGTGAGATTAGTAGTACCGATTTGCACCTAGAGGTACTGGCAGGGCTGAAGGAAAGTATAGTACCCGAGAGCAGTGATAAATACCGATTGTCAATTCTCTACTATTCCGGGGACCTGTCAAAGGGAGCCATGCACATAAGGGCAGTTATTGAGGATGTAATACCCAGTGTGGCGTACGGAATCCAAGTAATTCTAAAAGACCTCAAGCGAAAAGCATTGCCACAGATACAAAAGTTTTTTGGGCTAAAGGAGGACAGAGTATTCCGCGTTGAAACCCTTCCTGCTTTACTTGGTAACGCCTATGGCTCGGGGTACCTTTGGAGCAGCCTTAGGGATACACTGCATAAAAAGGAATTAAAGATTGACCGGCTACTGTTATCAATGTCCAAGAAATTAAATCAACTTGCAAACAAAGAAGACTTCTGGGGTATGAAACAGGAACTGGTTTTCTATTTCAGCTTCTTATACTTCTTAAGCAAATATTATGAAAAAATCCTTGGGAAAGAGAAAGGAGTGAAAGAATTGGCAGAGTGGCAGCAGACGATTGACGCGTACAACAGGGGAGAGATAAATACTGCAGATGTGGGATCGCCGGAAATGCTGGGATTCATTTCAGGCATGCTTCTTAAGCAGTTTTCCAACTCGTATTATCAGAAGACTAAAAAAGATTTTGTCAAACAACGTGTTATGAAATTTGGCAGCAAATTAGACCCAAAAATGGTATGGAAGAACGGGCTGCTGCGCTGTGAAGAATTGGCGGAGCAGTGGGATTTAAAATTGGCGGGCAATTTCAGAACGGTTTTAGGCCATGTATTGCTTGGGTTTATTGAGGCAGACAATAAAAACCTATTGGTGTCGCAAAGGGATATAATCATGACTGCTTTTTGGTCAGGCTATTTAATATATAAAAAAAGCGAGGAGGTAAAACAATGACGGTAAAAAATGGAGAAATTCTGTTTATTAAGTCCGTGA
>JAAYEV010000213.1 GCA_012728565.1 Clostridiales bacterium
CATAAGCCCCACCAGCAGTGTCAGCCCCAGTACCGGCGCCGAAATAAGAAGTATGGTATAAAGGGCCTCCTGGGCTATATCAAGTACCAGTCCTTCCGCCATGATTTACCCCCTATCTGAACCCGGTGATAAGGGATTGAACCACCAGGTTCCAGCCATCCACCATTATAAACAACAGAATTTTAAAGGGCAGTGATATAAGGACCGGCGGCAGCATCATCATCCCCATCGACATAAGGGTACTGGCCACCACCATGTCGATTACCAGGAAGGGTACGAACAGCAAAAAACCCATCTGGAATGCCGTCTTTAGTTCACTTATAATAAAAGCCGGGATTAGTGCGCTGTTTGACACCTGGTTCACATCCTGCACCCTTCCCTCCCCGGACAGGTTTACAAACAATGCCAGGTCCTTCTGCCTGGTCTGCCGGAGCATGAACTGTCTCAGGGGCTGTATAGCCCTGTCAAGGGCTTCCTCAAAAGCTATCTCCTCTTCCATGTACGGCCTAAAGGCCTGCTGGTTCACCTCGGAAATCACCGGTGACATTACAAACAGCGTCAAAAACAACGCAAGACCTATCAGCACCTGGTTTGGAGGTGTCTGCTGAGTTGCCAGTGCATTCCGTATAAAGGACAGTACAATTACTATCCTTGTGAAACTGGTGGTCATTATTAGAATGGCCGGTGCAAGACTCAGTACAGTTAAAAGGAACAGTATTTGCAGGCTTAGCGCGACGTCCTCGGGCGTCTCCGCCGGCCGCAGGTCAAGACCTATCCTTGGTATTGGAATATCCGGTGCCGCTTGGACTTCGGCGGCGGCAACCAAAAGTATCAAAAGTACCAGTACCGGCAGCAACAACTTATACCTATTCATTGTCCGTTTCATCCCTGTCTCTTGTTTGTTTGTGAAGCAGTTTCAATATACCGGGTTTCAAACTTTTTTGCCGCCGATAACTGTTTAGGTACCCTTCAAAGGTGCTTTCCGAGTGGGACGGGGCCTCTTCAAAATCCTCCAGCTTTTTTATTATCTCAATCCCCCTGCCGGAGCTGGACATAAGTAAATACTCGTCCTTTACCCTGACAATAACAAGCGCCCTTTCGTTGCCCATGTAAAGGGTATCCACAATCCTCATGTATTTTCCCGTGCCGCCCGGAACCCTTTTTCCCATCATTCTTGTAGCGAAATATGCCAAAGAAATGATTATTCCGAATACCAATAAAAAATATAGGACCTTTAGCAATATCGAAAAGAATTCACTCATCCGAGCACCGCCTTGTTATAATACCTTGTTTACCGCCTCAAGCACCCTTTCCGGCTGGAAAGGCTTCACAATAAAATCCTTTGCCCCCGCCTGTATGGCTTCTATGACCATCGCCTGCTGTCCCATGGCTGAACACATCACTATGGTTGCGCCGGGGTCCACCGCCCGTATTCTTTTTACGGCTTCTATCCCATCCATTTCCGGCATTGTAATATCCATGATTACCAAGTCCGGCTTAAGCTCTGCATACTTCTCAACAGCCTTTAACCCGTTTTCCGCTTCCCCCACAACCTGGTAACCGTTCTTGCTTAAAATATCCTTTATCATCATCCTCATAAAAGCGGCATCATCCACTATCAATACTCCCTTAGCCATACCTCGCTATCCTCCTTTTAAAGCTCACTTTGAAATGCTTTCTATTCTCTTGGACGGGTTTACAATATCCGTTATCCTAACTCCAAAACTTTCGTCAATGACCACAACTTCTCCCTTTGCTATGAACTTTCCATTGACCAGAAGCTCCACCGGTTCCCCCGCCAGCTTGTCCAACTCTACTATGGTGCCTACCCCAAACTGGAGTATTTCCCTAATCTGTTTCTTGGTTCTACCCAGTTCCACGGTAATGTCCAGCGGCACATCCAGAATAAGGTCAATCTTTTCCTTTTCAGCCCGGGCGGGGGCATCATCAAATTCCATCAGTTTTATAGGCTGTACCTTAACCTCCTGCCCTGCTACAGCATTGCTTCCCGGGCTGGAGACTTGTGCCCCGTCCCGGTTGTCCAGGCCTGAGATTTCCTTCTCAATCTCCTGCATCCGGCTTTCAATGTCATGTTCTTCTTGTTTTGTCTCCTTGGCGATAAGGCTCGCCACCATCTCCTTGGAAAAGTCAATAGGCAAAAGCTGCATTATTTCGCTGTCTATAAGGTCTCCCACCACCATTTTAAACGAAACCTTTACGAAACTTTCGTTCTGTGAAAAGAACTCAATGCCCCGGTAGTCCTGCCCCAGGTCGACAAAGGTTGTTTCCGGCGGTGATATGTGGATGGGCTTGTCCAGCATGGTGGACAGCGACGTGGATGCCGAACCGATCATCTGGTTCATCGCCTCACTCACCGCACTTATGGTTAGCTCACCGATTTCCTCGGTAGGGTTTGTTCCATCTCCACCCATCATCAGGTCCGCTATAATCCTGGCATCGTTTTCTTTCAAAAGCAGCAGGTTTGTTCCCTTTACACCCTCGGTAAACCGAATATTCACCGCCAAAAAGGGTATCGGGTAGTCCTGTGCTATTTGTTCGGCGTTTATTATTTCCACGCAGGGAGTTGTAATGGTTACCCTGTTTTTAAGCAGCGTATAAAGCGTGGTGGCGGAAGTCCCCATGCTTATGTTGCCTATTTCCCCCAGCGCATCAATCTCCTCCGGGGTCAAAGGCTGGGGCTCCTTGGTAGAATTTTTTTTAAGCAGTGCATCAATCTCTTCCTGGGAGAGCATTTCATTCATTTTCTTCATCTCCTCTTCTTACAATATCAGTTACCTTAACCGCAATCCTGTTTTTCCTAATACCCGGTTTCACACCAAATACCTGCTTGTTGCCCACGTACATGTCCAGCGGCTGGTCGCAGTGCCGGTTAAGTCTCAGCACATCCCCCGGCTGAAGCTGGCAAAACTCCTCAACCGTTATGGTACATTCGCCCAGTATAACCCTTAATAGGACGCTGGCGTTTTCCACCCTTTTCTCCAGCAGTGCTGTATCCCCCCGGCTCCTTTTATCTCCGGAAGAAGTGAACCAGAACCTGGTGGATATTTTGTTTACTATGGGTTCCACCGACAGGTGAGGGATGGCGATATTGAACATGCCTTCAGCTTCGGCAATCTTTACCCGCATTGTAATTAAAGCGATTATTTCGTTGGGCGACATTATCTGGATAAACTGTGAGTTTGTTTCCAGTTTCGTGACTTTTGGGTTCATTTCTATTACATTTCTCCAGGGTTCAACCAGCAAGCTCACAGCCTTGTCCAGCAGGTTTCGCATTATTGTTTCTTCGATCTCGGTGAAGTTTCGCACCTTCATGTCGCCGTTCCCGCTTCCCCCCAGTATTCTGTCAATTATTGCATAGGTAAGGGAAGGGCTGACCTCAAAAATTATACTGCCGTTCAGCGGGCTTGCATCGCACAGCGCCAGTATGGTCGGGTTTGACAGGGAATTGGTAAACTCATAGTATGTAAGCTGTTCCACTGTTATCCAGTCCACCGTCACGTAGCTCCTCAAATATCCCGACAAAAAGGTGGAAACCAACCTGGCGTAGTTTTCATGTATCATTTCAAGGGTCCGGAGCTGGTCCTTTGCAAACTTGTTTGGCCGTTTGAAGTCATATGTTTTAACCCTTCTCTCTGTGGTATCCTGAACCACTTCCTGTACGTCCAGCTCCCCGGTACTAAGCGCCTTTAACAGGTCGTCTATCTCCGACTGAGTAAGAACATCCGGCATTGCCCTCCCCCCTTTACTGCGTAACTATATCGTCTATGTATACGCTTATTATCCTGGACTGTCCATACAAAGTACGGTAACAGTTAAGTATCTCCCTTTCAAGGGATTTTTTGCCCACGGTTCCTTCCACGTCCTCCCATGTCTTGTCCCGCAGGATGTCCAGCACTTTGCTTCTCGCTTCCGGGTCCCTCGTTTCAATAGTTTCAAGCAGTTTTTTGTCCTCTACCACTTCCAGGTAAACATTCATGGAGATAATACTCCTCGTACCTTTCAGGTTGGTCTGGAACCTGTCACTGGCCGGTACAATAACCGTTTTCATTTCTTTGTCGTCGCCCACTTCTCCCTTGGCTGCCATACTGCCGGTTACAATATATACTGCAATAAAAACCACAACCACCATTACCACGAAAGCCAGTAAAATAAATAGAATATTCTTCCCTTTCATCTCGCCACCTCGTTTTATAATGGTTCATTAAGCTCAAAGCTTTTTCTTAAAATGACAACGTCCACCCTCCTGTTTTTCTGCCTGTTTTCTGCGGTATCGTTGTCGGCAATGGGGTGGTACTCGCTGTACCCGGCAGCCGAAAGCCTTGTCGGGGCAATTCCCACTTTTTCGATAAAAAACTTAACCACGTTCACAGCCCTGGCGGTTGACAGCTCCCAGTTGGAAGGATAAAGCAGCGAGTGCATGGGCACGTTATCCGTATGCCCTTCCACCCTTATGGCCCTGTCGTTTTGCTTCAATATCTCTCCAATGCTTTGTACTATGGGCTCCCCGTCCTTCCTGATGACTGCCTTGCCCGAGTCGAACAATACCTGGTCTTTGAACCGGATAAGCAGTCCCCTTTCTTCCACTCCCAGAACAACCGTACCTTCAAGGTTGTTTTGCTGTATGTATTCGTCAAGCTGGCGGTACAGCCATTCCATGCTTTCCGCCTCCTGCTGTTCCCTAAGCAGCCTGTTGCTCTGCAGGGCCTGGCTTATGTACTGGTCCTCGTCTATGGTTTTACCGCTGTCAAGAACACTCAGCGAGCCCTGGAACGACCTGATGATGGCCTCGAATTTCTTTGCGTCAATTACCGAGAAGGAAAACAGCAGTACAAAGAAACAAAGCAGAAGGGTGACAAGGTCGCTGTATGTAGTCATCCATTCGCTGACGTTTGAACTCCCGTCCCCGCCTCTATTTCGCCGCGCTCGCATAGGCTTCCTCCCCGCTTTCCTTCTCCTTTTCCTTCTTTGACTTTTCCCTTAGCTTGGGCGCCAGGAATGCCACCAGTTTTTCTTCTATTATCCTCGGGTTTTCTCCGGCCTGTATCGAAAGCATCCCTTCCACCAGTATTTCTTTAAGGAGTATTTCTTCCTTGCTTCTCAGCTTAAGCTTTCGTGCCATGGGCAGGAAGAACAAATATGCCATTACCGCTCCGTAGAAAGTTGTAATTAGTGCGACCGCCATATTTGGCCCTACGGAGGAAGGGTCCTCCAGAGTTCTAAGCATATTGATAAGGCCAATAAGTGTCCCTATCATCCCAAAGGCCGGAGAGATTGCCCCCATGGTCTCAAACAGGCTCTGGCCGGTACTATGTCTTTCCTCCAGGAAGGACAGTTCGGTCTCCAGGATGTTCCTTACCAGTTCCGGGTCGGTACCGTCCACTATAAGAAGAATGCCCTTTTTCAGGAACTCGTCATCAAGCTGCATGGCGGCTTCCTCCAAGGCCAGCAGTCCTTCCCTCCTGGCCGTGTTTGCCAGCTCTATTATCTTCTCAATGGCCTCTGCGGCGTTTAGCTCCTTCCCGAAGAACACGTGCCTTACGCTTTTCAGCGTTTCAGCCAGCTTTGGCAGCGGAAAACTTATAAGGGTTGCCGCAATGGTGCCTCCAATGGTTATCATTACGGAAGCCCTGTCAATATAAGTTCCTATACTCCCGCTTTCAAAAATCCCCATAAGAAGGAACGCAACCCCAAGCAGTATTCCCGCCGCTGTTGAAATATCCATGACCGCACCTCACTTCCCATCGTAAATCCCGTAGGTTCTTTTTTTGTATTCAATGACCTTTTCAATCACCTGGTCTATGTTCTCGTTTACCACAATCTTTTTTCCGGATATAAGCGATATAACCGTATCCGGCGTTTCCTCCGCGAATTCAATCTGCTCCGCGTTTACAACAAA
>JAAYEV010000214.1 GCA_012728565.1 Clostridiales bacterium
TGTATCAGGTAACCTCCCGCCGCCCGCACCGTAAGGTCGGTATCCACCAGCACTCCAAGGGCAACGGCGGAGGGCGTCTGTTCCGAATAGGTGAAATATGCCGCCATGTCCTCGGCAATCTCTCCCGACACCAGGTCAACCTTTCCTATGTAGGGCTCCTTAAGACCTAAATCCTTTATTATAGTAAGCTGGCCTCTTCTGCCCACCACTCCTCCTACATCAAGCTTTCCGGCGGTATTTAGGGGCAAATCGGCCTGGGGGTTATCCACGTATCCCTTAACCTCGCCCCGGGCATTCGCCACCACCACTATCCTGCCTATGGGCCCGCCCCCTGTTACCTGGAGCGTCAGCCGGTCGCTGTCGTTTTTTAACATAAGGCCTGTTATGGCCGCCGCCGTCAGGCTCCTGCCAAGGGCTGCCGCAGCGGTCGGCGAGCACCGGTGCAGTTTCGCCGCCTCTCCCACCAAGCCGGTGGTTACCGAGGCAATGGCCCTTATATGTCCCGTTTTGTTCATGGCTCTGACCGCATAATCCATTAAATATCCCTCCCGGATAATGATAAAACCCCGTCGGTTGACGAGGTTTATTGCCGCTATCAAATGCAAAAGTTAACCATTATGTTAAACTCTCTGAACATTTGCAGCCTGAGGTCCCTTAGCTCCCTGTACAATCTCAAAATTTACTTCCTGGCCTTCCTCCAGGGTTTTGAAACCCTCCATCTCGATGGCTGAGAAGTGAACGAAAACATCTTCACCGTTTTCCCTTTCTATGAAACCGTAACCCTTCTCAGCGTTGAACCATTTTACTTTACCTTTTTCCATTTAATGCATTCCTCCTAAAAAACCTGAATGTGACATAGCCTTCCAGCTACTACAAAGAGTTTATCACACTGCACTCTGCAATGTCAAACAAAATCCCCTGCATAACAAAATTTATCATAATAAACCAATTTTATCATCCCCCGAAACACCTGGCTGTACGGGGCTTTATAGGTATACTTTTTTAGAATTAGTTTATCCACTTGCTCCCTTTAATATGCTTTTAAACTTTTTCTTTTGCAAGCCGCCGTATGCAAAGCTGTATGGATTTGGAGAAAGGCAAAAAGCATTAAAAGAGGAATAGAAAAACCTATCCCTCTACGCGTCTTTTTGCATCTTTTGTTCTTTTTGCGCCCTTTTCCTGGTGGTTATTATGCCGCCGATTCTGCCCGTTTCGGCGGCGGTCAGGCCTCCCCACCCCTCTCTGTCCACCTTTTCTCCCAGGCCCAGTTCCCGGGCGATTTCATATTTGAGCCCGTCCCCCGGCTTTTTCTTCTTTGACTTCTTTCCCTTGGACTTTGCTGAAGATGCCATGGGTATCCCTCCTTCAATCCCTATTATGCTGTCAAGGACGCAAAAATATGTAGAAGAATTGCCGAAGGCACTACCCCATTATCAGCATCAGCTGGCCTGCGCAAATGACGACAAATAAAAACACCGTGACCATAACCGGAATAAAATCGGTAACGTAGGTTTTACCCGGCGCCACTTCCGGGCGCCGGCCCTCCAGTCCCCTGAAAAGCCGTAGCGCGGTAATTCCTCCCGCAAGGGCAAGGATACCCCAGAATGCAACACTTGAAGCCATCACACCGGCGGTGAGATTGCCCTCCATGCCTTGTACTGCCGTATCCGTCGTCATGCCTGCAATAAACATGAAAGTTACCGAAACCGCATTGTTGATAAAGTGTCCGACAACGGGAGCGGCCACCGATCCGGTTTTTATCGACATAACTGCAAAAACAATCCCGAGAAAAGCCGGTCCTACGAAGTTCTGAATATTGAAATGAAAAA
>JAAYEV010000215.1 GCA_012728565.1 Clostridiales bacterium
GCGGTAAAAAGGTTTAAGTTCCATAAAAGCTTCGCCTTCGGGTTAAAGGGATGGATGGATATAAGGCTCATCCTGGTGCACCCGCAGAGCGGAGAGGTAATAACCAACAGAAAAGGTAAAGAGGTGGCCAAGTTTTACGCTTCAAGATAAAAAAAGACAGGGGGACGGTTCTCTTGTCTAAAGACAAGAGAACCGTCCCCCTGTCTATCCCCCTGTCTATCCCCCTTGTCACCGGCCCAGGATTTTTTGTAGGATTGGGGTAAGGAGCGCGCTTTCCTCGGTCGTTACCCGACGCAAACTTAAAAGTACATCTTCTGCCTTACTGTAATCGCCGGTGAGGCGGTATAAAAGTCCTTTAAAGAATAAGCCAAAGGTTTCGGTATCATCAAGACTATTAATGGCCCCTTCCAAATCACCACTTTCTACCAGGGAGACAATACGCCCGTCTACGAAATAACCCTTGTTGGCGTACTCCTGAAGGTCATCCAGGTAGAGGCCCCCTTCATCCACAAGTGCTGCATACTCAAGGGCTTTGTCTATTCGGTTGCCTGCAATGGCCGCCGCCACCGGGTAGCCCCGCATGTATTTCCCGTTTTCCATAAGGGCCGCCCTGTCAAAGTTTTCAAAGGCGTCGTCAACCCTGCCGGTAAGAAACAGGCACTGCCCTATCTTGTAATGGGTTAGCCAGCTGACAAGCTGCGGCTCAATTCTCTTGTATTCCGCAAGGGCTTCCTTATAGTCCCCGGCTTCAAACAAAACCTCCGCCAGGGATTCCCGAAGTTCAGGCGCATCGGCTATGTCCAGTATCCGCCGGTAGTATCCGGCTGCCTTAAGGTAGTCTTCCCGCGTTTTATTCATCCCGTAGTGATTAAGCTTTGCCAGCGCCGAAAGGCTGTGGATGTCGTTGGGGCTGCTTTCCAGGGTTTCCTCGTAAAAGGATATAGCCTCGGCATATTTTCTTTCCATAAGCAGCCTGTCGCCTTTATTCGTGATTTTTCCCGCCACCGATACAAGGGGAAGGTCCCTTTGGGTGTATGAGGCACCGTACCCCCGGCTGGTGGTAATTTCCGAGCCGTTCTCGTCGTAGGCGTATACGCCCCAGGTGAAGGTGCCTCCCGGGTACAGAAGGCCTAGGACCACCTCCGGAGATACACCCTTTTCGTCATAGGACACGGTAAGGGGTCTTCTAAGGTCAAAGTCCTCCATCGACAGGGTTATACTGTTTTGGGTTATGCCGGTTACAAGGGGCGCAAAGGAGTATGATGAAATAACGCCCTTATCGTTTATTGTGACTGGGCCCACGTACAGCGTATAGGTTTTCGCGCCCGGAACCTCCTCCCAGGTGAAGGTAATTTCGCCTAAGTCCACCTGTTCACCGCCGGTGGGGGAGATAAGCTCCAGCGTCTCCACAAATCGCAGGTCAATAATCGCTTCCTTTTCCCTGTCAACCGAAATCATTGACATGGCATCCTTTTTCTCCAGCGTATAGCCCTCCAGCAGGTGGGCGGGAACTCCCAGGCCTACTTGGTAATGGCCGGGTAAAAGCCCCTCAATGGAAAACCTGCCGTCCTTGCCGGTCCTAGCTTTGGCGATGTAATCCGGCGGGCTTTGGGAGACGGTTGAATAGATTTTGCTCTGAACGTATACATATACCCCCTCAAAAGGAGAGTCTCCCTTTGTAATGGTACCGGAAATCCTGCCGCCGTAGTCGGGGTTATCCCTTGCAGCCTCAATCATGGCGGTAAGCCTGTCGGTCCTGTTAACCCATAAATCCACGTTATCGGTTCGCACGTCCGGTCCCATATAGTCATTAAGGTCGGAGTATTCTTCCCGGGCCATTTCCGGAATCCTTCGGGCAATGGCTTCCGCCTCGTCAAGCCTTCCCATGTCCACCAGTATTTCTCCTTTTAATAGAGCGGCATCAAGGGCATAGTTTCCTGGGTATTCCGAAAGCAGGGTTTCTACCGCATCCAATGCCTGTCCATTTTTTTCCTGTTCCCTGTAAAGTTCTGCCAGCATCAGGTAGCCCTCGGCGGCGGAATGCCTTGACCTATTTATATACTCCATAAGGTAATGCTCGGCCTTTTCATAGTCCTCCAGGTAATGATAAACAGCCGCCAACTGCTTAAGCCCGTGTTCTGCCCAGGGAGAGGCAGGATACCTTTGTGTGAGTTTTTTGTACTTTTTTATGGCGGACTGCGCATCGGTTTTGCTTAGCTGCTTTCCATGAAAGGAGGATGAAAAGTCCGGGAAGATATACACAACTCCGGCTTCCTCAAAACGGGAACCCAGCCGGTAATGGGACGGTGTGTTGTATCCCGCCGAATGGTACAGGGCGATTGGTGCAGCGGAACTGTAGGGAAAAAGTTCCGCCACCCTGTCGTATACCGCCTGCGCATCTTTGACACGACCGCTGCCGGCCAGCTTCTCGGCATAGTGCATAAGAAGGGGAGGACCTACTGCCAGGTAGACGATAAGCAGTGCCGCCACGGTAAAAACGATGGTGTATATTATATGTTTTCCCTTTAGCCTAATTGTTCGCATCACTTACAACCTCCATGCCAATCGGCATATAC
>JAAYEV010000023.1 GCA_012728565.1 Clostridiales bacterium
GGCTGTGGCGGTACTGGACGACGACAAGGAAAAGCACAGGAGGAAAATAAACGGTGTGCCGGTGCTGGGGGGTATTGAGAATGTGGGCGAGGTTGTCTCGAACCTTGGCATTAACGAGATAATTATAGCCATACCATCGGCGAAGAATAAGGATATAAGGCGCATACTCGACCTGTGCAAGGATACAAGGTGCAAGCTAAAGACCCTGCCGGGGGTGTATGAAATAATAGACGGCAAGGTAAGCGTAAAACACATACGGGATGTGGAGATAGAGGACCTGCTGGGCAGGGAGCCGGTGGACTTAAACATCGAAGAGATTTCCGGTTACCTCCGGGGGAAAACAGTCCTCGTTACCGGCGGAGGTGGCTCCATCGGCTCGGAGCTGTGCCGGCAGATAGCAAGGTTTGACCCGAAGCTTTTGCTTATACTTGACATATATGAAAACAATGCCTACAGCCTGCAGGTTGAACTGTCAAGGAGCCATCCCGAACTAAAAACTAAAATACTCATTGCATCGGTCAGGGACAAAGCAAGGCTGGATAGCATATTCGATACACACAGGCCCCAGGTGGTGTTCCACGCAGCAGCCCACAAGCACGTGCCGCTTATGGAGGAAAACCCCACCGAGGCGATAAAGAACAATATATTCGGCACGTTAAACGCTGCCGAGTGCGCGGACAAGCACGGGGTTGAGAAGTTTGTCCTTGTATCCACCGACAAGGCGGTTAACCCCGCAAATATAATGGGGGCCACCAAGCGGGTCGCGGAGATAATAATCCAGATGATGGATAAAGAAAGCGGTACAAAATTTGCCGCCGTGAGGTTTGGCAATGTCTTAGGCAGCAGCGGCAGCGTAATACCGCTTTTCAGGAGCCAGATAGCCGCCGGTGGTCCGGTCACTGTGACCCACTCGGATATAACCAGGTATTTTATGACCATACCCGAAGCTACTCAGCTTGTAATACAGGCGGGGGCCATGGCAAAGGGCGGCGAGATTTTTGTGCTGGACATGGGCGAGCCGGTTAGGATAATGGACCTGGCCCGAGACCTAATAAGGCTTTCCGGTTTTGAGCCGGATGAGGACATTGCCATAGAAATAGTAGGTCTTAGACCGGGGGAAAAGCTGTACGAAGAGCTGTTCTTGGAGAAAGAAAGGCTAAGCTCCACCGGCCATGAGAAAATTTTCGTAGGGCATCCGCTGACCAATGACGCTAACACCTTTAGAGGAGAACTGGAACGTCTGAAGAAGTTATTGGTTAAAGAAGACCAAGAGGAAATGCTGCAGCTTATAAACAGGCTGGTGCCCGATTACCGGGCCGCAGAAACATGATGAGTTTCTATGTAAAATTTTGTATTTTCGGTACTAGTGTGGTATACTGACAGAAGGAAAAAACAGGAGGTGCTTTTATGAAGAAAAGAATCATTAAAAAATCAATACTGTTCATATTAACCGCTCTGCTTGTGATTGGATGCATGGTGCCCGCGGGTTTTGCCTCGGGAGGCAAGAAAATGCTGGAAGCGTGGTACATGAAC
>JAAYEV010000216.1 GCA_012728565.1 Clostridiales bacterium
ACCAGGTAAGGATATTCAGCCTGCTGCCGCCGAAGCGGGTAAAAATGATACTGGTCGGGCTCGAGTTTGACCAGCAGGGCAGGCGTTTTGCCGATATGGACCTTTACTACAGGAACAGGAAGGTTGAGTACAACGCGCTGGGTGTGGGAACGAAAAGGGAAAGTCGGGCAAAGCTTGCGGCAGACATGAGAGACAAGATACTGGCCGGTTTGTCCGAGGAGTCCCGGCGCAAGTTCTTGGATATGGAAGAAAAGCTAAGCCGCCGGGGGCGATAAGTCCCAAGCAGCTTAGCCGTTTTTTATTATTCAACCCTGATAAGCTCATAGTTTTCCGAACCCAGGCCCAGGCTTTCCGCGTGCCTTATCTGGACTCTGTAATCGTTTTCGGGCCACAGGTCTTTAAGTATGTCTTTGCCTGCCTTTTCAATCAAAAGGTCCACGGTGGCCTTGTCTATCGCTACCGGGTCGTAGGACGCCAGTATGCCTATGTCGCCGGTTATCTTGTCCTGGGCCTTGTCCATGCAGTCGCATTCCTTGGTAACGTGGGTGATGAAGTTAAAGTAGCAGCATTTCCCCTCCTTGTCCTTAACAGCGCCCAGGGCGTATTCGGCCATGCTTTCCTGCAGCGATACGCTGGTGTTTTTGAAGGAGCTTTTTATTGCATGATACCGGCAGGTGGCGATGCACTCGCCGCAGCCGTAACATTTTTCTATGTCTATCCGGGCTACCCCGTCATAAATATGTATCGCATCCCTGGGACACCATTTTATGCACAGCCCGCAGGCCCTGCATTTTTCTTCGTTTACCTTAGGTTTTACATCGGCGTGCTGGACCTGTTTGCCGCTTCTTGGCGCACAGCCCATTGCCAGGTTCTTTATTGCCGCACCCATGCCGGTAAGTATGTGGCCGGTCACGTGGCTCAAAACTATAAGCGAGTGGCTGTGCAGTATATCGTTGGCTATCTTGACTGATTTATGGCGTTTTCCGTCAATCGGCACCTCCGAATGGTTTTTGGATAAAAGCCCGTCGGCAATTATTACCGGCACGCCAAGGTTTTCAATGCTAAACCCGTGGGCATAGGCTTGCATAAGGTGGTCAATGGAGTTTTGGCGCTCACCCCGGTACAAAGTATTGGTGTCGGTCAGGAAGGGCTTGCATTCCTTTTCTTTGACGGCGTCAAGAAGCGGTTTAATCCACTGCGGTTTAATGTGTCCCGTATTGTTCTTTTCGCCGAAATGGATTTTTACCGCCACAAACTCGTTTTTTTCAAATATTTTTTCAAAGCCTGCGGCCCTATATAGCTTTAATACCTTTTGCGATATTACATCCGGTAATGAATTGTCCCCGATAGGGCTAAACCATACTCTGCTCATTACGATACCTCCATGTGTAGACTATTTTGCGCAGGCAAACGCTGTGCGTTGATAGTACCTGCCATATATAAAAGTATACAGGTAAACCGGTAAATTTTCTAATCTTTTCTAAGTAATCAAGGGTAATCAAGGGTAATCAAGGGTAATCAAGGGGACGGTTCTGTTGATTGGATTGCTAAATGTTCCGCAAGGCGTTATAATAAAGACTATGACGAAGGAGGGGATGAAGCATGGGAAAAAGCCGACGGTATATGAAAACATATAAGGCAGTACTTGCAGTAATATTGTTAACGGTAGCCTTGGCCGGGACTTCCTGTTCCGCCGATAAAGACGCGGTTGCCAAAGTAAACGGCGAAGCCATAACAAAGGACCAACTGTATGACGCCATGGTAAAACAGGGCGGCCAGCAGGCCCTTGACATGCTTATTATGGAGAAGATAGTTGAAATGGAGGCCAAAAAGCAGGGTGTACAGGTTACAGATGAGGATGTGGATAAGGAAATAGACAAGATGGCGGAGCAGTATGGTGACCGGGAGACTTTTGAACAGATTATCGGGATGTACGGATATAACATGGACGGTATAAAGAAAGACATCAGCATGAGTCTGAAAATTGAAGAGCTGCTGCGCCCAAGCATTTCAATCACCGAGGAGGAAATGAGGGAATACTTCGAGGAGAACAAGGAGACCTTTGCCGTTGAGGAGCAGGTAAAGGCAAGCCACATCCTGACCGAGAC
>JAAYEV010000217.1 GCA_012728565.1 Clostridiales bacterium
CAAAAAACAGATGGAAAACAGCATCAAAATAGCTATTGCGGGGCGAATAGCCGAAGAGATAATATTCGGGAAAGAAAACGTCACTACCGGTGCCTCCAATGATATAGAAAAGGCTACACAGATTGTTATGGCGCTGGTGAAACAATTCGGTATGGGGGACAGTACCGGAATGCTGAACTATGATATACTGCTTAACAACAGCATTTCGAATCAGCAGAACATCGTGGCGGAGTGCAGGGCTATTATAGACAGGTACTACAAGGAAACCTACGACCTGCTGGTGGAAAACAAGTACCTGCTTGACAGGATTGCCCGCACGCTGCTGGCGCAAGAAACCGTAGACGAGGAATGCCTTGACGCAATACTATCCGGCGAATACACCGGACCGGCCACCCCGGCCCAGGAGAGCCTGCCGGAAGAGCGCGGACAAAAGGCGGCGGTATTGGCATAGCGCGAAAAAGGGTATAGGAACTGTATCACCGAACTGTTTCAGTCAGCCGGTGGAATGGGCCGACAAGGCTCCACCAACCGGCTGATTTATTTTTTATACCGCTGTTTGGCGTATTAAATAAAAAGCCCGTTAAACGGAATACTATTGAAGGAAAAGAGGTGTCTTGATCGAGGGCCCGTGCCAAGCGGCTGGCACGGCTGCCCGGGGGTTGTGTACTGTGGGCAAAAAAAGATTCAGACAAGAGAACCGTCCCCCTGCCTGTATTAATTGTACAAGGAGGTAATGAGATTGTTGGGTGAAGGTATAGTAAAAAACTTAATAGACGAGATGCTGGAGAGGATGCGCGAACTGGAAAGCACAAAAAGTCCCCATCTTGTCCACGGTTTTTCGCTGATGAAAATCGCTGCGATAGGGGAAAGGGCAAAGCACGGAGTCCCGGTAAGGGAAATGTACGGCTCCACCAGGAAGCTGCCCACCTTTGAGGACCTTATGTTTGTGCCGGCAATGATTGACGTGCTCCCCGTGAACCCAAGCGAGGTCAATACCGAGGTGGTGATAGGCAAAAATACAAACAAGCCCCTTAGAATTTCCACCCCCATAATGCTGTCGGCGATGGCCTACGGCCTATCGGTTAACCGGGCCACCAAGATTTGCTGGGGCAAGGCCTCCGCCGCTGCAGACACTGCCTGCAATTCCGGGGATACCGGCTTTTTCCCGGAGGAGCGAAAGTACGCAAGGTATTACATAGTGCAGTTGAACAGGGCCCGCTATGGCAACTCTGAAGAGGAAATTAAGCAGTCGGACGCAGTGGAGATACGCTTCGGCCAAGGTGCGATGGGGGCGCTGGCGGGGGCCGTTGACGATGCGGACGTGGATAAGGACCTGGCCAAACAGCTTGGGGTAAGGCCGGGCAAAAGAGCAAGCAGGCCCTACCTGCATCCCGAGATAGACCAGGGGAAAACGCTGAAGGATATCGTGGCAAACGTAAGGGCCATAAACTCCGATGTGCCGGTGGGTGCAAAGATTGCCGCCGGGAATATTGAAAAGGACCTTGACGCGGTGATTGAGGCGGGCTGCGACTTTGTCACCATAGACGGCGGAGGGGGAGGAACCGCCAACTCCCCCGAGGTGACGATAAACAACCTGGGGGTCCCGTTGGTGTACGCCATAGGCAGGGCCCACCGCCATCTTGAAAAAAGAGGCGTCCGTGACAGCATAGACCTTATTGCAACCGGGGGTTTGAGGGATGCCGGGGACTGCCTCAAGGCCATGGCCCTTGGAGCCAATGCGGTATACCTTGCAGAGTCGGCCCTTATTGCGATGTCCTATTCCCAGTGGAGTAAGGTGCCGCCGGGGACCGCGCCTTCGGAGCTGTTCCTTTCTTTTGGCGATCATGAGGACCTCTTGGACATAGAGGAGGGCACAAGGGCCCTTACCAACTTCATAAAGGCCTCCACCTCCGAGATGGCGATGCTTACCGGCCTGGTCGGAAAAAACGATGTAAAAAAAGTGAACATAGACGACCTGGTGGCGCTGAACGAGCAGATGAGCAAAGCCACCGGCGCCCGCCCGGCATGGCAGTAGAAAGGTACAAAAATCCCCGGAGAAGTTTTATTCTCCGGGGATTTTGCCTGATTGTTTTTCGCATGCGCCGGTACTGTATAGTTTAGGGCAGAAAAAACTGCGTACTTGCCGGGACAGGTACAATTGATATAATGATAGCAGGGGCGACCGGCAGTGAGCGCCTTACATTCGGATGAAAGCGGGGTCTTGTGAATGAAAATATTTACGATAGGTTTTGCTAAGAAAAATGCCGAAAAGTTTTTTGGGCTGCTTTTGGATAACAAAGTCAGGAAAGTGGTGGACATAAGGCTTAACAACAAATCACAGCTGGCCGGGTTTACAAAGGAGGACGACCTTAAGTTTTTCCTTAAGAATATCGGGGATATCGGCTATGAGCACTGCACCGCTTTGGTTCCCACAAAGGAGATTTTTGACGGCTTCCGGGACAAACGGATAAGCTGGGAAGAGTTTTCCGAAGAATATAAAAAGGTGCTGGAAAAAAGAAATGCGATGGAGCAGCTTGATTTGGAAAGCCATGACCACGCCTGCCTTTTATGCAGTGAGGACTTGCCGGAATACTGCCATAGAAGGCTGGCGGCCGAGGAAATCCAAAAAATAACCGGCTGTGAGGTCGTTC
>JAAYEV010000218.1 GCA_012728565.1 Clostridiales bacterium
AAACCTTTTTCGCAGAGGCCCCGCGCCTTTGTCCAGGGCTTGCGAGACTTCTTTTTGGGCCATTTCAATATCCCGGGAGCTTTCCTCCACCTTCAGCTGGATTCTTTTAATCTCCTGCCTGTCCTGCTCCGCCAGCCTATCCAGTGTATAGAGTTCATCCCTTTCCGCCGTGTCAAAGCCTGCATACTCTTTTAATTCTTCAAGCTGCAGCGCCAGGGCTTTGCATTCCTTCGAGAGCCTTTGCACTTCCTGCCAGCGTCCCAGCAGCATGCTGCCCTTTAAAGCTTTAATCCGCTGCTCCAGTTTCTTTCTTTCAGCCTTGAGGGCTTCCGCCCTTTCCTCGTCCTCCCTGAGCTGCCGTCCCAGCAGCCTTATTTTTTCCACCGACGCAGCGGCCGCCTTAATGCCGTTTTCCAGCTCTTCAATCCGGCGGCACAGCCTGCCGTATTCCTTGGTCTGGGCCCTTTCGGTACCGATACCGTCAAGATATTCTTTAATTAATTTTTCTGCCTTGGCCACCGAAAGGTTTGCATCCCCTGCGCTGCCAAGGTTGCCCAGGTAGGTCTGGATTTCCCTGGCAAGGTCCGCATCGCTTTTGCTGCCAAGCTGGCTTACGCTTATGGTGTTCCTGAAAAAGGAGTGGCTTACCCCTAAATGCTCCCGGGCAAACAGGAGCTCCCTCCTTGCCTTGTCATATGTAAAGGACCGGGTTAACTCCTCGCCGGTTACATGGTCAAACACCCTAACGCTTTCCCGGCCTTTTTCGAGGTTTCTCTCCACTTTATAAAGCCGCCCGCCCACCTGGTACACAAGGCTTCCGCCGTAAAGTTCTCCGGTCCAGGGACGGTACCGGTCGTACTCCTCCATCAGCACCCTTCTTTTTACCCCCGGCTTTACAAAGCCAAAGAGCATGGCCTCTATAAACCGGTGGATGGTTGACTTGCCGGTTTCGTTGAGCCCGTATATTATGTTTAGGTTGTCCCCCAGCTTAAACTCCCTGTCTATAAACTTGCCGAAGGCCTTTATATAAAGTTCCTTGATTCTCACCGGCCCACCACCTTCCTGCCGTTTAATGCATCAAGGCCTATGTAAAGGGCCCTCTCCAGGACCGCCCGCCTTCTTAAATCGCCCTCCCGGTCCAGCTGGTCCAGTATCCTTGCTGCAAAGGCTCCCATTATGCTGTTTTGGCCCTCTTCCATTATTGCATCCAGGTCGTAACCTATATAGGTGTTGTTTTTCACTTCCACATGAAAGGCCTGCGCTGCCTGTGCAAGGTAAGTGGTATCAAGGTCCGCCCCCGGGTCCATGGCTCCCTCCAGGAGGAATCTATAAAGGTTTTCTTCTCCCTCTTTCATTATGTGCCCTTTCATTTGCCCCAGCACCTCCGCGGCATCGCCCGCGGGGTCGGGGTTTATTCTTCTTGTTATGAACCTTCGCTTTGCGATGGGCAAGAACTTTACATCGCAAAAGCCTTTTCCCACCGTTCCTATGCATATGCCGTGGTCCCCGTCCTCGTTAAATGAAATGGGCTCGGGACTGGTGCAGTACCTTGCGGTACCCCTGCCGCCGTGTTCCACCACCCCGCCCTTGTGCACGTGGCCCAGCGCGGCGTAGTCCGCGCCGCACTCGGCAAGGTGCCGCAAATAAATGGGCAAATAATCGGAAGTATTCCCCTCCGGCACCACTTCACCGTGGACAAGCAGTATGTTTATCCCGCCGTCGGCAGCCTTGAAACCCTCAAGGAGAGGGTCCACAATATAATCCCTGTCCCAGCCCAGGCCCCATACAGTGGTGCCAAGTCCCTCCAGCTCCAGGGCACATATATCGCTGGTCCTGAAAATATGTACGTTGGGCTGCCACCGGCAGGTATTGTACAGGGAATCCGGCAGGGCCGGGTCATGGTTTCCCGGCGCTATCAAAACCCTGGTACCGGGTATGCGCGCGAACCGGTCGTTTATCCTTTTAATATCCGACGCGGTACAGTAATTGTATTCAAACATGTCACCGGCGATAAGCATAAGGTCCACTTCTTCCGCCTTTGCCGTGTCAATAATCCGGTCAAAGGTCTCCCACAGCTCCTGCCTTCTTATCCTGCCTATTTCGGCGGGAAGCTTGGACCGGGCAAAGGACATGCCAAGGTGCAAATCCCCGGTGTGAAGTATCTTAATCCCATCCATTCCACTCACCTCTACTAATCTATTCGTCAAAGGCTCAAGTTTACCTCCATTTTCACAATTTTGCCAGGCAACTTCCCGTTTTTTATTGTATTGGAAAAGGGATAATAAAGAGGAGGGAAAATGCAGCGCAGCCAGTGCTTAAAAAGAGGAGGCTCTTGAAATGACCGTAAAAAGTGACCTTGAAAAGGCCATTGCCGCCGAGCAGGCCGCAATGGGTACCTATGCAATGTTCGCCGAGTCCACCGATGACCCGGCGGCAAAGCAAATGTTCCAAGAAATGCAGCAGGACGCCCTGCGTCACATCCAGATGCTAAACGGCAGGCTGAACTATCTATCCGAACACAACCCGATGTATAATCAATCGGGGGGCCAAAACCCACAGGGACAGCAGCCGAGCAGCCCAAACCAGGACGAACCAAAAATTATACAGACCCAAAAATAACCAAAGGGCCGGTTACAGCCGGTCTTTTTTACTTTCCTACCGTTTCATCGGCGGTCAAAAGTACATGCTTTTTTCTTTATAATGAAGCCAATAGGAAGGCCCTTGTATCCTGGAAGGATATCGGCAGCTCCTTTTATTAAGGATAATTTTACATATACAATAATTGCTGAAAGCTGTCGAATATAATGATATAATCGTGTTGACATAATTATTAAGCCACAGGGGGTCAACATATGAGAAAACCAAGAGGTCTTGTATTTTTATTAATCATTCTAATGCTGGCAGTGTTTACGTCAGCCTGCTCCCCCGGGGACATTTTCCCGGTGCTTCAGCCCGCCGGCGGAAGCCAGAACGAGGGCGGTTCCGATAAGGGCGACAATAACGTAGAAGAGCCGGAAGAACCGCAAAACCAGGACGAAAACCCCGGCGAGAGCGAGACCGGCACAAACGGCACAGGCAACTCATCCATCCTTTACGTCAGCGCCAGCAAGCTGAACATCCGGCAGGACGCCTCCAAGGAATCCCCGG
>JAAYEV010000219.1 GCA_012728565.1 Clostridiales bacterium
CAGCATGAGTCTGAAAATTGAAGAGCTGCTGCGCCCAAGCATTTCAATCACCGAGGAGGAAATGAGGGAATACTTCGAGGAGAACAAGGAGACCTTTGCCGTTGAGGAGCAGGTAAAGGCAAGCCACATCCTGACCGAGACCGAAGAGGCGGCAGCCGAGGTCAAAGAAAAGCTGGATGCCGGCGAAGACTTTGCGGAACTGGCGAAGCAGTATTCCATCGATGAAGCAAACAAGAACTATGGCGGAGACCTTGGGATAGTGAAAAGGGGAGAAATGGTTCCGGAGTTTGAAGAGGCTGCATTTTCGATGGAGGCGGGCAGCATAAGTCAGCCGGTCAAGACCCAGTTCGGTTATCACATCATCAAGGTGGACGACAAAAAGGAAGCCCGGGAAGCAGACTTCGAACAAAGCAAGGAGCAGATTGAAGAAATTCTGTTTGAAGGCAAAGTACAGCTTGAGTTTCATTCCTGGTACCAGGGAAAGCTTAGCGAATACGAAATAAAAAACTTCCTAACAGAAAAGTAATAATAAGAGACACGGGGAAGAGACACGGGGACGAGAGACACGGGGACGGTTCTCGCGAGAGACACGGGGACGGTTCTCGTGTCTAAATACACAGGGACGGTTCTTAAAGCCACAGGGACGGTTGTGCTAATACTTAAGCAGACCGTCCCTATTCTTCATTGTCATAACTAAACTTCAGGTTCTCTTTTTTGGTCCAGGCCGTCCAACCCCCCGCGGCCCCTACCGCTATGTAGCCTTCCTTTTCCTTTCTTACGAATACGCGCATGGTGTAGTCCAGTTTCTCCGGGTTGACTGGGCCGTATGCTTCAAAGCTGTCGTATCCGTAAACTTCGGTGCCTTCATGCAGGAAGCCTTCGCTTGGCTCTGCTTCCCCGATTGGCAGCAGGGCATCCTTTGGCACCCACGCGTATTGGACGGAAGGGATGTCGTAGACAATAATTCCGGTAAAGTACCAGTTGTTCCATTCCTTCAGGGGTTTTAACAGTTTGCCCTTTTCCAGGTCCACTATCCCGGGGCCGTCGGGGTATAGGAGCCCCTGCATGTTTTCCTTAAGCACCAGGTAATCCTGCACATTGTCCCGGACGGGTTTTTCATCGGAGCCGTCCAGGTACCATTTGGGCAGCCAGCCATCGTTGTCCCCCGAACGCAGGTACACCCAATCCCCCTCGGTTTCCAATACCTCTACGGCAGAACCCCCTTGGACTATTACCTCGGGCAGCGCCAGAAAAACAGCGTCCGGGCCGGGGTAAAGGAAGTACTCCCCCTGCGGCCGGACGGTGCGGGTTTCGTAGCCGGGCCAATTATCATGCGTTTCGGCCTTATCATCCTGCTCCGGCGGGGTGGGCGGCACAGCCTTGTCTTGTTCGCCGGTCCCGCAGGCGGACACTGCTATAGCCAGTATAAGTATGGACACTGTTGCTTTTAATCTGGACATATATCTATGCCTCCTCAATTAAACATTATACAATATCCTTGGATAAACGTACTAAAACCAAAAGCTGTCAAGGCTATGTATCCCTTGACAGCCTGACAGGATAAATCAGGCCTATCCTGCTTTAATGAATCTTTCAAACCGTATTTCAAGCCTTTCCTGGTCCGGCCAGAGTGATTTGTTTTTAGGGAGAATAATCTCCCTATTGTGCAGCTGCTGAAATCCGTATTCCAGCATAGGTCCGTCTCTTTCCAGGAGGATATCTTTCCTAACTTTAATCCTGTAATCGGGGGTTACCCCGATAATATTGCTGTCGAACGCGGCATGGTGAATCTTGCATAGGGATAGGCCGTTGTTTACCAATGGTTCCCCTAGTTCTTCAGAGTCCGGTATAATATGGGCTGCATCAAGAAGCTCGGCGTGTCTTAATTTGCAAAAAGTGCACTGCTGCCTGTATGCTTCTAATACTCTCTCCCTGAAAGACTTCTGATGCAGTCTTCGTTTCACAGCAGATGTGATATAGCTTCGCTTGTAATATGTACTTTCATCTGAGACTTTGGGCATATCGGTAGTATGTGAAGCATTCAGGTATTGTACTACCGATATTGGTTCATCCGCCGCCAATGTAAACGACAGTGTTTCCGGGTCATCACCAATGACGAAAACCGGCCAAACCGCAAGGTATTTACCTGGGACAATCCCGTGAAAATATATGAGGGGAATTTGTTTCAGCATAGCTTCACGAAGCCCAACATTATCCCTGTGGTTTATATCCGTCCCGCGATATCTATAGTTAAGGAAGCCATCCTTAGTAAAAAAGTCATCATAAGGGCCACCTGCAACCGTGGTAATGGAAATTGGAATTTTCTCAAAGACGCTGGGTTTCCAAATACCCTGAGGGCCAACAAGTGTAATGCGCTGGCCGTTAAATATAAACCCCTTTTCGAGAAGTGTACGAGGCAGCACTTCACCGTAAATTTGCACCTGTTCCTCTATCCACTTGAATGCAGCAATTCTTATTTGCTCTTCCACAATTTTTACCTTCTCGCCTTTTATATGGTAATAAGAAATAACGTATTTTACTTGGATGGTATTTGTCATCTTGTAGAAATACTTTGGCTAAAGTCGTATCTTGGCTTTAATATGAGTTAATTAGCTGCCTTGCTATCTAGAAGGTAAGTAACAGGATGTTACCTACTCTGCCATGCATTTATATATTATTCTCTTTCTGCCATTCATCGCTAATATCTTTCCAATTAATATTCCTTTCTTCTTTTCCAGTCCAAACATCCCAAAATTCAGGGTCTTTTGATCTAGGACAGTCTTTTTTCTCTAAAGTATTCATTTCAACTATTAATGGTATAGGAGCTGCCCATCCAAGTATTATTGCCTTTTTTGTAGGGAGTATAGGAAGCTCATTTAATATGCTTCCTAAATTATCGGGGACTAGTTTTTTTACCATTTCTTGATCTCTATCGTTAACTATTCGATGCAATATAAAAGTATTGCATTGAGATAAAACAGTCTGAGATAATTCTGAAGGTCTTTGCGAAGAGATTAGTAATCCAAGCCCGAATTTACGTCCTTCCTTAGCAATTTTTTCAAATGATTGACAGCAAAGCTTATTTGCAGTAATTTCATCAGTATCGCTATCATATCTTTTTATAAAATTATGTGCTTCTTCAACTACTAGCGTTGTCGGTAATACTTTTCCGTTTTTTCTTCTGTATCTTTGATGGGCTTCGAAAATGATTCTAGTTAAAACCGATACAATAACAAAAAGGATTTCAGAAGGTAATAACGATAGGTCAATTATGCTTATTGATCCATCGTCTTCATTGTTACCAATATATTCATCTAACCATCTATTTAGTGGTATTTCATCCTTAGTCTTTGTTTCAATAACGGAAGCAATGCGTAAGTCAGTCAAAATGCTCTTAACTCGCATCATAAAAAAATCCATGAATTGTTGCGCATTGTTTTCTTGGGCTAAACGTTCAAGATGACTAATGAAATCTTCATTAGCAAAAAAGACAGGGCTGTCTTCGTCTGGGCCTTGATAGCTTTTTAATTCTCCAAAAACACCCTGCGAAGCTTCAATAGCAGTAATAATTTCTTGAAGGTCATTCAAATCAAAAGCAGGAAAATAATCCCCTTTTCTTGGCCTTCTTCGGAGTACTGCCTCAATTGCGTTAATAATAGTATTGATCTTTTCTTTTGGTTCACCATCTATTATTTCTAAAAATGAAGATAATGAGCTTTTTGCAGATTCAAGTGTTTCTCCTAGGTTTTGCTTTCCGGGAAAACCTGCTATAGCATTAATACCTTGTCTTTCATAGTTCCTGAGAGTAACTAAAATACTAACAATAAATCTCCTTGGTTTAATCAATGTGTCGTTTTCATCTAGCCTTCCACCGAAACGGATTTCTCTGAGAACCCTACGTAATAATGGTCTATGTGTCTTGCTACTAGCTTGTGCAATTGAACTCCATTCATAGCTATTCCACATCCAACTTGGCACTTTTAATTGAAAAGTATGATCATGAGGTTCTGAGGCTTCATTTAGTTTTACTTGGAAACAACGGACATTTGATAGTCCATTAAATATATCACTGTATTCATCATTTGGGTCAAGTATTATAAAACGAGAATTAAGCTTCATGCCTTTCTCTAATTCGTTTTTTGCTTCTTCAAGAGACCAGCGTAATAATCCAGCTACTGTACAAGACTTTCCACTCCCTGTATTTCCTAAGACAGCAGTATGTCTTCCAAAAAATCTATCAGGGTTAATATAAACAGGTGCATTTGCGGCCATAGGCGAGACTCCAATTTTAACCTTTGCATTGATGTCTTTGTTTTGTACAATTGCTCGTAATTGCTCTTGATTAGGAATTACAACTGGATCTCCTACTGAGGGATAACTATAAACTCCTCGCTCTATTTCAAATTGTCTATTCTCTTCTTTAAGAATACCCAAAGGGCTTATAGAAAGCTTACGAAGGGGAAAGGGCAAATCGATTAGGTCATAATCCTTGAATTTCTTTGTTTTGGGGTATTGAAAATATTCAATGCCGACCCATGAAATCATTCCTATTAGTGCTCCAGATTCATTAGGTATTAAAACAAAGCCATTTACTCTTGGGAAAAGTTGTGGTATCCCAGTATTAATAGCGGTATTTTGCGGAGCGTTTGCTTCAAGTAATACTTTGATTTCACGTGGAGAAACGGATTCAACCGTGCCTATAGTTTGATTTCTAATATGCTCAAATTCTTTATTCATCTTCAACTTCACCTTCTTTTTTAATGGCTTTTCTTTTTTCTTCAATTTTTAGCCGTCTATCAGAAATCCTATCAATTGCTGATTTGGGAAGATAGTTCTCTGTCAAGGTTTGAATATCTCCATAATGGTTCCCTAATAAAAGTGTTAACTGAGAAGGATTACATCTCTTTGTGAAATTTGGAATACGTCCATCGGCTAAGTCATAGGATATTATGACCAGATGCGTAGAAGGTATGGTCATCATATCTAATATTATATTGTTTATATGCGAATCTCCAAAACCATAACCGTAAGCAACGAGTACAGAATTTGGGCGGCATATTGCTGCGGAAAAATCTCTGAATAGTTCAGAATAAGGGAAATATACTGTGTCAGTACCTTTTGCGGAATTAGGGAAAATTACATTTGTTTCGTATGGATGTGGAAGCATTTCTTCGTCAATTTTTAAGCCGAACGGCATGGGTTCTTTATAAATATCTCCGTCTTTAAAACGCCAATCAAGCGAGCCATGAAGTTTAGTATAACGGACTACTCCTTCAACATATCTTGGTTCGCCCCGTATTCCGGGAGGGTTATAATGATAATCTAATTCCATTTTATGCAATCTCAGTGCCGGATTCAATTTACCCACAAAACGATCTAATGTATAAATACCTGCATTATCTAAAGCATATTCAATAAATCGGTCATAATTAGTTGTAAAAATATGTAATCGGTCGCGTGTAGCAGTTCGACTACTAAAACTTATTAAGAACCTTTTAAGTAGAGCTAAAGCATCCGAGGCTTTTTCGGAAGAAAGAACACCATATTCATTTTTTATCAGATTTAAAATAAGAGATTTCATTTTTTCATTTATTTCATTTTCCAGTGTTGAGGTATTATCATCATTCAGTATTTTCAAACCTTTCAATAGTTCAATGGCGACTCTTAAATCATCTTCAAAATTTGCTGATCCACGAGATAAGTTTTTTGCTTCTTGTTCAGCATATGAAGCTATCTCTTTGCCTTTAGTTTTAAACTTTATTCTTTGCATAGCACGAGGTTCCACGCCGGAATAATTACATATACCTATCGTTATACCTGAACCTAATAACAATGACAAATGTTCACTTTGAAACACAGCTGTTAGCCATGGCTCAATCACAGAACGATGTTTTTTGTGGTCCGGATTATCAAAATCCTCAGGAATCTCATTTGCAATATATAGAATATGTTTTTTTCCCCAGTCTATTGCATCCATCCATCTTCCTCCTTTAAAGGTTTTCCTATGTATTACTTGTTACAACCATGCTATTATTATGAAATGGTAGATATACTTTGATTTATAAAAGGTTGATATTTAATGGTTTAATATATGTTTGTGTATATTAAGCATGAAATTTCTGTGATGTATTTGTCGTCAAAATGATTGACTGAAGTCTAAAAAAGGCAAATAGACACAAACGTTGTTCTCAATTTATATAAAGAATAATTAGAAAACAAAATTACATTCATTAATTACTTTTCTATTGCATATTACAATGTTAAAGCGATTGGAAAAATTCGTGTTACATATAAATTATTCTAATACGTCTTGATAATATAAATAATCCATTTATCTGCTTGCATATATTGCCATTCAACAAAAATTGTCATTTTCCTTCCCTGCAATGAATATTTTCCAATATTCCCCTATGGATGTTAAGTATGATAGGATATGTAAGTGAGCAGAAGACTTTAGTTGTGCAGGTGCCGTTGAAGGTGAACGAAATACTATGTAGAATAGTTTTACCAAACGGTTTATATAGTGTCAGGAAGTGTGCAAGAACAAGAAGGATGCATCAAGCATCAGGAGGCCTGTAGCATGAAGCGGCAATACACAATATTAAAGCTATTAATAAACCTAATAATATTCGGGTTTGCTCTTTCTTTCGAGGGTGCTTCGCCGGAGCGGACGACCTTACTGGTGTTGTTATTTGCCGCCTTTGTAGCTTGGGGGTTTGCAAGGCCGCGGCTAAAAAAAGGCGGTGCGCTGTGGTATGCGATCGATGCAGCCCTTATCTTCCTCCTTGAGTACCAGTCCAAGTACCTGGTAAACTACTTCTTCCATATACTCTACATATCTGCCATGGTTGAGGCGGGGATGAGCCTTGACAGGAAAAGGGGAAACACAGCGGCAGTCATTCTTTCGGTAGCGGCACTTTCAAAATATATCCAAGCACTTCACTTTGGGTTAAGCGCATCAATCCTGTCACAGCTTCTTTTCAACCTGTTTGCGCTTGCCTTTCTAATCACCCTTATAAACTTTGGCAAGCTGCAGCAGGAGGAGCGGGACAAAAGCCAGAGGCTTTATAAGGAACTTGTGGAGGCGTACCACCGGCTGGAGGAACTCTCCGCCCAGAAGGAGAGGGCGGCAGCCCTTGAGGAGCGAAACCGCATAGCAAGGGATATGCACGATTCGCTGGGACACCGGCTCACCTCCCTTATCATGCAGATTGAAATGGGAAAGGAATACTTGAAGAAGGAGCCGGGTAAAACCGATGAGTACCTGGACCGGTGCGCCGATAACGCCCGGGAGGCCCTTACCGATACCCGGCGGGCACTTAGGGCCCTCGGTGGTATGGAAAGCAGCATAACCAGGACCGGCAGCGGTGAGGGCGGGACATATAATGGCGGCGCGGCGAGAAGTGGTAGTGGCGGTGCGGGCGGTACGGACAGCTGCATAGGAGTGGCGATAACAGATACAGGTGGGCAGGGCAGCGCTGCGAGCAGCGGCAGTGGCAGCGCGGCCGGCGTTACATGCGGCGCAGGCGGTGAGAGCGAGACAGGCAGCTATACAGAAACGCTGGAGAGCATAATGCATATGATTGAAGAGTTTAGCAGGAACACCGGCATTGAGATAAACTACAAACTGCCGGATACGGGACTTAACCCAATAGAAACCACCGTCCTGTACAGGGTTATACAGGAGGCCATAACAAACGCAGCCCGGCACGGGAAAGCCACAAGGATAGACATCGAAGCAGGCTTGAACGAAGACGGGGCCTGGTTTTGCATACAGAACAACGGGGAGGCGGGCGGCGATTACACCGAGGGGTTCGGCCTCTCGAGCATGCGTAAGAGGCTGGAGGATATGGGCGGAAGCCTCGATATAGAAACTGGGCAGGGCTTTAAACTGACCGGGAGGTTTAAAACGACCGGCCGGCAGGTTTAAGGGCTGATGGATGGAAGTTAAATGCGACCAATCGACGGGGATAAGCAGCTTACCGGAAGATACAAAATGGCCTAACGGAAAGCATGATTATTTGACCGGGAGGTTCAAGAGAACGGGGGGAGACAAATGATAAGGATTGGCATTGTAGATGACCAGGAGATATTCAGGCAGGGCATGAAAATGATACTCTCATCCCAAGAGGACATGGAAGTGGTGGGGGAGGGGGCCACCGGCTTTGAGGGCTACCGGCTGTGCGAGGAGCATGCCGTGGACCTTATTCTTATGGACATTAGGATGCCTGTTATGGACGGCGTGGAAGCCACGAGGAGGATAAAGCGGGACTTCCCCCACGTAGCCGTTATAATACTTACCACCTTCGACGAGGACGAGTACATTTTCCAAGCTCTTAAGTACGGCGCTTCCGGCTACCTCCTGAAAGACGCCCCGCCCGCCAAAATAACCGAGGCCATAAGGGAGGTCCAAAGAGGCGGGGCCCTTATGCAGCCGCAAATCGCCGCCAGGGTGGTGGAGAAGTTCCGCAATATGGAAAGAGAAACCGAGAAAACGGACCCGAGGCTTAAATCCCTTACCGCCAGGGAAAGGGACATAGTCAAGCTTATTGGCGAGGGTAAGAACAACAAGGAAATAGCGGCCGAGCTTTTTATTACCGAGGGTACCGTCAAAAACCATATATCCAGCATCCTGATAAAGCTGGACCTGCGGGACAGGACCCAGCTTGCCATATTTGCGGTAAAAAACGCCCTTTTATGACTTTAGTCATGTACAAAAATATGAAAACATTACCTTTAATACATACTGTCCTCCTTCATAGGGTCTAAAATATTAATAGACACACGAAGGAGGTTTTGTTTTATGAAAAAAAAAGCTATAGCGCTGATTATAATATCGCTGCTTATTACGGCATGGGCTTCCGGCTGCGGCAGCAAAAGCGATTACGAGGTCTACATGGAAGCGTCCGAGCGAACCCAAAATGTTGCAAGGGGCAAATCGGAAACGAACATGACCATGGAGATTAGGTTCAACAAGGAGGGCCTTCCGGAGGACATACCCGACGGACTTGAGATGTTCGAGGACATGGCCTTTGAACTGAGAAGCGAGTACGACAAGGAAAAGGAAGAAAGCCTTAGAAATATTTTTGTCAAGACAAAGGATTTCGGGCTTGACGCCAAGGTATACACAAAGGACGGCGTGGTCTATGTAATAACGCCGCCTATACCAAAGATTGTGGTGATAAAGGGCGGTGAATTTGTCCACCCGGACTGGACGGCGGGAGATATTGAAAATATGCCTGCTCTGTCCCAGGAAAGCCTTGAGGCCATAGAAAAGGTGTGGAAGTCCCTGTACAACGACGACAATGTGTCCGCCCTGGAGAAAATAGTGCTGGACACCCCCGAGGGCAGCGTCAAGGCTACGAAGTACGAGATGAATTTGACCGACGAGCAGCTTAAGCCAGCCATTAGGAAAACCATGGAGATAGTTTTAAGCGACAGCGCCTTTATGGAGGGCGTGGAGGACATGATGCGCTCCGCCATGAAAGAGCATGCTGACAAATTGGATGGTACGACCGGCCGGCCGGACGGAGACGATTTCCCGGACCAGGGTTTTTCATTCCGGGAGGCTTTCCGTGCCAACATGGACGCAGTAGAACACTCCACCATAAAGACCTTCAGCCAGACGGCCTTCATAGACCGGGATAATTATATAATCGAAGAAAGGTTAAGCTTTGATATACTGTACCATTTTACCGGGGCGGGTACACCAAGGTCCTTCAGGATGGAAATGATGAAAAAAAACTGGGACCTTAACAGGCCGCAGGAAATATATTTCCCGGAGGTTACGGCCGAAAACAGCATCATGCTGGAGGAACTAAAAGACGAATACAAGGACGGGTATAACCTGTTTGAGGGGGTAACCGATTAATGTTAATCGAGGCAAAGGGCATTAAGAAGTATTACAAAAAAGTCAGGGCGGTTGACGGCATCGACCTGGAGATAAGACAGGGCGAGATACTGGGTATACTTGGTCCCAACGGTGCCGGCAAATCCACCGCCATATCGGTTATATCCTCGCTGATAAGGCCGGACGGGGGGGATGTATTCTTTAAGGGGGAAAGCATCCTGAAAAACCCTGCGGCCATAAGACGGGTAATGGGCATTGTGCCCCAGGAGGTGGCCCTTTACCCCGACCTTTCGGCGGCGGAGAACCTGAAGTTCTTCGGCAAGTTATACGGTCTTAGGGGAGAAAAGCTTAAGACAAGGATGCAGGAGGTTTTGGACCTCCTGGAGCTGAACGGCAGGGCAAAGGATGCGGTGAAGAACTACTCCGGCGGCATGAAAAGAAGGGTCAACATAGGGGCTGCCCTATTGCACCACCCGGAAGTATTAATAATGGATGAGCCCACGGTGGGTATAGACCCGCAGTCCCGCAGCCATATACTGGACACAGTAAAGGCCCTTAACCAAAAGGGCATGACCATCATATACACCAGCCACTACATGGAAGAGGTTGAGCACCTTTGTGACAGGATATACGTTATGGACCACGGCAAGGTAATAGCCTCCGGTACCAAGGAGGACCTTAAGAATCTCATGGGCGGCGACGATATCGTGTCACTGCAGACCGACAAGGCTTCCGAGGGTTTCCTAAAGGAACTAAGGGGCAGCCTCAAGGTTAAAAACGCCGATCAAAAGGGAAATTCTATTACCCTTATGGTGCAAAAGGATTGCGACATACTGTCCGATATATTCGAGGCAGCCTCCAGGAACGGGGTAAAGCTTAAGTCGCTGGACATAAAAACCCCTACCCTGGAGGATGTGTTCCTTTATCTTACCGGCCGCGGGCTGAGGGATTAGGGGGGAAAGGCATGCTTATTTCAATGATCTGGAAGGATTTATTGGTGATACTAAAGGACAAAAAGTCCCTTATTATTACCCTGTGCATGCCAGCCATACTTACCACCATACTGGGCTTTGCTTTCCAGGGCATGATGAGCGGCGGTTTGTCGATGGACCGGGCAAACATCGCGGTGGTGAGCCTTGGCAGCCGGGAGAGGGATATTGAAAGGATAAGGGAGTTCCTGGATGGC
>JAAYEV010000220.1 GCA_012728565.1 Clostridiales bacterium
AGGATATTTCAAACCTCGGAAAAGTTGGAGTTGGCTAACGAGCTTATAGCAGCCGGTTTCAAGGTAATTGAATTAGGCTCTTTCGTGAGTCCGAAAGCTGTACCTCAAATGGCAGACACAGATAAGCTTTTTTCGCATTTAAGCAGTATTGGCGGAGTGGAAATGCGTGCACTGATTGCCAACAAAAAAGGCGTAGAGCGAGCAATCAACTGTGGCTGCCGGAAGGTTAAGCTTAATGTGTCAGCAAGCCGCAAACATAATCTCGCAAATCTGAATAAAACCCCAGAAGAAAGTGTTGCCGGTTTTGAAGAAATTGTTACTCTTGCAAGGCAGCATGATATAGAGGTATCCGGGTCCATTTCCATGCCTTTTGGTTCTCCCTGGGAGGGAGACATACCGCTTAATGATGTCCAGAGTATAGTAGAAGCCTACTTGAATGTTGGCATAACCGAAATATCTTTGTCCGATGCTTCCGGTATGGCTGTGCCCAATCAAGTCTATTCGATATGCAGCAGTATGCAGGAACGCTATCCGCAAGTGAAATGGTGGCTGCATTTTCATAACACGAGGGGAATGGCTATGGCCAATATCTTGGCTTCTATGCAGGCAGGGATAACACAATTTGACTCTTCTTTCGCCGGTTTGGGTGGCTGCCCTTTCATTCCAGGAGCAGCGGGAAATGTTCCCTCTGAGGATGTTGTACATATGATGGATGAGATGGGAATAGAAACCGGCATAGATATTGTCAGGTTAATAGAGTTATCCAGGAAGGTAAGACATATGGTAGGCCATGATACCGATTCATTTATACTTAAGGCGGGCATTTCTAGGGATTTGTACAAAATGTAATAAATCCGGGAGGCAGCTATTGAACTTTAGAGATACACATATGTGTGTCTCAGTAGCAGGAAATATATAGCATATTCAAAGCGACCATTATCAGATTGGAGGAATAATTATGAGTAGAATGAGTTCAATGGAGGAAGTATATGCAAAACTTGACCAAGACCAGATAGACGAAATTGAGGAAAAGTTTGCAAGGGCTGATGCAGCACAGAAAATATTTGAAAAATGGAGCCAGGAAGAAGTTGATCGTACTATAAGGGCTATAGCATGGAAAGTTGCAAATACCCAGACCTTTAGAGAATTGGTCAAGATGAGCATTGAGGAAAGCGGAATGGGTGACCCTGTAACCCGTGAAAATAAGAAATATAAGATTAGGGGCGTGCTGAGAGACGCGCTGCGGCAGAAGAGTGTAGGTATTATTGAAGAAATTCCAGAAAAAGGTATTGTCAAGTACGGCAAGCCTGTTGGAGTTATTGCCTGCGTTATTCCGGCTACCAACCCTGACCTTACACCTGCGGGTAATGCAATATATGCCCTTAAAGCCCGGAACGCCATAATTTTCTCGCCTCATCCCAGAGCGGCAAAGACCGGGGGACGAACAGTTGAACTTATGCGTGAAGGATTGAGACAGGTAGGGGCACCGGAAGACCTAATCCAGATTCTTGGTCAAGGAAAAGCCAAAATAAACAGGGCGATGTCCGAAGCTCTCAATACAAAATGTGACTTGGTAATTGCTACCGGTGGCCAGGGTGTAGTAAGAAGGGCATACCATTCAGGCACTCCGGCCTATGGTGTGGGCGCAGGAAACGCAACGATGATTTGGGATGAAACAGCCAAGGACGACCTTTACCAGGCAGCGTACAACACAATGATTTCTAAGACATCGGATTTCGGGTCCGGTTGTTCCGCCGATGGAAATATTATTATCCATGAGAGTATCTATGACGATGCGATCAGGGAATTGATTGCAGTAGGAGGCTACCTGCTTAACGAGGAACAGCAGCTTGCAGTTAAAAAGATTATGTGGGACGAGGACTGCCACCGTTTACCGGAATCGGTAGCCCAATCGGCCCAGAAAATGGCTGAACTGGCGGGCTTCTCAATCCCGGAGGACCGCAAGTTCCTTATAGCCAAGGGGACAGGTTCTTATACAACCAGTTACGAGGACGTATGGTGTCGTGAAAAATTGACGACCTTGTTAGCCGTGCATAAATATGAAGGCGATTTTCAGAATGCAATAGAAATAGTAAAGGCCATCCATGAAGTAGGAGGAAAAGGCCATAGTGTGGGCATATACTCATATAGTGATGAGAATATA
>JAAYEV010000221.1 GCA_012728565.1 Clostridiales bacterium
CAGCCCGTAGGCCACCGCCACCGCTATCGCCGGGCCGGTCATCTGCTGTGCCGCGGGATATACCACCTCGTAAAGAAAGGGGATATTTAAGTTTTCTCCTATAACCTTCAGTATAAGTCCTATTATAAGGGTTGCAAACAACCCCTGGGCCATAGCCCCGAGGGCTTGAATACCGTACCTGTGAAGTGAGATTTCAATGTTTTTTCTTTTAAAAAATTCAGCTGTTTTTTCCAATTCAACCTCTCCCCGCTTTTCTTAATGTATAAATTCCATGGCAGTATAATGTATATACACCTGTCTTGTCACATATATAATACCACCACCGTCCGAAATGTCAAGCGGAGAGTAAAGGGAAGCCGCAAGCTTTATTTGTACTGCTATTAGAGGACTCTGTCCTTCAGCGCAGGAAAGGCGCTGCGGCATTTTTCAACCTCTTCAAGGTCAATACTTGCCCAGACCACCGTCTCCCTGTCTCCTCCCGAAGCTACGGCAACACCCCAAGGGTCCACAACCATGCTTCGCCCTCCGAAAGTCACTCCTCCGTGGCTGCCGGCACAGTTGCAGGATATAAGGTAACACTGGTTTTCAATAGCCCTTGCTCTGTTTAGCAAGGACCAATGGTCCAGCCTGGCCAGCGGCCATGCCGCCACCACCAGGAAACCTTGGGCGCCCCTGTCCACCATTGCCCGGTACAGTTCGGGGAACCGCAGGTCGTAGCAGGTTGTTATCCCCCATACACCCAGCTCCGTATCAACCACCGTTATATCCTTGCCCGGTGCCAGTAATTCGGTCTCCCTGGACTTATAACCAAACAGGTGAATTTTCCTGTACCGGGCCGCTATGTTCCCTTCCGGGTCAATAAAAAGGGAGGTGTTGTAAAGGTCGCTGCCCTCCCGCTCCACAAAGCTTCCGGTCAGGATGTAACATCCCAGCTTTTGCGCCAGCGGGGCGAAGGCTGAATAGGTTATGCCCCGGACTTCTTCGCTCTCCTTGTAATAATTGTCAAAATTGAAAAACCCGGTTCCCCAGATCTCAGGCAGCAGTACCAGTTGGGGACACCTGTTATCCCGATACATACCCTCCAAAATGTCTACGGCATGGGCTATACGCTCATCCTTCGTCTCTTCAGCATTTACCTCCAACTGCAGCACAGCCACATTCATTTTTCAATCCTCCTTTTAAAAATGTGTCAGGACCTCCGGGCAGACAGCCGTCCCTCGTCCAAGCAGCCGCCCCTTGCCCGGTCCTGCCCGCAGCCAATCCTTGTTCCATATAATACCATTACATTGGGAATTGTCAAGGAAAAAGTATATTCTACAAACCGGATACTTAACTGAAAGAACATAAATAATTCTAGAATTGTATATATTAACATTTCTTTTGTGCATATTATAGACAAGGAAAGTTTCCGGTATTTTGTTTTCCTTTCATCATACCTACTAAACACTCACAGAAACCGGGCTTTCGAAACTTTCGAACAGGAGGTGATAAACATTTTTAGGGTGGACTTAAACAGCGACCTTGGAGAGAGCTTTGGCAGCTACACCTTGGGAATGGACGACCAGGTTATAAAACACGTTACATCGGTAAACATCGCCTGCGGATGGCATGCAGGGGACCCGCTGGTAATGGACAGGACGGTAAAAGCTGCGCTCCGGGAAGGAACGGCCATAGGAGCCCATCCCGGGTTCCCGGACCTATTGGGTTTTGGCAGGAGGAATCTTGCCGCCACACCGGAGGAGGTAAAGGCATATGTCATATACCAGTTGGGGGCCCTAATGGCCTTTTCAAAGGCAAACGGGGCATCCATTCAGCACGTTAAGGCCCACGGCGCATTGTACAACATGGCTGCAAAGGATGCCAAGCTGGCGGCGGCCATAGCCGAGGCAATCCGTGAAGTGGACCAAAACATTATCCTCATGGGTCTGGCCAACAGCGAAATGATAAATGCCGGGAAGGAAATGGGGCTTAGGACGGCCAATGAAGTGTTTGCCGACCGGGCTTACAACCCCGACGGGACGCTGGTATCCAGAAGGCTCCCGGGGGCGGTGATTCACGACGCAGACCTTGCCATCTCCAGGGTGGTGCGCATGGTAAAGGAAGGAAAGGTACAGGCCGTAAACGGAGAAGACATTGAAATCAAGGCAGATTCAATCTGTGTTCACGGCGATAACCCGGAAGCGGTGGAATTTACAAGAAAAATAAGGGCCAGGCTGGAACAGGAAGGTGTGGAAGTTACCGCCGTTTCAAATTTTATTAAGTAAAATGGAGGGATCTTAAATGGGTTCTAACAAAAAGGAATCGGACCTTAAGAAAAAGGCCAGCGCGCTGCTTGGAGCAGCCTTTCTAATGGCCACTTCCGCGATAGGGCCGGGTTTTCTGACCCAGACTGCAGCTTTCACCGAGCAGTATAAGGCAGATTTTGCCTTCGTAATACTGTTTTCCATCCTTCTCGCACTAGGTGCCCAGTTGAACGTATGGAGGGTTATAGGCATTTCAGGATTAAGGGGGCAGGACATAGCAAACAAGGTGCTGCCCGGCCTTGGATATTTTGTAGCAATTCTTGTGGCCCTGGGCGGGCTGGCATTTAATATAGGAAACATCGGCGGAGCTTCCCTTGGCCTGAATGCTCTTTTGGGAATAAATACAGATTTCGCAGCACTGGTTTGTGGTGTAATAGGTATCCTGATTTTCCTGTCAAAGGATGCGGGACCGGTGATGGACAGGTTTACCAAAATCCTTGGAGTGCTAATGATTTTGGTAGTGAGCTATGTTACCCTAACCTCAAAACCGCCCGTGGGGGAAGCCCTTTTAAGAAGCGTTGCCCCCACCGACCCGGGAGCGCTGCTTTTCCCCGTCATCACGCTGTTGGGCGGAACGGTGGGAGGTTACATAACCTTTTCCGGGGGCCACAGGCTGCTTGACGCCGGAATATCGGGAAAGGAAAACCTGGACCAGATCAACAGAAGTTCAATAACCGGCATCCTTATTGCAACCATCATGCGTATCCTGCTGTTCCTGGCCATACTGGGAGTTGTCTCCAAGGGGGCCGCCCTTGACCCGTCCAACCCGGCGGCTTCAGCTTTCCAGCACGGCGCAGGGACCCTGGGATACAGGTTCTTCGGCATAGTCCTTTGGTCGGCGGGTATCACCTCGGTGATAGGAGCGGCCTTTACATCGGTATCCTTCCTTAAAACTCTGCACCCGATTATTAAAAAATATGAAAAATTGATAATATGCGGCTTTATAGCAGCCTCCACACTTATAATGGTGCTGGTGGGCAGCCCGGCCAAGCTGCTTATCCTGGCGGGTTCCCTTAACGGCCTTATACTGCCGGTAACCCTGGGAACCATGCTGCTGGCTTCCAGGAGAAAGGATATTGTAGGGGACTACCATCATCCGACATGGCTGCTGGTATTTGGTGTAATCATAGTAGTAATAGCCGGGTATTCCGGGATACTGTCCCTGAGGAATATGGCACAGCTCATACCAAGATAGGCCCGGTAAACATACGCTTGATTTTTTGCTGACCGGTAAGGCATCCGGCGGGGGACGGGCGTAAACATGTTCAGCCGGATGCCTTACCATAAAAAAGGTTAAGTCAGGGGGGAGCAAATTGTATAAGCAGACGAAGTACCTGGCAGCCGGGGATAGGGCACTGGTAATGGAGTTTGGAAACTCCATCTCGGAAGAAATCAACAGGAAGATACGGTCCATGGGGATTGCGATAGAAAAGGCCAAAATCGAAGGTATAACCGAGACGGTGCCCACCTACAGGTCTCTTATGATACACTATGACCCAATGATAATCGGATACGATGCCCTTTTAGACAGGCTTAGGTCACTGGAAGAACAATTGGAAAGCATAGACCTGCCGTCACCCTGCACCTACGAGATACCAACGCTTTACGGCGGCGAATTCGGGCCGGACATAGAAAACGTGGCAAAACATAATAACCTGACGGTGGAACAGGTGATAGAAATCCACACCTCAAGGGACTACCTGATATATATGCTTGGATTCACGCCGGGATTCCCATACTTGGGCGGCATGGACGAAAGAATTGCAACACCCAGGCTAAGCACCCCGAGAACAAAAATAAACGCCGGGTCGGTGGGCATAGCTGCAAACCAGACGGGGGTCTACCCGATAGAAAGCCCCGGGGGATGGCAGCTTATTGGAAGGACTCCGCTTAAGCTTTACGACCCGTACAGGGAAAACCCGATACTCCTTAAGGCGGGAAACTACATCCGGTTTAAAAGGATTGACCGGGAACAGTATGACAGGATAAGGGAAGAAGTGGAGAAGGGCACCTATGAGTACATTATCCATAACGGGGAAGGGGGCGGCCGGTAATGGGAAGCGTAGAAGTTATAAATCCGGGGCTTCTAACACTTGTTGAGGACAGCGGAAGGTACGGGTATCAGCAGTACGGTGTTCCCGTTTCTGGGGTAATGGATACCTTCTCCCACAGGGTAAGCAACATACTGGTGGGAAACCATGAGCTGGAAGCGGTTTTGGAAGTCACCATGATGGGCCCCCAGCTCGAATTTATGGAACAGATGACCATAGCCATTGCCGGTGGCGACCTGTCCCCGGCGATAAACGGCAGGGCGGTACCCATGTGGGAAAGCATTATTGTAAATAAGGGGGACCGGCTTTCCTTTCAGGGTTTGAAATCGGGCTGCAGGAGCTATATAGCCTTTTCCGGCGGCATAAAGGTCCCCGAGGTTATGGGAAGCAAGTCAACTTATACAAGGGGAAAAATCGGCGGTCTTGAAGGCAGGGCTTTAAAAGCGGGGGACGTACTTGAGATTGGCGCTCCTGCCGAAAGTCCGGCCGGGCTGGGGGGTAGGAAAACACCACCGGAATTTATTCCGGAGTATTCCGCAACGCTGGAATTAAGGGTTACTTTAGGCCCCCAGGAGGACTGTTTTACCGCCGACGGGATAAATACCTTCCTATCTGATTATTACGAGGTAACCAATGAATGTGACAGGATGGGATATAGATTAAAAGGCAAAAATATCGAGCACATCAAGGGCGGGGACATCATTTCGGATGGAATAGCAATGGGGGCCGTCCAGGTGCCGGGCCACGGGCAGCCAATAATAATGCTGGCCGACCGGCAAACCACCGGCGGTTATACCAAGATTGCAAACGTCATCTGGGCGGACCTGCCCAAGATTGCCCAGGCAAAGCCCGGGGACAGAATCAGGTTTGTAAAGGTAACAGTACCCGAGGCCCAGCAGATGATACGCGAGATGGAGAATAGAATATCCGCGATCAAAAAGGCCTGTGTATCCCGCGAGGTGCTTTCCACAAGGCTTTTAAGGCTTAAAATAGACGGTAAAACATACGAAGTAAAGGTAGAGGAACTAAAATAGGGCAGGCCGATCGGCCTGCCCCGTTTTTTTACGCTGCTTTTATGGGACAAAGAACCGTCCCTTGTCCTGTTCTAGATCCAGCCGCGCA
>JAAYEV010000222.1 GCA_012728565.1 Clostridiales bacterium
CTCTTGAGGTTCGGGGGGTAATGATAATTCCTTTCGTCATCCCACTCACGCCGACTCGCTTCCAAGAACGCCGCTGTCAGTTTAGCATTAGTCATATATAACGCTTTTTCCGGCGGAATCCCCTTCATCTGTCCGAGAGCAAGTTTCCCGTCAAGGTAGGATTTCCGTAATTTTATGATTTTCTCGGTGGTATCAACATCGTGCTTACAGTATTTTATGGTTTCTTCCAATTCTTCTTTGGTAAGAGGTCTGTCGATGTCAAAGGGTACGGAGGTTTCTTCAATATTCATACCTAGATGTCCTTCTATGGCTTTAAGCGAAAGACCTGCTTGCATATCATCACGGATGTCAAATGAATTGAACCATGCTCGGTTCTCCTTTATGAACCAATGATCCCAACCGAGATTACCGTCGATGATAAAATCGTTTATCTCTTTGACAAGGGCGTTATCGGCTCCACAGATGATAGCTTTAATAATGTGATTGTCGTAATGCTTATTATTGAACCCGGCGTACAAGTGATCGGGAGAAATGAACGTCTTTAACTGATAATTGTCATTGTGGATTACCTTGTATTCGCCTGTACCCATATTTTTAAAGACTACCAGCCAGTCATGCTTGAAAACCTCAACGTCAAATACATAAATCATGCGATCACCTCCTTCTGGCAATTCTGGGTTTTACTTTTTCAATCTTTTTATTCGTAAAATATTTCACCTGTGATAGTGTTTAGTATTTTTGTCTTTTGTCTAGTTCCTAACTCGTATTTCCCATTTTCTCCTTTTGGATATTTTAATATTGGATATTTAAGTAATGAGATATATTTTTTGGCTTTTTTCCTATCGGTAAAATATACATATCTATGTTTTGGTGTTCTGTATTTTCTTAGATGGTTAAACTCATCTGTATAGTGCCTTGAATGTTTACCATTGGGGGTATATTTATCGGTTCTAGGTTTTGTCATTCCTGTGTATAGCCAATTAGTAGCTTGGTATATATACCCTTTGTGTTTCATTCCTTCATCCGCATAGCTTATCAAAATTAAATCTTTTGTTTTTAAATCTCTTAACACCTTACCAACAAATTGGCTTAATGTATTTTTAGGAAAACCCTCGTTTATTACTAATCTATTTAATTCATATACTTTATCTTTATATTCTTCACCCATAACCCCTATACAAAGTGAATTACTGGCAGGTTTACCTATTGTTAAAACTCCCTCTAGCTTGTTATTTATAAACATTCCATATGCAAAACTGATACTTGGCATCCTTTGTGCATAATGCTTTTTTAAAATAAAATCTTTTGTATCTCCACTAGGTATGGGTTTTACAATCATTTCTATTCTTCCGCTATTTGTAGACTTTGCAACATTTCTTGCAGGTTTTGTATAGCATGAATAATTATTCATTTCCTCCCCCAACTCTCAATCAATGATTTGATTTCTTCCTCCGGTTTAGTTTCAATTCCCAGCTCATGGCACTGGTTGACAATTTCATTTATCAGCACCGACATTTCCCCGCTGTCATAGACACTACTGCCAAAGTATGATATAACATTTTTATAGCCCTCTATTTTGCTGTCTGATAGGATTTCTGCGTACCAGCCCAACCCTTTTGATTGCCAGTTCCTAATCCATCTATCCACGGCATCATCACGAATTGGAATTATCTCAAATTGCCCTACGTCCCTGATAAAATTCTGATACACAAGCTCTTTGGTGCTTCCGATTACCTCTGCTATCTTCTGGCACAGAACCCAACAATAGGCGTTTGCATCTAAGCTCCTGCGCTTCCTGTATTGCTTTATTTCCGCTTGCAGGCGCTTCCCCTTGCCTAATACCTCTTTCAGCTCTTGTACGCCCTCCTGTGCCTGCTGAGGTGATAGAGAGAGGACAAGGACAAGTTCGGGCTGGTGCGATTTATTAAATTGTAGCCGTATATCTGTGACAAGTGATTTCATGGTTTGCCCCCTTGTATCGCTTTATATTTGAAATGTGATCTAACCCTGATCTCCTTCTTCCACCTCAAAAATAACATTCGATATCACCATACCTTTTGGCGGTGTCAAGAGTTTTTTCTGTTCTTCAGTAA
>JAAYEV010000024.1 GCA_012728565.1 Clostridiales bacterium
ACTTCGCATTCACTTTCGTTTACTATAGAAGCGGTCGTATAGTCATAGGCAGTAACATACGTAAACTTGCGTCCCTCTTCCTTGTACTTCTTGAAATCTAAGATTGTCATCTTTTTCTTGCCCATATTGGTATCTCTCCTTGTTTAGTGTTTTATTATATTAACTTCTATAACCCAGCTGCCCTGACAATTCCACGGCAGCCGTCTTTACCAGACCTGCAATGTGTTCCACGTCCCTCTCGCCGGCATCGATCCTGTATTTTGGTATAGCTATACTTATTGCAGCTATAACCTCTTTTTTGTAATTCATTACAGGCACTGCTACACACATTATTCCATCGACATACTCTTCATCGTCTATACAGTAGCCCTTTTTACGTATTTCTTCAAATTGCTTAATAAGTTCCTGCAGGTTGTTAACGGTTTTTCTCGTATGCTTGACGAACTTCTCATCCCGCAGCAGTTCCTTCACTCTCTCTTCAGGCATAAATGCCAGCATTGCTTTTCCCAATCCTGTGCAGTAGGATGGAAGCCTTTTGCCTACATTTAAATCAGCCTTGATTATCTCGTCGCTTTCTATTTTGTCTATATATATTACATGTTTTCCATCCATAACTGCCAGGTTCACAGTTTCATGGCTTTCAATAACAAGCCTTTCCATGAACGGCTGCGCCTGTCTCCTAACTCCCAGCCTTTCCACGACGTTATTGCCCATTTCCCACAGTTTGAGACTGTTCGAGTACTTATGGTCAGTACTATTTTGGACAACACAACCTTTTTGTTTTAATGTGGAGATTATCCGGTATACCGTACTCTTATCAAGGTCCAGCCTATCACTAATCTCGCTTATGCCTAATTCCCCGTAGGTGTCAAGGGTTTCTAGAATATCAAGTGCTCGAATTACCGATTGTACTAAATTGCTGCGCTTGGCCAAGCAAAACCCACTCCTTTTTCGCATAGCGAAATGTTTTATCGCATTGCGATATCACTATATTCTATATGCATGTTTAATATCCTTCTTATGGGTTGATTTTTTTTTGATTTTTTTGCAGAAAAAATACATGACGTATAAGAGATGCGGTTATGACCGTCCCGGCTCCTCATAGCACAGAATTGACCTATATGATGGGAAGGCCGCCGGCCTCGCCAAACATTTCCTTTAATATGCAACAATCCGTAAGTCTTCCGGACCATTTACCGCTGTATATGGAATATCCTGGTCTCGCTGCCCGTATTCCCTCCCTGGCCGGCCGCCTGGAAGGTTACAACATGGAATTTCTCCCGGGGCGTTTCCGCTAGCCTAACAGAAACCACGCCGGTTTGTTCTGAGTATTCCGGCTTATACACCCTGCCGTCGACTATAATCCTAAGGCTTGACACATCAATGGGCGTTCCATCCACCGACTTGACATGGGCGGAAAGAACCGGGCTGTCTTTGTCCAACCCTTCCCCCATTTCGATATAGGGCAAGATGACCGGTGTACTGCTGCTGCCCTGACTCTTGCCGTTCTTTCCCCATACTTCCCTCATAACCCTCAGGGTATTTTTGCCCATTATTTTTTCTATGTCCTCTTCATCATAGCCCCTTCTTTTCAGGGCTTCCTGCAGTCTTGGAATCATGGAGGCATCTTTTAAGTCCTTCGGCATGGCCGCCCCGTCAAAGTCCGAGCCGATGCCTACATGTTCAACCCCCACCAGGTCGGTTATGTACTCAATATGGTCGACGACGGTTTCTATGGTGACGGTATCCTCATCCTCTGCAAGATATCGGGGGTAGAACACCACCTGGACCACGCCGCCCCCTTCCGCTATCGCCCTTATCTGGTCGTCCTTTAAATTCCTTGGGTGGTTCCTTAACTCGAAGGCGCCCGAATGGCTGGCAATAACCGGGGCCCTTGATGTCTCCATTACATCCCAAAAGGTGGCCTCGTTCATATGGGAAACATCGATAATAATCCCGAGGCGGTTCATCTCATCCACGACCTTCCTGCCAAAGTCGGTAAGGCCGCCCCGGGACGGGGTGCCGTCCATGTATGCCCCGTTTACGCCCTCACCCAGCTCGTTGGAATGGTTCCATACAAGCCCCATCATTCTCACGCCCAGGTCATGGTACTGGCGAAGCAGCCGGATCCCGCTACTTTTCTCCAGCGAGTATGCCCCCTCCACGCTGAGCACAGCCGAAACCTTTCCCGCCCGGGCAAGGTCCTCAATATCTTCCATCGACACCGCCAGCCCTATACATCGGGGATTGTTTTGAACCGTCCAGTACATTGCATTAAATAAAGAAAGCAGCCGGCTGTTCGCCCTTTCGAAGTCCGGTTTTCCGCCGGCATAGTAGCCCGATGTAAAAGCCCCGAAATACTGTACGTCCACGCCGCCCCTTCTGAGCTTTGGTATATCTATGTGAAATCCTGTGTCCATGCCTATGTCCACAACCGGCAGCCAGGTCTTGTCATCAATAATCTTAATCAGCGTATCCGAATGGGTATCCACCACCAGCGCCAATTCCTGAACCTCCGTCGGCGGAGGCTCTGTTATCTCCGGTACCTCAACCCGGTGGGACAAAAGGTTAAACAATATATACAACACCACCGCAAATCCCAAGAAAACCAAAAAAGCCCTTTTCACCCTTCCATACCCCGTTTCGCTACAATACGAAATACACCACAAAGGCCTGGGCAAGACCTATCAGGAAACCAATGACCGCTCCCAGGTACTCAATATGCCTAAGCTCTTTGTCCGCGACCGACAGTATGATGTCTTCAAGCTTGCCCAGGTCGAACTTATTTATCTTGTCCTCTATCATCCGCCTCAAGTTTAGCTCCCTGGCGGCTTTTTGTGTAATTTTCTCCGCCAGCTCGTTTATGACATCATTCGCCTGCGATTCTACTATATCGTTCACGAAGTCGACAATAAGGTCTTTAATATAACCTGGAACCAATGCCGGAAGCCTGCTTTTTATGATTTCCTCGACTCTTTGTTTTATCGTCTCTATTATTTCTCCCCTGTTCTTTTCCGCCGCAAGACCCAGGACGATCTCCTCGATGGACACCAACTCCCTGTCCACCACCTCGCCTATGCTGGCGGCTATTTCAAGCCGCCGTCTCGGTATCAAGCCCTGGATGGATAACCCGATAACCGGTATCCTTAATGGGTTTTGAGGCCTGAAAAGCATCCTTATTGCGATTCTATTGGTAAACCATCCAATACCTGCCCCGATTAAAGCCATTAAGATAAATCCTGGCAGCATGTCGTATCCTCCGAGAATAATTAATACTACCGGATGAGTATATCATATTTTTTCCCAAAAATAAAAAACATGTCCCACACGGCCGCAGCACCATTAATGACGGTTTTGACCACAGAAAAACTTCACTAAGAAATTAGTGAAGTCGGACTTGGATTCTAAAGTATCCGAACAGAGACCTTTTATTCTGATTCTACTCCTTTTCCACCGGTTTTTTTACGTAACACAGTTCACAGCCCCGGCAGTAGGCAATTTTGTTATGGAATACCTTTTTAATGGTATCCATTATCTCGGAGCCCTCGGTTACAGCCCCGTTATGAAACACAATCCTCGTGGGCGCTATGGTTATCAGTGAACTAATAAGCAAGTCATCGTAATTTATATTGTTTTCCAAAACCTCTCCCGCCAGGTCGTCAATCAGCTCGTTGTTTATGGTTATGCCCTGGCCGTCCAGCAGCCTATAGCTGTTGTCGGGGTTTTTTAGCACATTTACGGTATCCACCTTTGGTTCCTGGATTTCCACGAAGTACCGGAGGAGTTTTATAAATTCGTTGTACTCCCTTTCCATAAGGTACTCCTCCACCGCCCTGTCTATTGTATCTTCAAGTTCCGACACGTAGTCCTTCATCCTAAACCTTACAAATCCGGGAATTATTAAACTGCTGTTGGTTTCGAGGTAATCCAGCACCTTTTGCAGCACCCTGGCCTTTCTGCTGAGCCGGTATACGTTGCCCTGGTCGCTTTCTTCCCCGTCGGTTCCCAGTGCCTTGCACGCATATTCCAGTATTCTATCCCTTTCCTCCTCGCTGAAATAGTAATAGTTGCCCTCAATGCATTTTTTTAGCAGTCTTTTCTCAACAACATCAATTATTATATCCGAAACCGCATTAGCCACGTAATGCTTTGAAATGTATATTATATCATTATAAGAAAACTTGCCCAAAACACAGTTAGATACACTGCAGTCGAAGAAGCGCAAGTTTCCTTGGTCTCTCTCATTTAAATTTAAGTCAATGCCCTGTTTGCTAAGTACCCTAAGTTCGGCCTCCAGCCTTTCCCGCACCGTCTCATTGTCTTCGCTGATGCCGATGGAAATCAAGTCCATTTGTTCTTTCACTCCCTTCAGTAATATTATGCGTAGCCTGAAACTCGATATTCCGCTTTGAGAGTAATACAGATATTGCATATCAATTAATTGCCACCACAGGAATAATTGAACCTACATCAATCAAAGGACCGTCAAACAGCGGCACGGCTGTTATGCCACGTTTTTCAAGGAACTCTGATAGAACGGACCAATCGGGATGGAGTGATGGATTTCCAGAAAAAGCAAGCAAAGACTCCCCAATTCTTCCGCAACAGCCGCCAATAAACCCGTAGTCAAATCCTTCCAAAATAATTTGACCCGGGTTAATAAGCAGGGCATCCATCCCGTTTTTTATAGCCGCGGTGTATATGCCCCGGTCTGCCGTTACAATGCTGCTGTCATCAACCACAGCGGTGGAACATTTTGTGTACCCCTGTTTGACGTTTATTAATACGGTATTGTTCTTTCTTAGTTCATCAATAATTGTCTTATCCGCATACCTGGAGTACAAGAATGCCCTGTTTCCCGCCACTGCTATATTATATGCTATGTTCAGGGGATAGTTGCGTGACAATTCGGTCTTCCCTTTAAGCACCATAGTCCCGTAGCTGGACAGGCTTTTTTTGAAATACTCATACATAGTGGGTTCCACCACCATTTTACCGTCTCCTACCGGGCATATAACCATATCGGGATGAAATGCCACAGCGTCGTACAGCCGCGGGTGTCTCAAGGTTTTTATTACTTCTATGCCCATGAATAGCAGCCGCTTTTCCATAAGATGGGCGGCCCTCCCATCAACTATAACCGCCCTTACTTTTTGTTCTTTTTGTTTTGGCACCTCTTCCCTATCCAACATCCTGTTCTTATCCTCCCCATGCGTAATCCTTTGAAAAAGTACGGATATATATATATTCTTGACCAAAACCAAAAAAAGTCAAGGGTAGTATCTACAACCCATGACTTTCTGAAGCACCGGAGCAAAAATGCCCCATTAATCTATAGGGCAAAATAATTGTGCCGTTTCCAGGCCTTTAGTTTTTGTCCGGATGCTTTATGCACATCTTTTCCATTGCATTTAGCGAATCCACAGGTCATGGACTTAATATATAAACAAAAATGCAATAAGAGCTTTGAAAAGCCCAAATCCTATGCTTAAAACTTAACGGACGATATGTATTCCACAATAAGTTTATCCAATACAATGCAGAGTTCTAATATTTTTTCTGCCTGAAGCTCCTCCGGCCTTTTCTGAAGTTCTTCCAGGATTTCTTCCCTTAGGCTGTTAATTCTGCCTCTTAAATCACCCATGCTCCCGTATCCCCCTCTGTGATATAATGGGCATTTTATCAGCATCTAAGTAGAATTTTGTCGGATTTTCTTTTTTCAAGCGGTCTCTCGTTAATTACATCTCCTTTCCAAGGCCTTTAAAACCAACACTATCCACCCTAAGCGGGTGTTCTCTTAATTATATCTTTTCTTTATTTTTTGACATTACACGCATAATCCCTTTAATAAAATTCCACAAAATTAGCCTATAATCCGACAAATAGTGCCATACCGGTTACCGGCTTGGCACTATTTGTTCCATCATGGTCATTCATTCTTTTCAATCTATGCGCTTTTTCTTTTGGCAAAGGCTGCCGCCAGTATACCGGTTTTTTTGAAAGTCCTCATCTGGTTTCTCAAATAGCAATACGCCTGGATATGGTCACAGCCAATTTCTACAACCCTTATCTCTCTCCTGGTGATACACTCGCCTTTGCTGTATATTATAGTCAGCCTTTTGCCGGTCTTTTCAGCCATCCTTAGTATAAAGTCCAACATTTAATCACCCTCGTGTCACTGCTTGTGGCAACATTATATAACGAACATCAGTTCGTGTCAAGTGAGGGTTAAAAATCAACTCCGGCAGAGAAGAAGATTATTATTATGATCAGAAGCAGGAACAGGGTCCCGAAACCACCGGATTTGCCACCACCAAAGAATCCTGACATGCCAACACCTCCCTCCTTTTCACTATATGCTATGGAAAAGGAGGGATTTTGGTGAAAAGTTTTATCATTAAAAAACAGAGGCTCGAAAGCCTCTGTTTTGCTGGCAGGGGCAGCAGGAATCGAACCCGCAACCAACGGTTTTGGAGACCGCTACTCTACCAATTGAGCTATGCCCCTATAAAGTCATGTTACGTTCATATATTATACAATAGTAAAACGCAAGTTTCAAGTATATTGGGTTTCCCATTTTTTGTTTTTATTTGCCCCCAAGTTGTGTATAATATAAATATAGCGTCTTATTAGTCTTTCTCAGAACTACCCGAAAGCATACATTTTTGCGGGGAGGTTATGTTATGAGTAAGAACGAAGTAGACGGCAACATAATGATCGCGTTTCTTGGAGGATTCCTGCTGGCTGTCGGCCTGGTCTCTGCATTTGTTCAGCTTTTGTTAAAGTCCTAATGCAGCTTTGCAACGCCGTATTCAGCAATATATATCGGATTGACATTATACTATATAAACTGTATAAATTATAATAAATCAAGCAGCAAACTAAAGTGTACGGAAGATTCAGCAAATTTTTTACCTGTAGTCCAAATAATTCATCAACTATTACTTTGACTTAACGCTTGAAATATTGTATACTATTGTTTGTCGCTGATAGTATAAGCGGCAGTCGGGCGCATAGCTCAGTTGGGAGAGCACCTGCCTTACAAGCAGGGGGTCACTGGTTCGAGCCCAGTTGTGCCCACCACACACGGCCCGGTAGTTCAGATTGGTTAGAATGCCAGCCTGTCACGCTGGAGGTCGAGGGTTCGAGCCCCTTCCGGGTCGCCAGATGAGAGGTGCGAGGTGTGAGGTTAGAGGTGGGAATGAGGGTAGTGCTTAATAGCAATACTTAAATCCCACATCTCTCGTCTCACTTCTCACATCCCAAATGCCCAGGTAGCTCAGTAGGTAGA
>JAAYEV010000223.1 GCA_012728565.1 Clostridiales bacterium
GGCAGGCAGGACGAAGGAATTGAGGGCAAAGACCCAGCTAGACATGGGAGGTTTGCTGCCAGAGAACATGTGGATACCAATGGCCGCAATAGCTAAAAATGGCGCAGTTTCGTTGGTATACGCAGTATCATCCATAATTATGCGTAAATGCATAATTTGCCCAGATAGCTTGTTTTGGAAATGATGAAAATCTAAGAATGAGTGAGATATTTAAAGAAAAACGAAGATGTAATAGGGAGGCGATATAAATATGATACCCATATTGACCACTCCTTTCCAAGCTGGGGGGCAACCCCGTTTCCGGGATTACCTTATCGGCCTCACATCATAGCGACAGCCTTAGATGTTGAGGCTCGGAGTATTATACAACAACGTATTCGGCATATGCCACATTCGTAATGGGCATATGCCATTATACCACGGTGCAAAATTCATGTCAATATGTGCCAGTTTTACAGTTGCATCAGTGGCTGCGGTAAAACGGTTTACGGCCTTTTTTTACAGTATCTGCAGTACCCGTACACTTTAATGGGCCTTTCGGATACCGTAAAACCCTTGGCCTTCATTATACGTTTTTTGAAACCGTCTACCAACCGGTCATCAATCTCCTCAACCCTGCCGCATTCCAAGCAGATAAGATGGTGATGATCGGGGGCCCTGGGTCCAATAAACTCGTACCTGCCCGGCGAATTATCCATTGGCAGCCTGTACACAAGCCCAACCCTTTGGAACAGTTCAATGGCCCTGTAAACGGTTGCCAGCCCCGTCCTGCTTGTATCACCTCTTCCGGCGGAAAGCATTCGGTGTATATCCTCTATTTCCAAGTGCTCTCCCCTGTGGTCATACAGTATTTCAAGAATGGCTTTTCTTTGGGGGGTAATTCTTATTTCTCGCTCTTTAAGCAGTTTGTAGGATTCCTCAAGCAACCGTAATCCCTCCATTACACAATCTAACAAATTATTTGAGTTACCATTACAGTATTTCATAGGTGCACGTCATAACGGGCATCTTCAAATTGCCCAGCACCCTCTCAAGCAGCACCCCTTCCCGCTCGGGATACTTGTGCCCGTAGCTTGCCCTAATGGCAGCAGATATGAACTGAACAGCACGGTCAAGAGCTATTGGAAGGCTGTCCCCCTGCATAAGGCTTCCAACTATCACACTTGTAAATCCGTCCCCTGTCCCGGGAAATTTTGTCGGAATATAATCGCACTTTACTTTCCAAAACCGGCCGTCCTCACTATTGTATGCCATTACACTTGTTGCACTATTGGATTTGCAATCAGGTACGCTAGTAATTATGACAGTACCGGGACCCCGTTCCGTCAGGCGAATCAGCCAGTCCTTTACTTCCTCTTCCCCTATACTATCCCGGTAAGGTATATCGAGAAGATAGGCAGCCTCAGTATAGTTGGGAGTTATTATATCGGCAAGCTCTATATACCCTCTCATCTCACCCACCATACTGGAATCCACGGCTGAATACAGGCATCCATCGTCCCCCATCACCGGGTCTATAACCACCAGTTGCTCCGGCGTGCGGAACTCTTCTATGAAGCCGGATACTATATCTATTTGCTTCGGGGAACCAAGAAACCCCGTATATATGCAGTCAAACCCTATACCTAAGGATTTCCAATGCCCTATATACTCCTCGAGGTGCTCGGTAAGGTCCACAAACTTGTAGCCGTCAAACCCACCGGTATGAGTGGACAGCACAGCAGTAGGCAGTGGGCAGACCTGTATACCCATTGTAGACAGTATGGGAATGACAACAGTAAGGGATGCCCTGCCGAAACCTGACAAGTCATGAACTGCTGCCACTCTCGGGTCTGGATGCCTCATGTCTCATTCCCCTTTCACCCACCTTTTTTACATAAAACCTCTTGTTTTCATAACAATAACTCTCCAAGACACCCTGCTTCAATAGGCCTTCAATTATATCCCAATCACAGTTCCTATCGGTTAACAGCCTTGCTATAACGTCCTCCCTGATAGGATGGACCGAAGCTATGCTTAAAACATCCTTTACAATATCGCCGGTAAAAAAGAAACTGTCCTCCTCATCCCCTCCTACCATCTCCACCACAGGGCCAAGCTTCTCGCTCATAACCGCATATATCTCCTTCAGATTATCCATATCCGGCCTCTTAACCCATTCCTCCGCAGGAGGTCTTGAGGGTACCAGGATATAAGCAGCACTTGGCCTAACCCCAACGAGGAAATCGGCTATTTGAGAAATGCATTCTAGCCCATCGTTGACCCCTTTTACCAGCATGGTCTCTGTAGCCAGCGTGCCCCTATAATTAGAGGCAAAACCCTCTATGCCCTCCAGTATTCTTTTTATATACAGTCCCCCGTGGGGCCTATCAACCAAACGCCATGTTTCCTGCTCCACCGCGTCCACCTTTAACGATACCCAGTCAGCCTTGTAAAGGTCCTCTTTTACATCATCCATCCATATAAGCGAAGCATTTGAAATAACTGCAACCCTTGGGCCCAGCGAACGCAAAAGGTCAATCTCCCGTCCCAGGTTTTTATCAAGGGTGGGCTCACCATCCGCCACAAAGGTAATGTAGTCAACCCTCTCCCCTGCCTTTTTTAGCTGGTCCATTCTTACCCTGGCCTTTTCAAACAAGTCTTCGGGCGGGTAAAATTCCGACCTTTCCATTCTCATCCGGTCTGTTCTCCCAAGCTGGCAGTATACACAAGAATAGGAACAAACCTTGGGCGGAATATTGTTTATCCCAAGGCTTTGCCCTAGGCGCCTTGAAGGAACCGGTCCAAAAACCTCCAAAGGAACACTCCCTTTCATGGGGGTATTATTGGCTTATGCCTATAACTAATTGTATTGCCATTTTGGGCATATGTCAACTACTATTGCGAGAAAACGCTGCCGCCCTATTTCCCATCCGGCCGTTACCTGGCACAACGTTGTTATTGTAAACAGGCACGGCTTTTGTATATAATAAATCTGGCGCATATACGTGTCGGGAATTTACAGCCTATCCCGGAGGTGCAAAGAAAATATGGATTCTTCACGCCTTTTATACCTTCTAAAAAC
>JAAYEV010000224.1 GCA_012728565.1 Clostridiales bacterium
AAGGGAATCTATTTTGCCCTCATATATAACTATCCCGTCGCGAACCACCCTTATGCCGCCGTTGCGCTGTATTTTACCTTCCTGCACGTAACACCCTGCAATGGTTCCTATCGATGATACCTTGAATGTTGCCCTTACTTCGGCCTTGCCTATTACTACCTCTTTGAACTTGGGTTCCAGCATTCCCTTGATTGCAGCTTCTATATCGTTTATGGCATCGTAAATTATCCTGTAGGTCCTTATATCCACGTTCTCGTTGTTTGCCATCTGGACTGCCTTGCTGTCGGGTCTTACGTTAAATCCTATCACTATCGCGTTTGAGGCGGCGGCAAGCATTACATCGGTTTCGGTTATTGCGCCCACGCCGCTGTGGATGGGTTTTATGCGCACTTCGTCACTGTTCAGCTTCTCAATGGACTGTTTTACCGCCTCAACGGAACCATGCACATCCGCTTTTACTATAATATTAAGGTCCTTAACCTTTCCCTCCTTGATCTGGTTGAAAAGGTCTTCAAGGGTTACCCTCTGGCTTGACTTCAATATGGATGTGCGTATCCGTTCCTTTCTCTCCTGTGCAATGTGTCTTGCGGTTTTGTCATCTTCGGTTACCACCAGTATGTCCCCGGCATCCGGTACCTCCGAAAGGCCTATAACTTCTATGGGCGTAGAAGGGCCCGCCTTGGATATCCTTTTCCCATTATCATCGGTCATAGCCCTAACCTTGCCGTAGGTTGCGCCTACAACTATCGAATCCCCGACCCTAAGGGTACCTTTCTGTACCAGTACCGTTGCTACCGGGCCCCTTCCCTTGTCAAGCTTGGCCTCGATAACCGTTCCTACGGCATTTCTATCCGGGTTTGCCTTAAGCTCCTGCATGTCGGCCACCAGCAGCACCATTTCAAGCAGCTCGTCAATACCCTCACCGGTATGGGCGGAAACCTCCACGCCGATTGTATCCCCGCCCCATTCTTCCAGCAGCAGGCCCTGGTCCGCCAGTTCCTGCTTTACACGGCTGGGGTTGGCAGTGGGTTTGTCTATTTTGTTTATAGCCACCACCAGCGGCACACCTGCCGCCCGGGCATGGTTGATAGCCTCTATGGTTTGCGGCATGACTCCGTCATCCGCCGCCACCACCAATATGGCTATATCGGTCACCTGTGCGCCCCTGGCCCTCATGGCGGTGAAAGCCTCATGTCCGGGGGTGTCCAGGAATACTATTTCCCTGTCCCCTATCTTTACCTTGTAAGCGCCGATATGCTGGGTAATTCCCCCCGCCTCCTGTTCGGTTACCTTTGTTTCCCTTATCCTGTCAAGCAGTGATGTTTTCCCGTGGTCGACATGTCCCATTACCGTAATAACCGGGGAGCGGGGTACCATTTTTACCGGGTCTTCTTCCTCCGCCAGGTAATCCATTTCGGTTTCATTCTTTTTTACCACCAGCTCAAAGCCGTATTCCCGGCCAATGGCGGCGGCAATTTCGCCGTCAATGTTTTGGTTAACAGCCGCCATAATCCCCATCGGAATCAGCTTCTTTATAATATGTGTCGCGGGAACTCCCAAAACATCAGCCAAGTCTTTTACGGTTATTTTTTCCCCAATTTCCGCTGTCTTTTGTATCTCGTCTTCTTTTCCCTTTTCCTGGGGATGGGGGTGCTTTTTATCTTGCTGCTTCTTTGGCTTTTTCTTGCCCTTTTGTAAGTCTACATCCCTGTCCCCTGCTGTCTTTGTCTTTTGTTTCCTAATCTTTACCTTTTTTGCGGTATCCTCTTCTTCACCGGTGAATTCAGTGTCCTCCTCCGGGCTCTGTTCTTCGGACACTATTTCCTCCACTGCCTTTGCTTCCCTTTCGTTAACCGTACTCATATGGTTTTTAACTTCCACTCCCAGTTCCGCCAGCATATTCATTAGGTCTTTACTGGACAATTTCAATTTTTTTGCCAGTTCGTACACCCTGATTTTTGCCATGTCCTTCACCCCCTGGTATAATTTGTCTTCAGGTATCAATGAGTTTCAGTATCTCCCTGGAAAAGCCTTCATCCAAAACCGCTGCAACCGCCCTGTCGACTTTACCCACTGCCCTTCCAAGCCTGGACTTCGTACCGAAGATTCTAATCGGTATCCCCTTGTGTAAACACTTATCAGTAAAGAGTTTCCTGGTGTTGTCCGAGCAGTCCCCTGAAAGAAGTACAAGCTTTGCTTTGCCCTTAGATATCGCACTCCTGCACAGTTCGGTACCGGTTACAAGGTTGCCGCCTTTATAGGCCAGGCTTATCAAGTGATAAGGCTTATCCTCGTTTAACACTTTAAGACAGTTCCTCCTCCAATTGCGCATAAATGTGCTCATCTATTTTGACGCCCAGGGACTTTTCCAGCTTTTTAGACTTGCGTGCGCTGTCCAGGCATGTCTTTTCCGGGCAGATATAGGCTCCCCTTCCCGATTTTTTACCGGTTTTGTCCAGGAAAATCTCTCCCTCGTTATTTCTTACCACCCTTATCATTTCCCTTTTGGGCCTGGCTTGTTGACAGCCCGTGCAAAGTCTAATCGGTACTTTTTTTCTTTTCAACTTAAAACCACCCCTGTTCCTAATCAGCTATGGTAAGGTCCTCGTAGTCCGGGTCCTCTTCCCCTGCCGACTGGCTTTCGCTTTTTATGTCTATTTTCCACCCGGTAATCTTGGCGGCAAGCCTTGCATTCTGTCCTTCCTTACCTATGGCCAGCGAAAGCTGGTAGTCCTTTACCACCACCTGGGCGGCTTTTTGTTCCTCGTTGACGGTAACACTGACAACCTTTGCAGGACTAAGGGAATTCGCAATGAATTCGCTTATTTCATCACTCCACTTTATAATATCAATTTTTTCTCCCTTGAGTTCGTTGACAACCGACTGCACCCTGACTCCCTTGGGCCCCACACAGGCTCCCACCGGGTCAACATTCGGGTCGGTCGAATGGACCGCTATCTTTGTCCTGGCCCCTGCTTCCCGGGCAATGCCCTTTACCTGGACCAGCCCGTTGTGTATTTCCGGTACTTCCAGTTCAAAAAGCCTTTTGACCAGTCCGGGATGGGTCCGCGATACAATTATCTGCGGCCCCTTGGTGGTCTTTTTCACCTCAACTATATACACCCTAATCCTGTTGCCCGGCGAATAGTCTTCGGTGGGTATCTGTTCACTGGGCGGCAGTACTGCCTCCACCCTGCCAAGGTCTATCATAACGTTGCTTTTTTCCCAGCGTTGAATCATCCCGTTAACCAGTTCGTTCTCCCGGTTTACAAACTCTTCGTAAATAATTCCTCTTTCGGCTTCCCGGATTCTCTGGACCACCACCTGCTTTGCGGTCTGTGCCGCTATGCGGCCAAAGTTCTTGGGGGTTACCTCGATTTCCAAGATGTCTCCCAGCTGGGCCTTCGGGGAAATACTCCTTGCATCCTCCAGGCTTATTTCGGTAAGGCTGCTGTCCGGGTTTTCCACCACCGTTTTTTTTGAGAATACTTTTATGTCCCCGGTCTCTTCCATAATGCTTACATCAACGTTCTGCGAAGAACCGAAGTTTTTCTTGTATGCCGAAACAAGGGCCGCTTCTATTGCTTCTTTCAGCACTTCCTTGCTTATTCCCTTTTCCTTTTCTATCTGTTCCAAAGCCTGCATAAATTCTTGATTCATACGCCTATAACCTCCCATTAAAACTTAAAAGCAAGCCGGGTGGAAGCTATTTTATCTTTCTGAAACTGCAGCTTACCCTCCGGTGTACTTACAGTTACAACCCCGTTTTCCAGGCCTTCCAGCACGCCGGTGAATTCCTTTTTGCCGTCCACCGGGGAATAAAGCTTTATTTCCACTTCACGGCCCCTGAAATAATCGTAGTCCCTCTGCGATTTTAGCGGCCTTTCTACCCCGGGGGATGATACTTCCAGTATATAGCTGTGCTCTATCGGGTCCACTTCGTCAAGCACATCGCTTAGGGTTTCGCTTACCCTCTGGCAGTCCTCCACCGTAACTCCGCCTTGCTTGTCTATGTAAAGCCTTAGATACCAGTTGGGGCCTTCCTTGACATACTCTATGTCCACC
>JAAYEV010000225.1 GCA_012728565.1 Clostridiales bacterium
GGCTTAAAATAGACGGTAAAACATACGAAGTAAAGGTAGAGGAACTAAAATAGGGCAGGCCGATCGGCCTGCCCCGTTTTTTTACGCTGCTTTTATGGGACAAAGAACCGTCCCTTGTCCTGTTCTAGATCCAGCCGCGCAGCTTCATTGCATACGCAACCCTCTTGATGGCAATCATATATGCTGCGGTTCTCATGTCGACGTTTTTCTCTTCCTTAAGCGCCCATATGGCGTCGAAGGCCTCTTTCATCTTTATGATCTGTTTTTCCTGTACCTCTTCGAAGGTCCAGTAGTAGTTCTGCAGGTTCTGTACCCATTCGAAGTAGGATACTACAACTCCTCCGGAATTGCACAGTATATCCGGGAACACCGGTATTCCCTTTTCTTTGAGGATGGCGTCCCCTTCGAGTGTGGTCGGGCCGTTTGCTCCCTCAACCACCAGTTTAGCCTTGACATTGCCTGCGGTTTCGGCGGTCAGTTGGTTCTCCATAGCGCAGGGGAGCAGAATGTCCACTTCCATGCCCAATATATCTTCCCTGGGAAGCTCCTTGGCGCCCGGGAAACCGGTTATTAGGAATTTATTGCCTTTTACATATTCCATCAATGCTTTTATGTCAATACCGTCCTCATTATACAGCGCGCAGGAAACGTCTGAAACGGCAACCACTTTTGCTCCAAGTTCGCTTAAGTATTTGCAGGTAAAGCTTCCCACGTTGCCAAAACCCTGTACCGCTACTTTTGCGCCTTCAAATTTCACCCCTAATTTGCCGGCAGCCATTTTTGCCATATTGGCAATACCATAGCCGGTCGCCTCGGTCCTTGCAAGCGAGCCGCCAAAGCCCACCGGTTTTCCGGTTATAGCGCCAAACTCGTTGTATCCCCTTATAACGCTGAGCTCGTCAATCATCCAGGACATGACCTGGGCGTTGGTGCCCATATCGGGGGCCGGAATATCTTTATTGTCACCGATGAAATTGGCGATGGCCCTTATGTAGCCCCTGGACAGCCTTTCAAGCTCACCTTGGGACAGTTGGGTCGGGTCTACAACAATTCCGCCTTTGCCTCCGCCGTAAGGAAGGCCCGTTACACCGCACTTGAATGTCATCCACATGGACAGGGCCTTTACTTCATCCATGGTAACGTCCTGGTGATACCTTATTCCGCCCTTTGCCGGACCAATGGCATCGTTATGCTGTGACCTATAGCCTATGAAGGTTTTTACCTCGCCGTTGTCCATCTTCACAGGGATGCTCACTTCCATAACCTTCATGGGCTGTTTCAAAATCTCGTAAACAGCCGGTTCGGCGCCCAGTTTGTCACATGCAGCCTTTATTTGCTGCTGGGCAATTTCAAAGGGGTTCATAGTTTTTTCTGCCATTATACATGACCTCCTCTTAATATATTTTGATAAGTACTAAACAAAAGCGCTTGACTATTATTGTATTCCGGGAAACCACCATGTTATGCAACAGGCAGTCCTCCAATTTGAATTATAACATATTAAAAATAATTGTAAACCTTAAAAAATAGTTGTAAATAGTATATCTCTGTAGGTTTTATGTAGGTAAAAAAAAGACCCGCACTGCAGGTCCCGCTTTTTCTATTCCATGACCAAGCTCTTTACCGTAACGTTGATGGCCAGCACGTTGAGCGATGTCATGTGCTCAATCTCAGATTTAATGACATTTTTCATGGCGGGTACTTTTTCCATGATAGCGGTACCGTAAACCACCGCCACGTCGGTATTTATCACTATTCCGTTGGGATGGATGGAGACTTCGGTATTATAAATCCTTTTTATTCCTTCAATCCTTTTGGCCGCCGCCCGGGCTATCTGAATAATAGCCCTGCCGTATATGGTATACTTGCCGAGATAGCTGTACGTCGGCCGCACAACGGTTTTCTCGTCAACGATAACAGTGTCGTCCCTTTTCCTGGTGAATATCCTAAGGGTATCCAGGAAATACCCGGAAAAGTCCTTTTTGACTTCCAAAGTGGGAACCGGTATGACGTGTTTGCCCTTTGAACGCCGCTGGTGTCGTGCAAGCTCTATCTCCTCCTTTGAGGCTATCTCCTCAATGTACAGCCTTTTTTGGGGCGGGTTAAGGCCTAGAACCCTGGTAATTTTATCAACCATTTCGTCGGATGTGCCCAGTATTAACATCCTGTCGGGCTTATGGGCCCTAATTGCTTTCACTACCTCTTCCCTGTGCGCAGGGTCCATGAAAAGAGCCCTTCTTACCGCGGCTATCTTGGTATTCTCCTTCTTCGCTGAAGTTCCGGCTATAATTTTATTTCCCCTTATCAACAACCCGTCGTCAATCACGTAATCGATGTTGTTTTCCTTTGCCACCACCAATGCCTTATAGCTCTTTCCGGTCCCGCTGGACCCAACCAAGGATATCACCTGCATAGGCACACCCCTCGCTTCCATGGAAAACCAAACCGCAGCCTTAAGGCTCCCGTATAGCCGCGATTTGCTTGCAAAGGTTATTTATTATCTTCCGCATTCTCCCTCTGATTCATCAGGTACGCCAGGACCATGAGGCTCTCGCTGAGGTGAACGTTTTCCACTATTACATCCTCGGGCACGTCCAGGTCGGTGGGCGCAAAGTTCCATATCGCCTTAATCCTTTCGCCGGTCAACCTGTCGGCAACTTCCTGCGCCCCCTCCTTCGGGGTGCATATAATGCCGACATTGATATCGGCCTTTTTAATAAACTCGCTCATCTCGTCAATATCCATTATCTTGATGTCCCTGATGCTTATACCCACCAGCCTGGGGTTTATGTCGAACATGCCTTTTAATATAAAACCGGAACCGCGAAACCCGCTGTAGTTGGCAATAGCCTGGCCAAGGTTGCCCGCACCCACTATTATTGCATTATTGGTTTTGTTAAGGCCGAGTATATTGGCAATCTCATCCCTAAGCTCTTCTACGTTATACCCGTAGCCCTGCTGTCCGAAACCGCCGAAACAGTTCAGGTCTTGTCTTATCTGGGAAGCGGTAAATCCCAGGATTCTTCCGAACTCCATAGAGGATATTCTTGTCACTCCCTTTTCCACCAGGTCGTTGAGGTATCTATAGTATTTCGGCAATCTCCTTATTACTGCCATGGATATGTTGCTTCTCATTTTCTCCATGCTATCCCTCCCTGTTCCATAGTATGCCACCGCTATAACTATCTATTTCCGTCTTCTATTAAATTATATCAGTTTGTTAAATAATTACCAATAAAAATATGGCAATCTACCCGGCTTTCTTTATTATTAATTGCCGTTTTGTTAAAATAGTATATAACGGTTTCGACTGGCAGTCGGTAGTTTAGACAGCCACAGCCCTCTTTTGAAGGAGTGAAATTTTTGTCACTGCTGTCATGTAATAATATTACCAAAAGTTATGGTGTAGAATCAATATTAAATAATATTAATTTTAGAATACAACCCGGGGAAAGGATTGGAGTGGTAGGTGCCAACGGGGCCGGCAAGTCAACCCTCTTCAAGATAATCTCCGGCATGGAATTGCCGGATTCCGGAAGCATAAACATCGCCGCCGGCACCACTATAGGATTCTTGTCGCAGCATCCCCATTTTGAAACCGGGGTAACGGTGTGGGAGCATCTTGTTAAAAACTTCGCATATCTTCTGGAAATGGAAAGCCAAATTTCCCGGCTGGAATCCCGCATGTCCAGGGCTTCCGGCAGGGACCTGGAGCAGCTTATGAAGGAATACGGGAACCTCACCGAGGAGTTCGCGGAAAGCGGGGGTTATGAATTCAAAAGCCTGATACGGGGTGCCCTAAAAGGCCTGGGTATTAAAGAGGACCAGTTTGAAATGCCGGTTGAACTTCTAAGCGGCGGTCAAAAAACCCGGGTTGCGCTGGCGGAACTTTTGCTCAAAAAATATCACCTGCTGCTGCTGGACGAGCCCACCAACTACCTGGATTTGAATGCGGTGGAATGGCTGGAGAGCTTTCTCGTCGGCTATGATGGTGCGGTGATGGTTATTTCCCACGACAGGTATTTTCTGGATACGGTGTGCACCGGGATATTCGAACTGGATGAAACAGCCCTGTACCAGTTCCAGGGTAATTATACCGATTTCCTCAAGCAAAAGCAGGAAATGATGGAGCTGCAGCTGAGGGATTTTAAAAACAAGCAGAGTGAAATGGACCGGCAGCGGGAGATTATACAAAGGCTGAAGTCGTATAACAGGGAAAAAACGGTTAGAAGGGCCAAAAGCCGGGAAAAATTGCTGTCCCGTATTGAAATGCCGGATAAACCCCGACAGGAAACAAAAGGGGTTTCGATAAAGCTTGAGCCGCTTGTAAAAAGTGGAAGGCATGTACTGTCGCTGGAGGACGTTTGCAAGTCCTTCCCGGGGAATGAGTTGTTTTCCGGTGTTAACTTGAAGGTTTACCGTGGCGAAAGGATAGGTATAATAGGGCCCAACGGGATCGGGAAAACCACCCTTTTTAACATAATATCCGGCTTACTGCAGCCGGATTCGGGCAGCGTTATAAAGGGCCATAATACAAATATTGAGTACTACCACCAGCAGCAGGAGAACCTTAACCTTTCCAACTCGGTGCTTGACGAGGTGTGGAGCCAAAGCCCGGACCTTCCGGTCACCCAGGTAAGAAATATACTTGCCGCCTTTTTGTTCAGCGGCGATGACGTGTACAAGACCATTGACTGCCTGAGCGGAGGCGAAAGAAGCAGGGTAGCCCTGGCAAAACTTATGCTGTCCCGGTCAAACCTGCTGCTGTTGGACGAGCCCACAAATCACCTTGATATTAAGTCAAGGCATGCCCTGGAGGACGCCCTATGCAATTATACCGGCACGGTCCTTGTGATATCCCACGACCGATATTTTCTTGACCGGGTTACCACCAAGACAGCCGAGCTAACCCCGGAAGGCATAAACCTTTTCCACGGCAGCTACAGCTATTACAGGATGAAAAAACAGCAGCAGGAAGAGGAGGCAAACAGCAGGGAAACGGCATCCCCGACAAAAACGGCGCTGAAACAACAAAGAAAAAAGGAAAGGGAAGAGCGGGAAAAAAGGAAGCAGGAAAAACTTAAACTGGACAGGCTGGAAAAGGAGATTGCCGGGACAGAAGAAGAAATAACCCGGCTGGAACATCTCCTGTGCCAGCCGGAGGTGTACTCTGAACCCGGTAGAATAAAAGAACTTAACGAAAAGCTTAAGGACCTGCGTGATAAACTGGATACACTGTACACCGAGTGGGAAGAAGTCATCGAATGATCTGCTTCCTAGCCGTAAAGCCGATGCTCGAATTCACGCCTTATCTGGGCGGGCGATAGGCCGGCGGATAACAGTACAATAAGCTTTATCCTTGCTTTCCATGCCGAAAGGTCTTCACCCAGTATCACTCCCAGGCTGCGCAGGTGCTTCTCGCCCCCCTCGTACCCGTAGGTATCGGTGAGCAGCCTGCCGACGGGAACCCTGGAGGTCAGCACCACCGGAACGCCCTTTTCAAGGGCGCTTTTTATTCCTTGAAGCATTGCCGGAGTCACGTGGCCGGCACCCAGGGCTTCTATCACAATGCCCTCGGCACCCCTTTCCAGGCTGCTTAAAATCATGGCGGAATCGGCTCCAATATAACAGCTCACTATGTCCACCCTTTTGTCCGCCTTCCCAACTATGTACCTTGACTCCCGCTGCGGCTTCCTATACCATATAACCCTGTCGTTATTAACTGCCCCCAAGGGTCCGAATTCCAGGCTCTTGAATGTGTCCACCCTGGTCCTGTGGAACTTGGTTGCCTCCCTTGCCGCAACTATTTCGGAGGCAAAAACAATGAGCACCCCCATTTCGTGCGCCCTGTCATCCGCCGCTACCAGGATTGAATCCAGCAGGTTTGCCGGCCCGTCTGAACTCACCAGGGACGGGTTTCTCTGGGCACCGGTTAACACAACCGGAATACTGCTTTGCAAGGTTAAATCCAGGAAATATGCCGTCTCCTCCATGGTATCGGTACCATGGGTTATGACTACTCCCGCATAGCCCTGTTCTTCCAGCTGCTTAATATAGCTTTTTAGCCGGACAAGGTGGTCCATGGTAAGGTATGAACTGGGTACATTGCAGAATGCAAACACGTCAACGGCCGTCCTTTCCTTCAGCGAAGGTATGGCAGCCATTAAGTCATCGCCGCTCAGGGCGGGGCTGGCAAGACCGGTATGGTCCGCCTTCATTGCAATGGTTCCCCCGGTGGTAATTACAGCTATCTTTTTGATAATAATCACTCCTTGTAAAGAGCCGTTGGCTTGGTAATTCTCATTAAACAAACCCGGTTGGAGCCGGGTCCAAATTCCCTTTGTTTATGCATCCTTTACATCGCAGCGCTTAGGTCCTCGCGGCCGGAAGCAGCATTCTAGTCCCTGCGCATTTTTTCATAGTTGAGCCTGGTATTCCTTATATGTTCCACCAAAGCCCTTTCTCCTTTTTCAACATCCCTGTCCTTAAATGCCTCTACTATAGCCTTGTGCTCGCTGAGGGACTGTTCCGCCCTGCCGGGGGACTTCAATGAAGCAAGCCGGATATTGCCTATATAATACTGGAAATCGCTGAGTATCTGCTTTAAGGGCTTGCTGTTGGTCGATTCGAATATCAAGTCGTGGAACTTCGAGTTTAGCTCTCCCACCCGGTCCAGGTCGCCCTTACCGGTATAGAACTCCATCAGCTCGCATAAATTTTCCAACTCCTTGAGGGATTGCTCGTCCATCCTTTCAATTGCCCACCGTGCCGCCAAACCTTCCATGCATTCCCGTATTGCGTATATATCCTCAATGTCCTGGCTTGTGATTCCTTCCACGAACACACCCTTGTTGGGAATACTGTAAACCAGCCCCTCCAGTTCCAGCTGCCTTATGGCTTCCCGCACCGGCGTCCTGCTTACACCCATCTCTTCAGCCAGTTTCATCTCAACCAGGCTGTCCCCGGCCTTGTACTTGCCATCAAGAATATCCTGGCGAAGCTTGAGAAAAATCTTCTCCCTCAGAGAATACCCTCCCTGGCCAACCCCTCTTTTCATAGCACATCCGAAACCTCCTTTATTGACTCTATTGTATACAATCCCCGGTGTATAGTCAATCAACCATTATAATTGTTAACCTGTTATCGGCTTTTGGTTGACAATCACGGCCGCTGCATCTATAATTAAATAGGAGGTCAAAGCTTCGGATGCCCGATATTTGGGAGAGGAATACTAAACAGCCGTTTTCCCGGTTAGAAAGGATGAAAAAAGTGAAAACAAAAGATATGATACTTGTGTCAATGTTTGCAGCACTGACAGCCATTTTTGCCCAGGTTA
>JAAYEV010000226.1 GCA_012728565.1 Clostridiales bacterium
AATGCTGGTAGCCACTTACACCGGGTTTTCCATCGTTTCGTTTATGCAGATAGGTTGGGTTACACTACCCTTTAAGCATCCCGAAATGATTTGGCCCATCGGTAAGGGCCTTAGGGTTACGGTGTCGCTGGATTCAACCTTCGGGGAGATTTTAAATCGGTTTTGGGGTTTCAAAATTGGCAGCGTTTATATTCCAACCGGGCTTTTACTGTTCTTTTTCGGCTGCTGCTTGCTTGTATGGCTTTTCTCAAGAAGCAAAAGCGGAATAGAGATGTACACTGCAGGGGCCAATCCCAAGTTTGCAGCCGCATCGGGTATAGATGTGGACAAAAACAGGGTTTTGGGGACAATAATATCAACGATTATAGGTGCAGTGGGTATAATCGTATATTCCCTTAGCTTCGGCTACCTGCAGCTTTACCTTGCTCCACTTAATATGGCATTCCCTGCCGTTGCAGCAGTCCTTATAGGCGGTGCGTCCACTTCAAAGGTAAAAATATCCCATGTGCTGATAGGGACCTTCCTGTTTCAAGGCATGCTGACCATTGCGGTGCCGGTGGCAAACCAGCTGTTCCCCGAAGGTAACCTGTCGGAGGTATTAAGGCAGATAGTACAGAATGGCATAATACTTTATGCACTCACTAAGGTTGGGAGGGAAGCGTAATGGCCCAGGTTAACGAGGTGAAAAGTGTAAAGACAAACAAACCAAGCACTGCAACCAGCATAAAGAAGCTGCTGTTTGACTACAGTGTGCCCATTCTGTTTATAGTAATCTGTCTAATTGGGGTTTATTTTTCCAAGCTGCCGGCGGTGTTCATAGTAAATACGCTTCTTACCAGGATAACCAGGAACTCATTCATGGTTCTTGCGCTGGTCTTGCCGGTTATAGCCGGCCTGGGGCTCAACTTCGGGTTGGTTATTGGGGCAATGGCCGGACAGTTTGCCATACTGATAGTAACCCATTTAAAAATAGGCGGATTCCCGGGCTTTCTTTGGTGCCTTGTGCTGTCAACTCCCTTTGCTGTAATTTTCGGACTTATGACAGCCAGGCTTCTTAACAGGACCAAGGGCCAGGAAATGATATCAAGCATGATTGCGGGCTTCTTTGCCAACGGGGTGTATCAGTTTATCCTTTTGTTCCTTGTGGGAACACTGATACCCATTAAAAACCCCGACCTTGTACTGACCCGGGGTATTGGTATAAAAAATACCATAGACCTGACAACCGAATACGGGCTCAAGTATTCCATTGACGCCGTTTTCGAATACCCGCTGTTCTATATCCTGGCCGGGATAGGCGCCGTGGCCTGCCTGGTCGTGGTTATTGATTATATTTTGAAGAGTAAAAATGCGCCGGAACAGTTGGATAAATTCAAATACGCCACCCGGCTTGTAATATCCGGGGCAATTCTAGGTGTAAGTATTTGGGTTATAACATCCGGCTCCATGCTGATGTCGGTCAAGCTGCCGGTCGCCACCACCGTTATGATAGCGATGCTGTGGGCCTTTAACGTCCTTATTATGAAGACCAAGCTGGGACAGGACTTCAGGACGGTTGGGCATAACATGGAAATAGCAAAGGTTTCGGGGATTGATGTGGACAAGACAAGGACCATTGCCATGATAATTTCCACCGTACTTGCGGCCTGGGGCCAGATAATATTCCTGCAAAATATAGGTACGCTGTCAACTTACGGCAGTCACGTACAGATAGCGACCTTTGCCATCGCTTCCATCCTTTTGGGCGGCGCGTCGGTTACCAAGGCAACCAGCGGCCAGGCGATACTGGGGGTAATACTGTTCCATACGCTGTTTATTGTATCTCCCAAAGCGGGTAACAACCTGTTCGGAGATGCCCAGATAGGGGAGTTCTTCAGGGCCTTTGTGTCCTACGGCGTTATAGGAGTTGCCCTTGGGCTGCACGCGTGGAACAAGAGGGTGCAGGCCCTTAGACGCCAGCTTGATGTATAGGCATTAAATGCGGCGGGGAGCGACTGCTCACCGTCGCAGTTTTTTTACTCCGGCAATTGTTATACCCGATTCGCTTGATATGGTATAATTCTAATAAGAACAGAGGGGTAACACAATATTTGTGAGGTGGCGTAATGATATTTGACAAAAGGAATGCTCATACCCTTGTTTTCTTTGCAATTGTAATCATAGCATTTGGTTTTATACACAAAAACGTCGCTACCACCAAGGCATACGAGCCCCCACCACCGGGGGATTACGTGCAGGATGCCCATATGGTCCAGCCGCCGTCAGACTTCAGGGACATGAGGATACCGGTAAAGGCAAAGGGCATCTATCTTACCGGGTATACCGCGGGAGGAAAGAGGTTTTACGACCTGCTTGACCTGGTAAACAGAACCGAGCTGAATGCAATGGTTATAGACGTGAAAAACGACGACGGCCTTGTAACCTATAAAACCCGTAATGAAATGGCTCTTTCTGTCGGCGCGAACCGTATTGTCCAGATTAAAGATATCGAAAAGAGGATGGCCGACCTTAAAAAGAACGGGGTCTATGCCATAGCAAGGATTGTTGCCTTTAAGGATACCCGGGCGGCCAGCAGCCGGCCCGACCTGGCGATAAAAACTAAATCGGGAACGGTTTGGAGAGACAATAAGGGAAATGCCTGGTTAAACCCTTATAACCGGGAAAGCTGGGAATATATTTTGGACGTTGCCAAGGAAGCGGTGGAGTACGGCTTTGACGAAATACAATTTGACTACGTGAGGTTTCCCACCGACGGCAACAGGAAACTGATTGACTACGGGGAGGCAAAGGAAAAGGAAAGCATGGCCGAGGCAATAGCCGCCTTTATGAAGTACGCCACCGAGGTGCTGAACGACAAGGGAGTATTTGTCTCCGCCGATATATTTGGACAAGTAACCACCAACAAGGATGACATGGGGCTGGGACAGCAGCTGGAGGACCTTACCGTCAGTACCAACATATTGTGTCCCATGGTTTACCCGTCCCATTACTATCCGGGAGTCTACGGTGTTAGCTATCCGGACTTTGAGCCTTACAAAATTGTATACACCAGTATCAGCACAGCGGTTAAAAGGATGGAAGCCGTGGATCACAAGGGCGGAAAGGCCATTTTGAGGCCGTGGTTGCAGGACTTTACCGCCAGCTACTTGAAGGACGGTTACCAGGTCTATGGGCGCAAACAGGTGAGGGAACAGATACAGGCCACCTATGATTCCGGCGTGGAGGAATGGCTTTTGTGGAATGCAGGGAATTACTATACCGAAGGGGCGCTGCTAAAGGATTAGGGCCGAGGAACATGCTATGGCTTAATAAAGAAAAGGGGACATTCCTTTGTATTGGTTGTTGCTAAATGGCCAAGGGATGTCCCCTTTAGAATTTCCTGCCGGGTAATATCCCCATCGTCATAATAAAGCGAAAGCTTTCTTTTATAATAGAATCCGGGATTGAGGAAAAAATAATATAAAATCATGATTCGGGAGGGATAAAGACCGGCATGGGTGAAAGCAGCATTATTAATAGGATTGTTTCGATGATTAAAAGAGGTAACCGGAAATTTAACACCGAATTTGGTTCGGAGGACGGGCCGACCCTAAAGGGAGGGTCCAGCCGGCGGGCCGGGTACACCGGCGGGGAAAGCCCGGGACCGACAGCCGGGGACGTGTACAGCAAACAGGAAAAAATACAGGAAAAGGAATAGGGAGCATGGCTCCCTGTTTTTAGTTAATGAAACGCCCGGAGACGGGAGGTAATTTGCCAATTGACACCAAAAATCCCCGGTGATACAATATATTGTACCAATATTTTAGGTGACATACTATATGTAGCACGGGGGTGTACATATGCAGCTTTCGGAAAACGCAGTAAAAGTCCTGGAAAGAAGGTACCTGACCAAGAACAAAGACGGCGAGGTCATAGAAACCCCGGAGGAGATGTTCCGGAGGGTGGCCCATGCGGTGGCGTCGGCGGAAACCGGTTATGATACCGGGGTGGATGTCGCCGAGCTGGAGGATGCCTTTTTCAGGATGATGACCAATCTTGAGTTTATACCCAATTCCCCCACCCTGATGAATGCGGGAAAGGACCTGGGCCAGCTTTCCGCATGCTTTGTGCTGCCGGTGGAGGATTCGATGGAGGGAATATTCGATGCGATTAAGCAGGCGGCTATAATACACAAAAGCGGCGGGGGTACGGGTTTTAGTTTTTCAAGACTCCGCCCGGCCGGAGCAACGGTTAATTCCACCGGCGGCGTCGCTTCGGGACCGGTAAGTTTTATGAAGGTTTTTAACGCCGCCACCGAGGCGGTAAAGCAGGGGGGCGTACGAAGGGGCGCCAATATGGGCATCCTACGGGTGGACCACCCGGATATACTGGAGTTTATTAAGTGTAAGAGCAAAAACACGGACATCACAAACTTCAATATCTCGGTGGCCGTAACCGAAGAGTTTATGAGGGCGGTGGAAGCGGGCGAAGAATACGCCCTGGTGAATCCCCAGGACGGCAGCGTGACACAGTACCTGGACGCAAGGGAAGTGTTTGACCTGATTGTTGAAATGGCATGGAAAAACGGCGAGCCCGGAATTATATTCATAGACAGGATGAACGAATACAACGTCTTAAAGGGGATAGGGGAGATAGAAAGCACCAACCCGTGTG